>NZ_AP023361.1:0-300000 GCF_014191545.1 Terrihabitans soli | reverse complement strand
GAAAGACGTGAGCCCGAAGGAGCGGTGCAAAGGATATGGGGCTGTGAGTCCACTGGACGTGTTTCGCCGGGGCGCCATCTTCGCCGCGGCTCTGGCCGCTGCGGGCTGCGCCGGATTCGAGAAGGCGACGGAGCCGGAAAGCGGGCTTGTGCCCTCGGCCGCCCCGCGCACGGTCGGCGCCGATACCGCCTCGCGCCGCGAGCATAACCGCATCCTGACCGCCTATGGCGGCGCCTATGCCGATCCCGCGCTCGACATTCTCCTTGCCGGCATTTCAGCGCGCATCTCAAAAGCCTCCGATCAGCCGGACGTCGCCTATCGCATCACCGTTCTGAATTCGCCTTCGATCAACGCCTTCGCGCTGCCGACCGGCGATCTCTACGTGACGCGCGGCCTTCTTGCGCTTGCCAACGACACATCCGAGGTTGCCGCGGTCCTTGCGCATGAAATGGCGCATGTCACGGCGCGCCACGCTTTTGCCCGCGCCGACAAGGAACGCCAGGCGGTTCTCGTCTCGCGCATCGTCACCGACGTACTCGGGGATGCGGAAGCCGGCGCCACGACACTCGCCAAAAGCAAGATCGCGCTGGCCCGCTTCTCGCGCGAACAGGAGCTGGAAGCCGATCGTATGGGCGTCGCAAATCTCGCCCGCGCCGGGTTCGATCCGCTCGGCTCGGCGCATTTCCTCGCCAATATGGGCAAGAACGCGACTTTGCGCGCCACGGGCTTTGGCGGCGCGAGCGAGAATGAAACCATCGACTTCATGTCGACCCATCCGGCAACGCCCGAGCGCGTCGAGATCGCAACGCGCACCGCGCAGGAGAGCGGCCGCGCCGGCCAAGGCGAACACGATCGCGGGCGCTTCCTCACCGCCGTCGAAGGCATGGTCTATGGCGACGATCCGGCGCAAGGATATGTACGCGGCAACCGCTTCATCCATCCGGTGATCGGCTTCTCCTTCACCGCGCCGGACAATTTCACGCTCGAAAATGCCTCCGAAAGCATTGTCGGCATCGGTCCGAGCGACACGGCGCTACGGCTCGACACCGTGCTCGTGCCGAACGGCCAGCCGCTCGGCCAGCATCTTGCGAACGATCTGATGGAAGGCGTTGCGATCTCCAATGTCGAGGAAACCAGCATCAACGGTTTTCCGGCGGCCATCGCCATCGCCAAAGGGCGCGACTGGAGTTTCCGGATTGCCGGCATCCGCTTCGGATCGAACGTCTACCGGATCGTGTATGCGGCGAAGAATCTGACGCCGGAACAGGATCTGATCTTCCGCTCGTCAATTCTGTCCTTCCGCCGCCTTACCTCATCGGAATCGACCGAGGTTCGTCCGCAGCGTCTGGCCGTCGTCACGGTAAAGCCCGGCGATTCCATTCTGTCGCTCGCCGAGCGCATGGCGGTGCCGAACCGCAATATCGAACGCTTCCAGGTGCTGAACGGGCTCGGGCCCGAGCAAAATCTGAAAGCCGGCGACCGCGTGAAGCTTATCGTCGAATAATTTAGGCCGCCCGTACTTCGAACATGGGATCGGCTTCGCTGAGCGCGCGGCGCAGTTTCTCCAGCGCGCGGTTCTCGATCTGTCGCACGCGCTCCTTCGAAATGCCGAGCATCGCGCCGAGGGATTCGAGCGTTGCCGTCTCTTCCGAAAGCTTGCGGGCGCGAATGATCTTCAGCTCGCGATCGGTCAGAACGAGCATCGCCTGTTTCAGGCATTTCGAACGGCGCTCTTCATCGATGCGTTCGCTCACCGTCTGATCGGGCAGCGGCGCATCGTCGACGAGAAAGTCCATTCGCTCCGCCGTATTGTCGGCATCCGATTCCGTCAGCGGCGCATTCAGCGACAGATCGGGGCCGGACAGGCGCGAATCCATCAGCGCCACATCCTTCTCGGAAACGCCGATGGCGGCGGCGATCTTGCGATTGATGTCGGCGGTGGTGAGATCGCCATGTGTGCGGCCGAGCCGCCAGCGCAGACGGCGCAGGCTGAAAAACAGAGCTTTCTGCGTCGACGATGTACCGCCGCGCACGATCGACCAATTGCGCAGGATGTGATCCTGGATCGCCGCGCGGATCCACCAGGTCGCATAGGTGGAAAAACGCACTTCACGGTCGGGGTCGAAACGCGCCGCCGCTTCCAGCAAACCGACATGGCCTTCCTGAATGAGATCGGCCATCGGCAATCCGTAATGACGGAATTTCGCGGCGATCGAAATCACAAGGCGCATATGCGCCGCGGCGAGTTTGTGCAGCGCCGCCTCATCGCAATCGCTTTTCCAACGCACCGCGAGAAGGTGCTCCTCTTCGCGCTCCAGAAAAGGCGCATCCATCGCCGCACGGACAAGGCCGTGCCGCACGCTTCCGTCGGTCGTCATGTGAACCTCCCGAGTGCCATGGATCGCCCCCCTTTCACGCCGGGGCCGTCGAAAGTAACGCGCCAAGGCCTTGAAGGGTTCAGATCGCGCCCTAAACGGGAGCCAATAAAAAAGCCCGGCACTGCGGCCGGGCTTTTTCAATCTCCTGAAATATCAGCGAAATTAGGCGGCTTCTGCCTCATCGCCGTCGGTCGCTTCGGCTTCGGCTTCCGGCTCAGCTTCCGCATCCGCCTCGCCTTCGGCGTCTTCCGCCTTGGCCGGGCCGCGCTTCGGACCCTTGGCCAGCATGGCTTCGATCTTCTTGATCGCCTCGCTGTCCGTCAGCTTTTCGACGGCTGCGAGCTCGCGCGCCATCCGGTCGAGCGCCGCTTCATAAAGCTGACGTTCCGAATAGGACTGCTCCGGCTGCGTTTCGGCGCGGTGAAGGTCGCGCACGACTTCGGCAATCGCGACGAGATCGCCCGAATTGATCTTCGCTTCGTATTCCTGGGCGCGGCGCGACCACATCGTGCGCTTGACGCGGGCACGGCCCTTCAGGGTGTCGAGCGCGCGGGTCATGACATCGCCTGCCGACAGCTTGCGCATGCCCACGCTCGCGATCTTGGAGATCGGAACGCGCAGGGTCATCTTGTCCTTGGCGAAGGTGATCACGAAAAGCTCGAGCTTGTAGCCCGCGATTTCCTGTTCTTCGATAGCCACAATCTGGCCGACGCCGTGCGCCGGATAGACGATGTGCTCGTTGGTTTTGAAACCGTGCTGCTTCGTCGTGGTCTTCTTTGCCGCATCACTCATAATGTTATTGCGCACTCCATCTGCGGGGCGGGCCTCGGCCGCCGGTTTTGCCGGCGCAACGGACGCCGGTTTGATCACGGGCTTCGGCTGGGCCAGGGCGGGAGCCGCCGGCTTTGCCTGAACAACGGGTTTCGCCTCGACAGTGGCCGGCTTGACCACCGGCGCAGCCGCTTTCGGCGACGCGACGGGCTTTGCCTGCACGGCCGGTTTGGCCGCGGGCTTTACGGCCGGCGCAGCTGCTTTGCCCGATACGGGCTTGGCTGCGGCCTTGGCCGGTTTGGCAACAGCTTTCGGGGCCTTTGCTTTCGCAGGCGCCTTCGGCTTTGCCGATTTGGATTTGGCCGTCTTTGCAGTCTTCGTGGCCGCCTTGCTGGCGACCTTGGCCTTGGCTTTCGCCTTATTGGCCTTAACTTCCGACGCCGACTTCCCTGACTTGGCCTTGGCAGCCTTTTTGACCGGTTTTTTGGCCGGCATGTTGGGGTCCCTTTCTCTCCGCCTCTGGGGCGGACGGTCTGGCCGTTCCAGATTGGGGGAACGACGGTCGGCCATGCTTCGGATTCTGAAAGCTGGTCGAGAAAAAAGGCCCCGTTTTCTACGGAGCCCCCCGCCCGGAGTGGTTCTCCGAGCCTGTATTGACCCTACCACAAAAATGTCATTTCCGCAAATCTTCGCTTTGCTTATGGCAAATCGGCCACGGTCCCGGCCGGGGGAAGGTTAAGACTTTAGCTACCTTCACCGGGCTCGGCCGAAAACAGCTCAAGCTTGCCGGGCTTTCCGTCCCATTCCTTGCCGTCGGCAGGAGCCTCGCCCTTCTCGGAAATATTGGGCCAGGTCTTCGAATACTGGGCATTCAGCTCCAGCCAGCTCTCAAGGCCGGGCTGGGTATCCGGCTTGATGGCCTCGGCCGGGCATTCCGGCTCGCACACCCCGCAATCGATGCATTCGTCGGGGTGGATGACGAGCATGTTCTCGCCCTCATAAAAGCAGTCGACCGGACACACCTCCACGCAGTCCATGTATTTGCACTTGATGCAGTTTTCGGTGACTACGTAGGGCATTGCGGGCCTTTTTGGTCGATTTCCAGTGTTTGCCTAGTCGAGGCTTGGGCGGGGCGCAAGCCACACCTAGTCGCGGCCCCTTATCAGATTGATGGCCCGGAGGTCCCGTTTGGTGGGCCTCCCCGCCCCCTTTTCGCGGCTAAGGCCGGACGGCGGTTTGGGTTCGGCCGGGACAGGCGGCGGGCTGAGATCTCCATATAGGAGCGCCGCCGCCGGAGCGCTGCCCCGCCGCTCCGAAAATCCCTTCACTTCGAGAATGCGGACGTGGTTCTCCAGGGCGATCGTCAGAACATCGCCTGTTTTCACGGCCTGGCTCGACGCCGTGATCCGCGTCCCGTTCAGCCGGACATGACCCGACAAGACGAGTTTCTGGACAAGACTGCGGGTCTTCCCGACCCGCGCATGCCAGAGCCATTTGTCGATGCGCTGGCGTCCTCCGGGCCCGGGACCCTCTTTTCTGACGAGGATCACGTTTTCGTCTTGTCGCCCTCGAGCTGGGCCTTCAGACCGGCCAGAGCCGCAAAGGGCGAGTTCGGGTCGAGCGGCTTTTCGCGGCGCGGCGGCGGAGCCTGACGCTGAGGCTTGCCGGCGCCGTCATCGCGGCGCGGGCCCTTTTGCCCGCCCTTGAACCCGCCTTTGAAATTCGTCTTGCCGTCGCGATCGGGGCGGCGCTGGGGACGCGGTTTACCGTCCGGCGCTCCCGCACCTTCACGGCCGCCCTCGCGATTCTCGAAGCGCTTTCTGTTGTCCGGACGGCGCTGCTGCTGATCGGGGCGGCGATGATGGTCCTGCCGGCCGGGGCGCCAGATATCGATCATCACCGGTTCGGCGGCGGCGGTCGTTGCGCCCGAGCTATCGCCCGGCGTGCCGGCGGCAAATTCGGCAAGGATCGCTTCGGCCGGCGTCTCAGCCGGGGCTTCGATCACCGCATCGGCAATCGGCGCGTCCGTCTCCGGGCTCGCCTCGACGGGCTCCGGCACTGTCTCTGTAGGTACATCCGCGGCAAGCGCGGGGACGGCTTCCGGCTTCGGCGCCGGACGGCGGTCGAGTCTATAGCCGAGTGAGCGCAGGATGGCGCTGAAATCCTCGCCCGAGCATCCTGTCAGCGATGTCATCGCAACGGTAACGGTAAATCCGTTGCCGTCGGCAGCGCCCGCCGGCGGATCGCCCGGCGTCACGCCGGCACGATAGGCAATCGCCGGACGGATGAGATCGGCAAGGCGCTCGAGAATATCGACGCGCACCGCGCGGTCCTGGCACAGGCGATAACCGAGTGCGCGATAAAGATCCTGCGACACCGCAGGATCGGCCTTGAAACTCGTGCGGCCGCTTGCAGCAAGGGCCGGAACGTCGTCGAGGCCCGCAACCGCGGTCTCCTGCTTCAGCGCCCAGAGCTGGGCGGCAAGCGCCCGCGGCGCGGGTTTCAGGAGCAGCGGAAGATAGATGTGATAGGCGCCGAAGCGGATGCCGAGCTTGCGCAAGCTTGCGCGCGCGTCCTGTTCAAGGCCCTTCACGTCGTCGGCGACGCGCGTGCGGTCGAGCACGCCGAGATGTTCGGCCACCTGGAAGGCAAGGCCGCGCGCGATGCCGGTCAGCGCTTCGCTCGCTTCGAGATCGAAGAGCGGACCAAGAAGGCGCTTCACATGCGCATCGATCCAGAGCTGCAGACGCGTTTCCGCTTTTTCGCGATCGGGACCGGCAAGCGTGTCGTCGGCCAGAATGCGCGACCGCGGACGCAGGATATGTTCGCCCGCCGCGAGCTTGCCCGCGGGCTCCCCGAGCCAGCGCAGCGTGCCATCGGACGACAGAACGATGTCGGCGTCGGCGGCGGATGCAAGCTTGTCTGCACGCCGCGTAAATTCGCCCGCCAAAGCTTTGACCGCGGCGGCGCGCAGCGCGCGCCCGTCCTCGCCCTCGGCGCTTTGATCCGCCGTGAAGCGGAACGCCGCAAGACGTCCTACGTGCTGGCCTTCGACCAGCACATCGCCCTTATCCGTCACTTCCGCGTCAAGCATGTCCTTGTCCCTGAGACGCCGCATCAGAACCGATGAGCGGCGGTCGACGAAGCGTTGCGTGAGTCTCTCATGCAGCGCGTCCGACAATTTATCTTCGACACCGCGAGCGACCCCCTGCCAATGTTCCGGATCTTTGAGCCAATCCGGCCTGTTGGCGACGAAGGTCCAGGTACGGATATGTGCAATCCGTGCCGAGAGTGTGTCGATGTCTCCGTCCGTGCGATCGCCCAGCGACACCTGCCGGGCAAACCAGTCGTCGGGGATTTTACCCTCCCGCATCAAAAATCCATAGAGGGACGTGACAAGTTCGGCATGAGCGGCCGGAGAGACCTTTCGGTAGTCCGGCACCTGGCACACATCCCACAACCGCGCGATGGCATCGCGCCCGTTTGCCACATCCCGCACATCCGGATCGCGCACCGCATATTCGAGCGCGGTGACGTCCTCACCGGTCGGCGCGCGCGTGAGGCCGGATTCCGTGGGTGCAACCGCAAGGCTCAGCTGCAGCATCGCCACAGAGGAGAAATCGAGATCGGTATTCCTCCACTGCATGAGGCGTACAGACTCGAAATTGTGCCCTTCGAGGCGCTCCACCAGCTCCTTTTCGAATGGCGGGCAGCGGCCCGTCGTGCCGAATGTGCCGTCGTTCATGTAGCGGCCGGCGCGGCCGGCGATCTGGCCGAATTCCGAGGGGTTAAGGCGGCGGAACTGGAATCCGTCGAATTTGCGGTCGCCGGCAAAGGCGATGTGATCGACGTCGAGATTGAGCCCCATGCCGATGGCATCGGTCGCTACGAGATATTCGACATCGCCCGACTGATAGAGCTCGACCTGCGCATTTCGCGTGCGCGGCGACAATGCACCGAGGACAACGGCGGCACCTCCCCTTTGCCGGCGGATGAGTTCGGCGATCGCGTAGACCTCGTCGGCCGAGAAGGCGACGATCGCCGAGCGCCGCGGCAGGCGCGTGATCTTCTTCTCGCCGGCGAAGGTGAGATTGGACAGGCGCGGCCGCCCGACAATGTTGGCGCCGGGCAGAAGCCGCTCGACGAGCCCGCGCATGGTCGACGCGCCGAGGAGCAGCGTCTCGTGTCGGCCGCGCCGGTTGAGCAGGCGGTCCGTAAAGACATGGCCGCGATCGAGATCGGAGGCGATCTGGATTTCGTCGATGGCGACGAAATCGACCTCGAGATCCTGCGGCATCGCTTCGATGGTCGAGACGAAGAAGCGCGCGTTCTTCGGGGTGATCTTCTCTTCACCGGTGATCAGCGCGACCTTTTCAGTGCCGACCTTGTCGACGATGCGCTGATAGACCTCGCGCGCAAGCAGCCGCAGCGGCAGGCCGATCAGGCCCGAGCCCTGCGCTACCATCCGCTCGATGGCGAGATGGGTCTTGCCGGTATTGGTCGGCCCGAGAACGGCGGTGACGTTACGTCCGCGCTCTGCGGGCAAAAGGGTGCGAGGGCGCAACATCGGTCTGGCGCTATGTGTGGGAGAGACGGCGGTTTACCACAGATTGGCGCGGCCCGCCGCCGTTTTCCTTAACACCGGTTATGCGGGAACACGCGCCGAACAAACCCGGCCCGAATCGCTGACTCGGACAGAATCCCGGTTCGTTCCTCGCGGTGTGCCGGACTGTGCCGTTAACGTTCGGCCAGATGGGGAACAGAGCCTGACCGAATCGGCCCATGGCCGATGTTCCTGTTCTGCCCCCGCAAGATCATGTGCCCGGCGCCAAGGCGGCTACATGATGCTGAATCGGCTTTCAGCGGTTTTGTGGAAAACTCGAAGAACGCGGTTAACGCGGTGTCCCGGTTTCGGACACAGCCGGGGCGACAGCACGGGCATCGGCCTGTTTGGTCGGCGCGGCGGTGGAGCCTGAGGTCTCGGCCGCGGCCGTCTTGAACTCGGTCGCCTGCAGAATGAGCGTGCCGACCTTGGTCGACATGGAGACCCGCCAGGGGGCCAGCATGTTCGTCCCCTCGACCGGGGCGAGCCACGCCTCAATGGTGCGGTTCTGCTCCATGAACTGGACCGAGCTTTTCGGCCGGTGGCCGGAAATCGCCTTATAGGTCGCCCGGCAGACGACGGCGGGGCCGGCATAGCCCTTATCCGTCTTCACCATCTCGATCCTGAGATAGGACATCTTGATATCGAAGCGCTCGGTGCCCTCGAAAATGGGCAGGTTCCGGTCGCAATTGCTGGGCTCCGCCGGTCCGTTCTTGCTGATGACCGGCATGAACAGCGCCGAAATCGGGTCAATGACGTTTTTGCGGTGTTCCTGGGTGATCGGAATGCGGTCCGGCCGGTAGGGGATCGGCGGGGTCACCGTTTCCTGGCGCACCCGGCCCCGCGACAAAGCGAGGCGGATTTTGCGGGTTTCCTCGCTGTCGGAGGTGTCCATCGCGGAGCTGACCGGCCACAGCATATTGGCCTGCACGACACCGGCCGATTTGCCGCTCATCTTGAAGCCGGTGCCGGTGGCCGAGAAATCGACCGTATAGCGGCCCTTTTCGGGGATCGTCGCCTTCAGATTGCCGGTCGCGAAGGTCAGCGGCAGGATGGCCAGGCGGACCGTGTAGCGGGCGTTGAATTCGGTGTCGCCGGCCTGCGCCGCACCGGCAAAAAGGGGTGCGCTGAGCACAGCAAGGACCCCGCCCAATCGCCCCAAGCGGCGGGCGCCGGAAACCTGGGTCCGGGTCGGCTTCACCTCAAACTGCCTCTCGACACGCCGAAAAACCGGCGATTCATATTCACTTTAGAATGGGGCAGGATTGGTTCTCCGTCGAGACGGGCCAAAGCGATTAGCCCGGGGCGTTGCCGCCGGGACTCACCTGCCGTCCGGGGGATACCCTTTTCCTTGACCTTTGGGGCGCTTGGAGCCTATACACCCCGACCTTCGAGCGGTTTGCTCGTGGGCCATCCTTCTTTTCCGAAAGATAGTGACGGCTCCGGCCTGCTCGTCCCGCAATTCTAGAGTTTTATGGAGCCTGCGATGTCGCGGCGCTGCGAACTGACCGGTAAGTCCGTCCTCGTTGGCCACCTGGTCAGCCATTCGAACCGCAAGACCAAGACGCGGTTCCTGCCGAACCTGCTCAAGGTGACGCTCCTGTCCGACGCGCTCGGCCAGTCGGTGCGCCTGCGCATTTCCGCCAACGCCCTGCGCTCGGTCGAGCATCGCGGCGGCCTCGACGCGTTTCTTCTGAAATCTTCGGAAGCGGACCTGTCGCAGAAGGCCAAGGAACTGCGCCGCAAGATCCGCAAGGCCGGCGAGTCCGCGGCCGCCTGAGAGGCGCCGTGACCACCTCCCGCATCCGCTTCGAGGCGAAAGACCTCGTTCTGCCAATCCTCGCGATGACGGGCGTCGTCGCGCTGTCGAATTTCGCCGTCCAGTATCCGATCCAGGCTTTCGGCCTTGCGGATTACCTGACCTGGGGCGCGCTGACCTATCCGGTCGCCTTCCTCGTCAACGATCTGACGAACCGCCGCTTCGGCCCCAAGATGACGCGCCGCGTCGTCTATGCCGGTTTTGCCATCGCCGTCGTTCTGTCCATCGTTCTTGCGACGCCGCGCATCGCACTCGCTTCGGGCACGGCCTTCATGGTCGGCCAGCTTCTCGACGTCACCGTGTTCAACTGGCTGCGCCGTCAGACCTGGTGGCGTGCGCCGCTTGCCGGCAGCCTTCTCGGTTCGGCGCTCGACACGATCATCTTCTTCACGCTCGCTTTTGCCGGCGATCTTTCGATGTCCGATCCCGTCACTTACGCGGGCGGCATCACCGTGCCGCTCTGGATGGGCCTCGGCTTCTTCGATTTCTGCGTGAAGGTCGCGATGGCGCTGCTGCTGCTCGTGCCCTATGGCGCGCTGATGAGCATTATCCGCCCGTTCGAGACGGCGCGCGCGGGTCGCTAATCCGCGATTCCGAACTGCAGCAAAATCGTTCGCTGCCTCTGGCTGAAATTATCGTCCGACATCAGCGTAATCACGCTCGCCCCGTCCGCGGCTTTATGAGCGGACACGGCTTCCATATTGTCGATCTGGTCCGCCGGGAAAAAGCCCTCGAGCAGAACCTCGCCGTCGAGCAGCGCGCCCTCGGTAATTGAGCTTTGCACAATACGGCGCAGCCTTGTGCTGAGCGAGAACGGCGGCACATAGCGCCGTTCCAGCACGATCAGATCGCCGCCCGGAAGAAAGGCCAGATCGGTCACCGCGTAATTGTCGCGGCGCTTCAAAGTCAGAGGTCTGATCTTCTTCTTGGTGCGGCCGGGCAGAAGAAAACCGAGATGATCGCCCTTCGCGTCATAGGCTTCCTCGGTGACGATCAATAGCGTGTCCTTTTCCGCGCCGCCCGGCACAAGGGCGAGGCCTTCAATGCCGCCATTCGACGGAAAACTCTTTGCCTCGCGCGGAACAGTGACGCCTGTGCCTTTGGCCGCGCTCACGCCTTTCGATAAATCGTAGCGCAGCACCTGATGCACACGCTCGATGCCGGCAAAGGCGGTGTTACCGGAAACCTCCAGCGATTCCACATCCGCGCCGCCGCCGCGCAGCGCTTTGCCATTTGCGTTGAGCATCGGCGCAAGCTCGGCGCCCTCAAGCGCTAGCGGCTTTGCGCCGTCATAGGTGAGCTTGCCGGTGAGCCATTGGCCGCGATCGGTGACGGCGACGAGCTTTCCATCGGCAGCCAGGCGCACGCCGGATATGCCGCCGAAATCCTTGTTGTCGGATGTCAGCACCAGCCCGCCGCGGAAGGTCAGCGCGCCAAAGACATTCTGACCGGGATTTGCGGCAGAGAAATAGGAAAGCGGCTGAGCTTTGACAGCGATGGGTTCGGCGGCCGCGGGCGCGGCCAGCAGCGCAAAGAATACAAAAGCCGCGCGATTCATGCGCGGGCGCGCGTCTTTCCGGATTTTGCGCCCGAGTCTTCCTCGAAGAGTTCGGCGAGCTTTTCCGTCATCGCACCGCCGAGCTCTTCCGCATCCACAATCGTCACCGCGCGGCGATAATAGCGCGTCACGTCATGGCCGATGCCAATGGCGACGAGTTCGACCGGCGAGCGGTTTTCGATCTTGTCGATCACCGCGCGCAGATGCCGTTCAAGATAGTTGCCAGCATTGACCGACAGAGTTGAGTCATCGACCGGCGCGCCGTCGGAAATCATCATCAATATGCGCCGGTTTTCCGGGCGGCCGAGCAGCCGGTCATGCGCCCATTCGAGCGCTTCGCCGTCGATGTTTTCCTTGAGCAGACCTTCGCGCATCATCAGTCCGAGATTTTTCCGGGCGCGGCGCCAGGGTGCATCGGCAGACTTGTAGATAATGTGACGCAGATCGTTGAGCCGTCCGGGATTGGGCGGCTTGCCGGCTTGCAGCCAGGCTTCGCGCGAGGCGCCACCCTTCCAGGCGCGCGTCGTAAAGCCCAGAATCTCGACCTTCACACCGCAGCGCTCGAGCGTGCGGGCGAGGATGTCGGCGCAGGTTGCGGCCACGGTGATGGGACGTCCGCGCATCGAGCCGGAATTGTCGAGCAGAAGCGTGACGACCGTATCGCGGAAATCGGTGTCGCGCTCACGCATGAAAGACAGCGGCTGCATCGGATCGGTGATGACGCGCGACAGGCGCGCCGGATCGAGCATGCCCTCTTCGAGATCGAACTCCCAGGCGCGGTTCTGCTGCGCCAGAAGACGCCGCTGCAGACGGTTGGCGAGACGGCCGACAACGCCCTGAAGATTGGTCAGCTGCTTGTCGAGATAGGATCTGAGACGAGCCAGTTCTTCCGGCTCGCACAGATCTTCCGCGTTCAGCATCTCATCGAATTTGTTCGTATAGGCGCGATAATCGAAGCCACGGCTTTCGCTGTTGGAAAGCGAACGGCGCGGCGGCTCGGTGATGTCTTTTGCATCTTCCGCATCGGCCTCGTCCGGCATTTCCGACGGCGGCGCATCGGCCTTTTCCATCTCGCCGAAGTCGGGTTCGTCATCGGAGGCTTCCGCTTCCGTCGACTGCATGCCCTCCGACTCGTCGTCGCCGCGCTCGCCGCCCTCTTCCTGACCGGGATCCTGGTCCGAGTCGGGGTCCTGATCATCCGACAGATCGTCGTCGAGATAGCCCGCGAGCTCATCGCCCATTTCGAGCTGGCTCAGCATTTCGTGGATCGTGCGTGCGAACGCCTTCTGATCGTTCAGAAGAAGATCGAGCCGTTCGAGATTTTTGCCGGCGCGTTCCTCGATCCAGGGGCGCCACAAATCGACGACCTTCTTTGCGCTCGGCGGCGGCTCAAGACCGGTGAGACGCTGGCGCACCATCAGCGCAAGCGCATCTTCGATCGGCGCTTCCTCGCGATCGGCAATGTCCGTGTAACTGGCTTTGGTGTAGCGCTCGTCGAGCATCGCCGTGAGATTTTGCGCAACGCCCGTCATGCGGCGCGCGCCGATGGCTTCGCAGCGCGCCTGTTCGACGGCTTCAAACACCGCCTTTGCATCGGTGCTTTTCGGCAGAAGATGCGAATGAACCTTCGGATCGTGGCAGGCAAGTTTCAGTGCCAGCGCATCGGCCTGGCCGCGCAGGATCGCCGCGTCTTTTTTCGACATGCGGCGCGGCGGCTCGGGCAAACGCGCTGCGCCCGCAACAAGCTGGGCGCGCTCGGATGCGAATGTGATGTCGAGCTCCGGCTTGCCCGAAATCGCGCGCAGCGTTCCGGACACCGCGCGCTTTAAGGGCTCGCTCGGCGGTTCCTTATTCGGTTTGCCGGGGCCGGTATTGGAGATCATCTCAGCTCAGCGCGACGTTGACCGCGCTTTCCGGCAGATCCTGGCCGAAGCAGCGCTGGTAGAACTCGGCCACCAGAGCACGTTCGAGCTCGTCGCATTTGTTGAGGAAGGTCAGCCGGAACGCAAAACCGATATCGCCGAAAATGTCCGAATTCTCGGACCAGGTGATAACGGTACGCGGGCTCATCACGGTCGACAGATCGCCATTGATGAACGCCGAACGCGTCAGATCGGCAACGCGCACCATTTTCGAGACGAGGTCGCGGCCTTCGGGCTTGCCTTTCAGATGCGGCGATTTCGCGAGAACGATATCCACTTCGCTGTCGTGCGGCAGATAGTTGAGCGTGGTCACGATCGACCAGCGGTCCATCTGGCCCTGATTGATCTGCTGCGTGCCGTGATAAAGGCCCGACGTGTCGCCGAGGCCGATCGTATTGGCGGTGGCGAACAGACGGAACGCCGGATGCGGACGGATGACGCGCTTCTGATCGAGCAGTGTCAGGCGGCCCGAGACTTCCAGCACGCGCTGGATCACGAACATCACGTCCGGACGGCCAGCATCGTATTCGTCGAAGACGAGGGCGATATTGTTCTGCAGCGCCCAAGGCAGCATGCCGTCCTTGAATTCGGTGACCTGGAAGCCGTCCTTCATGACGATCGCGTCCTTGCCGACGAGATCGATGCGCGAGACATGGCTGTCGAGGTTGATGCGCACGCACGGCCAGTTGAGGCGCGCGGCGACCTGTTCGATATGCGTGGATTTGCCGGTGCCGTGATAGCCCGAGACCATCACGCGGCGGTTCTTGGCAAAGCCGGCAAGGATCGCAAGCGTCGTTGTCCTGTCGAACAGATAATCCGGATCGATATCCGGAACATGCTCGTCGACTTCCGAATAGGCCGGCACTTCCATATCGGAATCGATGCCGAACACCTGACGCACGGACACTTTCATATCCGGGAGGCCGGACGCCTTCTCAGCTGCAACTGCCATTGAACTCATTCTCCTGGGAACCGCGGGCGAAACCGCAGTGACACCCCGCACGGGCGGCGGCCTCAGCAGAGACCGGCTTGTTTCAGGTAATTATACGCCTGGATGACGGCGCGCAATTTGTCCTCTGTGCCGCGGTCCCCGCCATTGGCATCGGGATGCAGCCGTTTCACCAGCGTTTTGAACCTCGTCTTGATCTCCTCGGCCGTGGCCGTCTCCTCGACCCCGAGCTCCTGAAGTGCGTTCAACTCGACCTTTTTCAGGGTGCGGGACGCCTTCTGGGGCTCCGCGGGGCGGCCCGGTTCCTTGCCGAACAGATTATAGGGGTCGGCGAAGTTCCAGTTGGCGTAGCGCGGATGGGTCGAATGCGGCCGGGCCGAGCCCTGCTTGTTCACGCCCATGGTCCAGGTCGGCCGGTGGCCGGTCAGGCTGTCCTTCTGCCAGGCCTGGATCTGATCATCGTCCATGTTCCGGAAGTAATTATAGGACTGGTTGTACTCCCGGACATGCTGTACGCAGAAGTTGAAATACTGGCCTTCCCGGTCCCGGCCCTTGGGAGCCTTGAACTCGCCCTTTTGGGCGCAGCCGGGATGGTCGCAGCCGCCCGGGATCGCCTTAGCCTCTGCTTGAGAAGGCTTTTTGGCGGCGCGGATACCGTCGAACCAGGGCGAGTCGAGTTTCATCATTCGATTATGAGCGCGCCGTCCGGCCCCGACAAGCGAAGCTGGCCGCGTATCTTAGTCTCGGTTGAAGGGGTTGACGTCGAGTTCCTATATGGGTGCAAAGGCCCAAAACTGCGAGAGCTTTCAGGCATGGATTTCAAAGCGAGGATCGAGACCAAATTGAGGGCGGCCTTCGATCCGGCACGTCTTGAGGTCATCGACGAGAGCCAGAACCATGCCGGCCATGGCGGCTGGCAGGAGGGCGGCCAGACCCATTTCCGGGTTCGGATCGCCTCGGCGGCCTTTGCCGGCAAGAGCCGGGTCGAGACCCATCGGGCGATCAATCAGGTCCTCAGTGCGGAGCTCGCCGAGCGGGTGCATGCCCTGGCGATCGAAGCTCAGGGGGCGTGAAGGCCGGACCCACGCCCCAGCGGCGGAACGGGTAGCGGTCCTTGATCCTTGAGTTGAAGAACCGGCCCTTGGAGGGTGCCCGCCGGAACTCCTCATGGATCTCCGGTTCGACCCCGATATAGGTGTAGGTATGGCCCGAACCGACAAAAGTAACGTCGAGTTCACGATCTGAGGCCAAATAGGCGATACGTCCGATGGCGGTGGACGGCATGGCGATCTCTCCCAAGATCCCGGCGCCCCCGTGACATTAACGCTCATCAGGACTCATGAGTTTCCGTCTTGGAGTAGCCTTTATCGCGATGAATAGTTCCGCCCCATGAACGAACGCTATCCCTTCGGCACTTTCCGGACGCTCAAGCTTCCGGCCTGGCAGGTCGCCATTATCGGCGCGCTGGCGGCCGCGCTCGTCGTATCGCTGGCGGTATTTTCCTTCGCCGTTTTCCTGTTCGCCTTCCCGGCGATTCTGGCGATCGACTGGTTCTACCGCTGGCGGCGCGGCAAGACGCGCCCCAACGTTCCGCAGCCCGGACCGCGCGAGACCGTCATTACGACGGATTACGAAGTCCTGCCGCCAGATCCGGCCAATGAGGAACGTCGCTGAACCCGGCAACAGCCGGTTCAGTCCGAACGCCGCTAATCATCGCTGATTATTTCGGAGTAACCGGCGGCGCCGCTTCGGTCGCCGGAACGCCCGTGCCCGGACCCGGCGGATCCTCGACGCTCGTCGACATGAAATAGAACAGCGACAGGACTGCGAGCGAAAGGCCGACGATCAGCACCCACAGAACCGGCGTGCCTTTAGGACCCTGCCTTGTTTCGTTTGCTGTTTCGACGAGCGGGCCGTCCCGATCCTGATGTGTCACGCGCTGTCTCCTCTTTTGAGGAAACAACGTCTTCTTTCCCTGCTTGTTCCTCGGCTTCGGAAGCCTCACGCGCTTCGCGGGTTCTGCGGCGCGTCGCCAGAACCGCATTCAGCTCGCCGCCGAGAATGAAGGCGACGGAGTTGATGTAGAGGAAGAAAATGACGGCCATAATCGAGCCGAGGCCGGCATAGGTCGACGCATAGTTCGCCCAGCGCGACAGCCAGTAGCCGAACACCGCGGCACCGACGAGCCACAGCAGCATGGTCAGGAACGTGCCCGGCAGCGTCGCAAGAACCGGGATGCGCTGTGGCGGCAGCCACAAATGGGCGAGCATCAGCCCGCCCATGAGGAAAAGACTGGTCGAGATGTAGCGGAAGGCGAGCGCATTCCAGGTCGCAGCGCCGAGATCGGGGATATAGGCCGTGGCCGTGTTCCAGATCGGACCCCACAGCACGACGGCGAAGGCGAGCAGGAACATGCCGACCGCGCCCAGCAGCATGAAGCCGATGCTCTGCAGGCGGGTCCAATACCACCACCTCATATCCGGCACGCCATAGGCGCGCACGAGCGCGACCCGCATCGCCTCCACCGCCGAGGACGAGGTCCAGAGCAAAAGCACGACACCGACGGTCAGAAGGTCGAGGCGGCGGCCGGTGAGAACGCGGGTGATCTCGCCGGCGAGCGGCCCCGACAAAGCCGGCGGCCAGCCTTCGAAGGCAAGACTCACCACCTGGGCGGCAATTTCATCGGTGCCGATCAGCGAGGCGATCGAGGTGACGACGATCAAAAAGGGGAAGAGAGCCAAAAGGACCGACAGGGCCACATGGCTCGAAATCGCCCAGGCGTCATGGGCGGCGAACCGCACATAGACGTCGTAACAGATGGCCCAAAGGGATTTCAGGCGGCCGAGAGCCAAGTCGAGACCTCGCGATACCAAAACGGACGGACGCGAAAAGCGCCCGTCCGTTCAGAATTCAGATAGCCGCCCCGGAGGTTCGAGGCGAGTAATTTTTAATCAGGCGGCCTGGACGCCCTTGAGGAAGTCGCGGACCGCCTCTTCGAGCTGGCCGGCTTCGCGCGACAGGCCGGAGGCGAGTTCGGCCACATCGTCAGCCACCGCACGGGCACTTTCCGCCGCGCCTTCGACCGATTCCATGGCCTCGGCGCCGGACTGGGCCTCGCCCGAAGCGCGGGCGACGTTGCCGGCGATCGAGCGGACCGCTGCGTTCTGCTCCTCGACCGCGCCGGCAACCGCGGCGGCGATCTGGGACATTTCCTCGATGATGTTCGACACGCGTTCCATGGCGACGCCGGCTTCGCCGGACGCTTCCTGGATGGCGCCGATCTGGCGTGCGATTTCTTCCGTCGCGTTCGCCGTCTGCGATGCAAGGCTCTTCACTTCCTGGGCGACGACCGCAAAGCCCTTGCCGGCTTCGCCGGCGCGCGC
Source organism: Terrihabitans soli (assembly GCF_014191545.1). Taxonomy (GTDB): domain Bacteria; phylum Pseudomonadota; class Alphaproteobacteria; order Rhizobiales; family Methylopilaceae; genus Flaviflagellibacter; species Flaviflagellibacter soli. The sequence continues at coordinate 282,617 of NZ_AP023361.1, read as the reverse complement.
GGCTTCGATCGTGGCGTTCAGCGCGAGCAAATTGGTCTGCGCGGCGATCGCCTGGATGAGGTTCACGACTTCGCCGATGCGCGTTGCGGCGCCGGCGAGCGAGGACATGGTCTGAACCGTCTTGTTGGCTTCGGTGACGGCGCGCGAGGACACTTCCGTCGACTTCGAGGCCTGCTGATCGATCTCCTGGATCGACAAAGCGAGTTCTTCGGCGCCGCCCGCGGCCGCGGTGACGTTGGCGGACGCGCTGGAGGCGGCGGTGCCGGCCTGACGCGCTTCTTCGGAGACTTTGCTCGACGCATCGACAAGGCCTGCGGCGGTACCTTCGAGCTGGGTTGCGGCTGCACGTACGCCGGCGATCGCCGAGTCGGCGCGCGCTTCAAAGCCGCGCACCAGTTCTTCAACCGCGCGAGCCCGCGCTTCGCGCTGCGTCTGCGCGGCGGCCTGCTCATTGGCAAGACGTTCGCGTTCGATCGCATTGTCGCGGAAGACGAGGACGGCGCGCGCCATCGCGGCGAGTTCGTCACGGCCGCTGGAATCGACCTTGATCTGCGTATCGCCGTCAGCAAGGCGGCGCATCGCATCGGTGAGCTGGCCGATCGGGCGCGTCACCGCGCGGCCGATGAGGAAGCCCATCGTGGAGCAGAGAAGAACCGCGACCGCGATGATGCCGAGCGCAATCATATTGGTCTGCTGTTCAGCGGCGTGACGCTGCTCGACGGTTGCCGTGCGGCCATCGCGCGCGAAAGCAAGAAGCGAGGATGTGTTGAGCGAAACGGTTTCGAGCACGTCGCCGGTCACGAGCGCGGCGGACGCCTGCTCGGCTTTGGCAGCGCGCCATTCCTTGAAGAGGATCTGATACGCTTCGATCGCCGTGACGAGTTCGTCCTTCTTGGCTTCGTCGAGCAGGCTGCCCTTGATCTGTTCGATCAGCAGCGCGGTTTTAGCGGTGAAGGCATCGGCCAGCGCAGCGCTGCCGGTGATCATGAAGCTCTTCTGGTCCTTCAGCGCTTCCTGCGCGGTCTTGGAGATCGCATAGCTCTCTTCGCCGAGCGTATTGAGTTCCTGATCGAGCTTGACGTCGAGTTCATCGCCGGTCGAGGCAAGACGCGCATCGACGCCGGGCGTCTTGCTGGTGCCGAGCACGCCCTGGGCTTTGACAATGCGCGCAAACGCATCGGAGGTCTGGGTCAGACCGTCCGCCAAAGTCGCCACATTGGCGAGGAGATTTTCGTCATCGGTATTCTCGCGGATCGCCTCGATGGCGCGCGTTGCTTCCTTGGCGGCCTGCTCGAAGGAACGCTTGCCGCTGTCGGAGGCCTTCAGGCGGAATTCGGCAACGGACGAGGCCATGGTGGCCAGCTGGCCGCGGAAGCGCTCGACCTCTGAGGCGATTTCGGAATAGCGGTCGGCGCGCTCGACGGCTTCAGTGACATTGCGCTGGCCGACGAAATAGGTTGCAGCCGTAATCAGGAGCGCGGTCAGCGGGGCAATCGACAGCAGCGCGATGCGCACGCGGACGGAGGTCAGCGCCGCCGGAACCCGCACCGACAGCAATGCATTGCGCAAACGAGACAGCATCTATTCCCCCAAGGCCCCGAAATATGTGCAGGTTTAGCCCTGCTTCATGAGGATGAAAGTAGGTGCTTTGACTTAACAGGAGGTTGCTGGTCGCCTCGGAAACCGTTCATTTTTCAAGGAATCCTCGCTAACCCCATTCATCTATCGTGGAATTAAAAACATGAATGTTACCAAGAGTTTCCGTGTGGCGAGATTGCGCTCCCCGCTCGCTTTGCTGCTCAGCTTTCTGATCTGCTTTCTTGCCGCCCGGCTCGGCTCGATCGCAACCGTTCCGGGTCTCGGTTGGTACGAAACACTCGCCAAACCGGGTTTCACACCGCCCAATTGGGCCTTTCCGGTCGCTTGGACGATCCTGTTCGCACTGATGGCAATCTCGCTCTGGCGGGTCGTTGCCGCATCGGGCGGCTGGATCGCCGGCAACCGTGCGCTGATCCCCTTCGCCATCCAGCTCTGCCTGAACGTCGTCTGGTCGTTTGCCTTCTTCGGTCATCAGAGCCCGGCGGCCGGCTTTGCCGTGATCGTCCTTCTTATTCCCGCGATCGTCTGGACGATCCTCGCCTTTCGCCGGAAGGACGCGCTCGCGGCCTGGCTGCTTGCGCCCTATCTTGTTTGGGTGACTTATGCGGCCATCCTCAATGCCGCGATCTGGCGGCTGAACGCGTGAGCCACATGGATCTGTCTAAAATCTTTGTCATTGTCGCCATTGCAGCGGTGGCGATCGTCCTTCTGCTGGGTCTCATCAACATGATGAAAGGCGGCTCGCCGAGCCGCTCGCAGAACCTGATGCGCTGGCGCGTACTGCTTCAGGCTGTAGCCATCGGCGTTATCATGCTCGCGTTGTGGACGATGGGCCGATAACGTGGCCGGAATGCCACAAGTGCAAAGCGATAGCGTGCAGTTTTGCACATGCGTACAGACTCCCGTTTATTTGCGCTTTGAGCGCTGCTTAAATTCCTCCCGACAAGGGGCCGGGGGCCAGATGCGGATCAGTACCCATATATTCGCGGCCATTCCGGCCGCCGCTTTGCTGTGCGGTGCAGCGCATGCAGCCGATCTCGTGGCGCCATCGCCCGCGGCCGAGGCTTATGTCGCCGAACCCGCCTATTCCTGGCGCGTCCTCGATGAGGTCCGCGGCGGCATCTACGCTTATGGCGTCGACGATCCGCCGGAGGGTCAGTCGGTCAGCGTCAATCTCGAACTTCTCACCAGCCGCCTGCCGATCGGCGGACAGGCCTGGTTTGTGCCGCGCCTTCATGTCGGCGCGACCATCAACACGGACGACGCTCCGAGCCACGGCTATGCCGGCCTCACCTGGACGGTCGATGTCCTGGACAAGGTGTTCGTCGAAGCAACCTTCGGCGGCGGCGTCCATGACGGGGACACCGGCGCGGACGCGCCCGTTGGGGAAAGCGCGCTCGGCTGCAGCGTGCTGTTCCGCGAGAGCGCCTCTCTCGGCTTCCGCTTCAACGAGAACTGGAGCGTCATCGGTACGGTCGAGCATTTGTCGAATGCCGGTCTGTGCGATGCCAATCGCGGCATCACCGAAGCCGGCGCCCGCATCGGCTATCGGTTCTGAGCAGCCGCACGCGGTTCAGAACCGCGTAAGCATCTGAGATGGTCTTCGTCCCTTTCAGCGATGACAATCCGCGTCTTGTCATCCGCACGCCATACGTTTCGTGGGGGCTGATCGCGCTGAACGCCTTGATCTTCTGCGCGATGCGTTTCGGGCTCTCCTCCGACACCAATCTCGATATCACGATCGGCTACGGCATGATCCCGGCGCTGTTGTTCGGCGATGCCGCTTTGCCGGACGATATTTCCGGCGCGCCGGCCTGGGCGACACTCTTCACATCGCTTTTTTTACACGGCGACCCGATCCATCTGATCGGCAATCTGCTCTTCATCTTCGTCTTTGCCGACAATATCGAAGACTCGATGGGGCATTGGCGCTTCATCGTCTTCTATTTGCTGTGCGGCGCGGCCGGCGGGCTCGCACACGCGTTTGCAATGCCCGCATCGGAGGCGCCGCTGATCGGCGCCTCAAGTTCAATTGCCGGTGTGATCGCCGCTTATCTCTTGCTGCATCCGCGCGTGAAAGTCTGGATCATGCTGTTCGCGCGCATACCGCTGCGGCTCACCGCCGTCTGGATTATCGCGATATGGATCCTCGTCCAGGGTGCGAGCCTCTGGACCGGGATCGACGAGGCGACCGGCTGGTGGGCACATCTCGGCGGCTTTGTGGCCGGTGGCCTGCTCATTGCGCTGTTCAAACGGACCGATGTGCCGTGGTTTGGCCGGGCTCCTAAAACCATCTCGGCCAAAACCATCGCACCGCCGACGCTTCCGCGTTGACCCACCGGGACCGTATGACTACGGTCCCCCTCCGCTCGTGAGGCGGCTGTTCCGGACCAAGTGTAATGGCTGAGATCAGGACCGTAGGCGTAATCGGTGCCGGCCAGATGGGCGCGGGCATTGCGCATGTGTGTGCGCTTGCGGGCTATGACGTTCTTCTCAACGATGTCGACGACGAAAAGATCGCAGCCGCGCTTGAAGCGGTTTCTGCCAATACGGCAAAACAAGCGGCAAAAGGCACGATCTCCGAAAGAGACCGCAGCGCTGCGCTCGCGCGCATCAAGCCTGCGAAAGACTTGAGCGATCTCGCACCGTCCGATCTTGTTATCGAAACGGCGACGGAAAGCGAAGAGGTCAAACAAGATCTGCTTCGCGCGCTGTGTCCGCACTTGAAGCCGGGCGCGATCATCGCATCGAATTCGTCATCGATCCCGATCACGCGCCTTGCGTCGGCGACCGACCGGCCCGAACAATTCATCGGCATTCACTTCATGAATCCGGTGCCGCTGATGCAGCTCGTCGAGCTTGTGCGCGGCATTGCCACCGGCGAGCCGACCTTTGAGGCGGTGAAGACATTTGTCGGAAAAATCGGCAAGACCGCGACTGTCGCCGAAGATTTTCCGGCCTTCATCGTCAATCGCATCCTGATGTCGACGATCAATGAAGCGATCTACACGCTTTACGAGGGCGTCGGTACGGTCGACAGCATCGATACCGCGATGCGCCTCGGCGCCAATCATCCGATGGGGCCTCTGCAACTTGCAGACTTTATCGGACTAGATACATGCCTTTCGATCATGCAGGTACTGCATGATGGGCTCGCCGATCCGAAATACCGGCCCTGCCCGCTGCTCGTGAAATATGTCGAAGCAGGCTGGCTCGGGCGCAAGGCGCAGCGCGGCTTCTACGACTATCGCGGCGAGAAGCCTGTCCCGACGCGCTAAAGGCGAAAAGAAAATCCCGGACAACGCAGCGGCGTTGCCCGGGATTTTTCATTGAGGCGAACGCTCGGGTCCGCCATCAGTATGAATTAGCCGCGCTTCAGCATGTGCTTGCGCAGGACGCTGTTGATCTCGGTCTGATACTTGTCGGCCTGCTTCTTGAACCAGGACACGACATCGGAGTCGAGGCGGATCGTCACAGACTGCTTGACCGGCTTGAAGAGAGACGAGAGGCCGCCCTTCTTGGCGCTTACGCGCTTGGTGGCCTTCTTCTTGGCGGCCGGACGCTTTGCCTTCGGCGCCTTGCGTGCAGTCTTCTTGGCGGGTTTACGAGCCATTGGGGTTTCCCTTTTTTCGGATTAACCGGGCCTCTTCTAGTAAGTACATACCGGAATGCAAGCTTTTTTTGCCCGGCGGAGCAAATTTAGTCGTAACGAATTGTTGACTCTGGGAAATTTTGTGCGGGAGCTTCGCCCGATAGTGCGGCATTGTTGCACTAAAGGACTATGCCGTGAACCCAGTTGCAGCCGACGCTTCCGCCTCCGCGATCCTTGAAGGGTATCGCAGAGCCATGGCGCGCTCAGAGTCGATCGCCGCGCAAGAACCGCGCGACACATCACTCACGCTCACTGAAATTGTCGAAAATGCGACGGAGCATGCTCAGGGTCTTGCGCCGCGGCTCGCCGGAACCGGTGAGCGCATAGACCGCAAGGTCTGATTTATCAACGTAAATTAACCCTCGCTTTACACGCAGCAGCGAGACTCCCGTCCGGAGTTAAATGATGGATTCGTCCGCCCTCGCAACGACCCTTGTTTCCATGCAGGCCGCCGGACGCGCCCAGCAGTTCTCGCTGCTTGCCGTGAAGAACGCCAATGAGATGGCACAGGTCGCCGCCAATCTGCTGACGCAGGCAGCGGAAGCGGGCAAGGCTCTGCTGGCGGAAGGTGTCGGCGGCAACGTCGACAAGGTGGCCTGACATGCCCTTCGGCGTCGCCAAGAACGGCATGCGGATGTATGTCCCGACCTGGCAGATGAACCCGGGCGCCGCGATGAAGGCCGCCAACAAGGCCGCCGCCGACAGCTACTACGCCAACGCTTCTGCCCTCGGCGGTAATTTCTTTTCGGCCATGGGCGATCAGACATCCGGCATGATGGAGATCACCACCAAGATCACCACAGCGCGCCTGCAGGCCGATTTCTCTAAAAAGCTCGCCCAGGCCAAAGCCGGACTCGACGTCACGATCTGACGTTCAGCGCCCGATCGCAGCGCGGATCATTTTCTTCGCATCCTCGCTTGCCCAATGGGCCGGCCCCGGCAGATAGCCGATCTCGCATCCCTCTTTGTCGATCAACAGCGTCGTCGGCAGACCGACCGCCCGCCCCACGAGCTTCAGATCCTGAAAGAGCTTGCCCGAGGCGTCCTGGAAGAAGCCGAGCTTTGCGATCTTCAGCTCGTTGAGGAAGGCTTTGGCCTTGTCCGGCTGCTGGGTGTCGATCGACACCGCCACGACCTGAAAGTCCGGCCCGCCAAGCTCGCCCTGAAGGGAGTCGAGCGCCGGCATTTCCTCACGGCAGGGCGCGCACCAGGTCGCCCACATGTTCACAAGCAGCGTCTTTCCGGCAAAATCCTTCAGACTCAGCGACTTGCCGCTGGCGTCCTTGAAGCCGAGCTCGGGCAGTTTGCGCGGCCGGTCAGGCACCAGCACCGCCGCCACCTCGCCACGGGCCAGCGGCTTCAGCCGGTCGGTCATCGTGCGGTCGGCCGAACAAAATTGGGCGCCGTCATTGCCGAGGCCGCCCTTTATCAGGTACACCCCCACAATACCGGCAAAAGCGCCAAAAATCGCAAAAATCGCCAATTTCCGGGGGACGGAGGCAGGTTTTTTAGTGTTTTCTGGCATTTTTGGCGAAAACCGCCCAGGGCGACAGTGAAGGGGTGATTATGAGCAACAAGATGTGGGGCGGTCGCTTTGCCGAAGGCCCCGATGCCGCGCTCGAGGCCATCAATGCCTCGATCGATTTCGACCGGCGCTTCTATGCTCAGGATATCCGCGGCTCGCAAGCCCATGTCGCCATGCTGGCCGATAACGGCATCGTCTCGAAGGATGACGCCCGGGCCATTTCCGAGGGCCTCGGCAAGGTCCTGGACGAGATCGAAGGCGGCACATTCACATTTTCGCGGGCGCTCGAAGACATCCACCTCAACATCGAGTCCCGCCTTGCCGAGATCATCGGCCCTGCCGCCGGACGCCTGCACACCGCCCGCTCGCGCAACGATCAGGTCGCGACCGATTTCCGTCTCTATGTCCGCGATGCGGTCGATGCGCTCGATGAGCAGCTCGCCGGCTTGCAGGCGGCTCTCGCCGAAAAGGCGCTGACGCATTCCGCCACCGTGATGCCCGGCTTCACTCATCTGCAGAGCGCCCAGCCGGTCACCTTCGGCCATCATCTCCTCGCTTATGTCGAAATGCTCGGGCGCGACCGCGGCCGCTTTACCGATGCGCGGAACCGCATGAACGAAAACCCGCTTGGCGCCGCGGCGCTCGCCGGCACCGGCTTTCCGATCGACCGCTTCGCCACAGCCAAAGCGCTCGATTTCGCGCGGCCGATGGCCAATTCGCTCGATGCCGTTTCGGCGCGCGATTTCGTGCTCGAAGTTCTGGCCGCCGCCGCAATCGCCTCGACCCATCTGTCGCGGCTTGCCGAAGAGATCGTCATCTGGACGACGCCGCAATTCGGCTTCGTGAAGCTGTCGGACAAGTTCACGACCGGCTCCTCGATCATGCCGCAAAAGCGCAATCCCGATGCCGCCGAGCTCGTACGCGGCAAGACCGGGCGCGTCATCGGCGCGCTGGTCGGCCTTCTCACCGTCATCAAGGGCCTGCCGCTCGCCTATTCGAAGGACATGCAGGAAGACAAGGAGGGCACCTTCGACGCGCTCGACACACTCTCTGTGTGCCTTGCCGCCATGACCGGCATGGTGCGCGACATGGAGCCCAATTCGAAAGTCATGCGCAAAGCGGCCGGCGCCGGCTATGCCACCGCGACCGATCTTGCCGACTGGCTGGTGCGTGAGCTGAAGCTGCCCTTCCGCGAGGCCCATCACGTCACCGGCCGCATCGTCGCCCGGGCCTCCGAACAGGGCATCGCCCTCGAAAAGCTCAGGCTCGAGGACCTCACCGCCATCGAGCCGAAAATTACCGATCAGGTGTTTTCGGTTCTCGGCGTCGAAAAATCCGTCCGCAGCCGCACCTCCTACGGAGGCACCGCCCCGCCGAACGTCCGAAAGCAGGCGAGGGGATGGCTCAAAAAGCTGGGAAAGGGCGTGGCGTGACAGCACTTGCGCAAAGCCGCCTGTTCCCCGAAAGTGCGGCCCGATGAACGCGCCTTTCGCTCCGGAGACTCAGCCGTGAACCGCCGCACCCTGATCATGGGCGCGGTGCTGACGGCCGTGCTCGTTACGATGGCCGGCTGCGGCCGCAGAGGCCCGCTCGAAGCGCCTGTCGGCGCCAGCGTCGCACCCAAGCCCGCCGCCTCCGACCGCATGATCGCGCCGATGGCCCAGGCGACGACGCCCGATAGCAGCCTTGACGACCCGGCGCAGTTTGCGAACCCCGGCACGCGTTCCGGCCAGACCGATCAGGTCAAGGTCGAAGCCCCGCCGGTCGATCCGAACAAACCCGACAAACCCTTCTTCCTCGACTCTCTCGTGAAGTGAGCCGGACGGCTCCCCATGCATCACTTCGCTTATCGTGACGGCGTCCTTCATGCCGAGGATGTCAGCCTAGCCGTACTCGCGGACGAGGTCGGCACGCCTGCTTACGTCTATTCGACGGCAACGCTCGATCGGCACTTTCGCGTCTTCTCGGAGGCTTTCGCCGGCATGGATGCGCTCGTCTGCTATGCGATGAAGGCGAACTCCAATCAGTCGGTGCTGAAGACTTTGGCCAAGCTCGGCTCGGGCATGGATGTCGTCTCGGGCGGTGAGCTTCTGCGCGCGCTGACGGCGGGCGTTCCCGGCAGCCGCATCACCTTCTCCGGCGTCGGCAAGACGGCGGACGAGATCGAGGATGCGCTCGAAGCCGATATTCTCTGCTTCAACGTCGAATCCGAACCCGAGCTTGAGCTTCTCTCGGAGATCGCCGCCGCGCGTGGTGCAACGGCGCGCGTTTCGCTGCGCGTCAATCCGGATGTCGATGCGAAGACGCACGCCAAGATCTCGACCGGCAAATCGGAAAACAAATTCGGCATTCCGTTCGAGCGCGCCCGCGCCGTCTACGCGGAAGCCGCAAAACTGCCCGGCATCAAGGTGACCGGCGTCGACATGCATATCGGCAGCCAGATCACCGAAGTCGGGCCGTTCGATGCGGCGTTCACGCTGCTCGCGGAACTTGTCCATACGCTGCGCCAGGACGGCCACGAGATCGATCACGTCGATGTCGGCGGCGGGCTCGGCATTCCCTATCGCCTCGACAACGAACCGCCGCCGCTGCCGGACGCTTATGCCGAGGTGGTGCGACGCCATATCGGCCCGCTGAAGGTCAAGCTCGTGCTCGAACCGGGCCGCCTGATCGCCGGCAATGCCGGCATTCTGCTGACGCGCGTTCTTTACGTGAAGACCGGCGGCGCAAAAACCTTCATCGTCGTCGATGCGGGCATGAACGATCTCATCCGCCCGACCCTCTATGACGCCCATCACGATATCTGGCCGGTCCACGAGACAAAGGCCGAGCATGTGACGGCCGATATTGTCGGCCCGGTCTGCGAGACGGGCGATTATCTGGCGCTCGGCCGTTCCATCGCAACGCCGCAGCCGGGCGATCTTCTGGCGGTGATGACCGCCGGCGCCTATGGCGCTACCCAGGCCTCGACCTACAACACCCGCGCTCTCGTGGCTGAAGTGCTGGTGAAGGGGCGGGATATGGCCGTGGTCCGGCCCCGGCTCGATCCCGACGCCATTATCGCCATGGACACCCCCGCCCCCTGGCTGTGACGCGCTCTCCGACCCGGATCGGGGCTATGTGACGTTCACAACTGCGCCATGCCCCTCGCACGCCGCAATCTCAGTGCTAAGCTCATGACGATGGAGACGGTTTTCCCGTGACCGGCCGTACCGGTCCCGCCCCCACCCCAAAACCGGAAGGCACACGCTTTCTGGACGATGTGGTGCGCCGCGCCCAGGCTGCTCTGCTCTGGGAAGGCATCTGGCCGCCTCTCGCCGCGACAGGCGTCGTCCTTCTTGTTTTCCTGACCCTGTCCTGGCTCGGCCTTTTCGTCGAACTTCCGCCCCTCCTGCGCGTCGTCGCGGTGTTCCTGTTCGGCGCCGGCCTCTTCGCGACGCTCTTCCCGCTGGTCAAACTCGCCCTTCCCGAACGCCGGGAGGCGCTCGCCCGCATCGACCGCGAAAGCGCCGCCCGTCACCGGCCGGCGACCGCCCTCACCGACCCGCTCGCCAACACATCCGACGACAGCGTCACGCGTGCGCTGTGGGCTGCGCACCGCAATCGCGTTCAGCGCGACGCCGAGGATTTGCGCGCCGGCTATGCCGCCCCGCATCTCGCCGAGCGCGATCCGCGCGCGCTGCGCTTCCTGGCTATCCTCCTTGCCTTCGTTGCTTTCGTTTCCGCCGGCGAAGACCGCGGCACGCGCACGCTTTCTGCCTTCGACTGGCGCTCACCCGCAGGCGGCGTGCCGCCGCGCCTCGACGCCTGGATCGCCCCGCCGCCCTATACTGGGCGGCCGCCGGTTTTCCTGACGCAGACGCGGCCGGAAGACGGCGCCGCCGCACTTGAGGACAATGAGGCAGACACCGTCCATACGGTTCCTTTCGGGAGCGTCCTCGTCGTCCGTACCTCCGGCGGTGAAGCCGACATCATGGCGCCGGGCGCCCGCCTTCTGAAAGCCGACGAGAAAGCGCCGACAGCACCGGGCGCGCCGCGCTCGACTCCGGGCGAGGGCGTCAGCGAACGCCGCTTCGTTCTGGAGCGCGACACCACCGTCACGGTCGATCCGGCGGGCGGCGAAGACCGCATCTGGCGCTTTACCGTTCTGGCCGACGCGCCGCCGCAGATCGCTTTCCGCGCGCCGCCGCGCACCAATCAGAACGGCGCGCTCGTTCTCGACTACAACATGGAAGACGACTACGGCGTCGCCAATGCGCGGGCGCTCGTCACACGTCGCGACGTATCGAAAACGATCGATCATGCGCCGCGGCCGCTTTACGGCCCGCCCGAGATCAAGCTTGCGCTGCCGCAGGGCCGTGCGCGTTCGGGCGATGCTCTGACCAATCTCGATCTTGTCGAACATCCCTGGGCGGGAACGCCGGTCGCGATGACGCTTCTTGCGCGCGACGAGCCGGGACAGGAAGGCCGCTCGGAAGCTCTCGACACCGTTCTGCCGGCGCGCCGCTTCACCCAGCCGCTCGCCCGCGCGCTGATCGAACAGCGGCGCCATCTCGCGCTCGATGCCGAACGCAGAGCCGATGTTCTGAACGCGCTCGATGCGCTGTCACTCTATCCCGACCGCTTCACCACCGATGCCGGCGCCTATCTTGGCCTCCGCACCGCGCACTCGCGCCTCTTCTACGCGAGCTCGGACGACGATATGCGCGGGGTTGTCGACTATCTGTGGGAAATCGCAATTACGCTTGAAGACGGCGATCTTCCGGGCCTGCAGAGCGAATTGAAACAGGCCGAGCAGAATCTGCGCGATGCGCTGGAACGCAACGCCTCGGACGAAGAGATCAAGAAGCTGATGGACGAGCTGCGCGCGGCGCTCGGCAAGTTCATGGAGGAGATGGCGCGCCGCATGCAGCAGCAGCCCGGCATGCAGGCGCAGCTGCCGCCCGGCGCAAAACTTCTGACGCCCGACGATCTGAAGCGCATGCTCGACCGCATGGAAGATCTCGCCCGCGGCGGCAACAAGCAGGCCGCGCAGAACCTTCTGTCCGAACTGCGCGAGATGCTGAACAATCTGCAGACGGCGCAGCCCGGCGGCGAAATGGACGAAGGTTCGGAAGCCGCCGCCAAAGCGCTCGATGAACTCGGCAAGATGATCCGCGAGCAGAGCGAACTACGCGACAAGACCTTCCGCCAGCGCCAGCCCGGCCAGCAGGAACCGGGAAATAAAGCCGATGGAAGCAATCCCTCGCAGCTCGGCGACCTTGGCAAGGAGCAGGGCGGGCTGAAATCGCGGCTCGAAGAATTGCTGAAAGAGCTCGAAGGCAAGGGCCTCGAAGGCGATCCGTCGCTCGGCGATGCCGGCGAGGAAATGGGCGCCGCCGAAGGCCATCTCGGCAAGGGCGATGCGAACCGCGCCTTCAATGCGCAGGGTCGCGCGCTGGAAGCTCTGCGCAAGGGCGCGCAGGGCATGGCCGACAAGATGATGCAGGGCCAGCAAGGCCAGGGTCAGGGACAAGCAGGCCAGCCCGGCTCGCGCGGCCAGCCCTCGGCCCAGGAAGACACCGATCCGCTCGGCCGGCCGACGCGCGCCCGCCGCTACGATCCGGGGTCCAATGTACGTATTCCCGGTGAGATCGAGGCGCAGCGCGCCCGCCGTGTTCTGGAAGAACTGCGCCGCCGCATCGGCGATCCGTCACGCCCGCAGCTCGAACTCGATTATCTGGAACGCCTGCTGCGCGACTAAGCGGCTTTGCGTGCCGCGATCGCCCCGGTCACCGCATCGCGCAGCTGCGTCAGGCTGAACGGCTTCGTCACCACATCGTGGATCAGAGCTTCCAGATCGACGGTGCGCTCGCGCTGATCGGCAAAGCCGGTCATGAGCAGGATCGTCATATCCGGCACATCGCGCGCCGCCTGCAAAGCCAGCGCAATGCCGTCCATCAGCGGCATGCGGATATCCGACAGCATGAGATCGAAATTCTCGCAGGCGAGAACATCGAGCGCCTCGGCGCCGTCGCCCGCCATTTTCACATAATGCCCATCCAGAGTGAGCGCGCGTTCAACAAAACCGCGGATCGACTCTTCGTCATCGACGACCAGAATACGTGCCATCAAAGCCTCCCCGGATCATCTGAAGGTTTGGAACTCGAATGCTCGACAACGCCGACAAAAGGCAGCTCGCGGAACGAATGCGCGACATCCATGCCATAGCCGACAACGAACAGATCGGGACAGTCGAAGCCGACATAATCCGCCTCGAAATTCACCGCGCGCTTGTTCTTCTTGTCCAGAAGAACACAGGTGCGCACGTTTTTGGCGCCGCGCGCCATCAGAAGGTCTTTCGCAAAAGCCAAAGTGCGGCCCGACTCCAAAATATCGTCGATCAGCATCACGTCGCGGCCTTTCACATCCGAGTCGATATCGCGGACGATATCGACCTGCCCCGAAGATGTGGTTCCCTTCCGGTAGCTCGACAGCTGGATGAACTCGATCTGCGGCGACATGCCGGCATGATGCAGCGCGCGGATCAGATCGGCGGCGAACACGAAACTGCCGCGCAGCACCGCGACGACAAGAAGGTTTTCGAACTTGGTCGCCGCGATCTCGCCCGCAAGCGCGGTATTGCGCTTGGCGATATCCTCGACACCGAAAAGAACTCCGACCTTATGCTTCATTGCACCGCCACAGTCTGTCTTCCGTCGCGCTGGCTGACGAAGCGCACGGCGATTTCGCGTCCTTCCGCCGGCGGCGAGGCAAGCTGGGCCAGAAAGGGCAGGCTCTCCCCGGCATTCAGCTCCGGCTTTGCCGGCACCGCCGTCCAGACGAAGATTTCACGGCCCGATATTCCGCGCACAGCAAGGCGAAGACGGGGCACGGCGACTTTATCCTCGGTTACGTTCTCGATCGTGCCGCGCACGATAAGCTGCGGAATGCCGTCATCCGTCGTCTCGACCGTTTCCATATCGCGGAATTCGAGACCCCTCAGATTGACCGGCAACCCGACCAGGGAATAAAGCCCCGCGAGATCGGGGACATAAGAGACCACGGTGTCGCGCCAGATGCCGGCGCCGAAGATAAAGGCAAGACCGAGCGCCGAGGCGAAGGCGAGGCGGCTCGGATGCGCAAGCGCGAGCGCGCTGCGCGGCGCCGTTCCCCGGCCGCGGCGCCGGGATTTGGACGGCGCAGGTTCGGCGGCGGCCGACGACTCCACATCCTCGATATATTCGATCTCGTCCGCCTCTGCGGTCGCGTCGTCGTCGCCGATCATGGCGTCGAATGTGATGTCCCTGGAGGGCGCCGCCATATCTTCGGGGCCGAGCATAGGCTCGGCTTCGTGCGCGTCGGGCGCCTCGTCTATAGAATCGAATGAGATTTCGTCGGGATCGGCCTCCGGCGGCTCGGCGCGCCAGATCGAGCCGCATGAGGTACAACGCACCTTGCGGCCGGTCGGGCCGAGATCGGCCGGCTCGACCTCATAGGAGGTCGTGCAATCGGGACAAATGATAAGCATGCTTGCCGCGAATCACCTTGCCCATGAAACCATTGCGCGGCATCCGCGCCGCACCGCCCATCCCGCCCCACCAGAGTTAATTACCGGTTAAGATGGCAGGGACGCCGGTATGAGGACAGGCTTTGGTCCGCTTTGAAAATGTCGGCCTGCGTTACGGTCCGGGACCTGAGGTCCTGAAGGACCTGACGTTCAGGATCGACCCGAACTCCTTCCAGTTCCTGACCGGCCCCTCGGGCGCGGGCAAGACCTCGCTGTTGCGCCTTCTGTTCCTCGCCCTCAAGCCGACACGGGGCCTGATCGGCGTGTTCGGCCGCGACACCGCCGCTTTGACCCGGGCCGAACTGCCGGATATCCGCCGCCGCATCGGCATCGTCTTCCAGGATTTCCGCCTTCTCGACCATCTGACGACGTTCGAGAATGTGGCGCTGCCGCTGCGGGTCCTCGGCCGCGAGGAGGCCAATTACCGCGCCGAGGTGACCGAGCTTTTGCGCTGGGTCGGCCTCGGCGACCGCATCCACGCCTTTCCGAAGGTGCTCTCGGGCGGTGAGAAGCAGCGCGCCGCCATCGCCCGCGCCGTCATCAGCCGTCCGGAATTTCTCCTGGCCGACGAGCCGACGGGTAACGTCGACCCGCACCTCGCCAAAAGGTTGCTGCGCCTGTTCATCGAATTGCACAAATCCGGCACCTCCGTCTTAATCGCCACCCACGACATCGCCTTGATGGATCTTTACGACGCCCGCCGCCTCGTTCTCGCCGATGGCCGGCTGCACATCTACGATTGATGCAGGCACAACCCCGTCCACGTCCCGGCGCGAAGCCGCCTCAGCCCGCAACGGAAAAGCGAAGGCCGCCTTCGCTCGTGCCGCGCGCCTCGCTGGCCGGCAATGCGCTGACGGTCATCATCGCGATCATGAGCTTTCTCGCATCGTTGACGGTCGGCGCGGTCGGCGTCGTGCGCGAGGCCGCGTCCAGCTGGCAGGGTCAGGTGCTGCGCGAAGTGACGATCCAGATCGCCTCAGCCGAAGGCCGCGATATGAAGGCGGCCGTAAACAAGGCCGTCGAGATCGCGCGCTCGACGCCCGGCATCGCCAATGCCGTTCCTTATACGGACGCCGATATCATGCGCCTGCTTGAGCCCTGGCTCGGCAAGAACATCGCGCTCGATGAATTGCCGGCGCCGCGCCTCATCGTCGTACGCATCGAGGAAGGCAAGACGCCGGATTTCAATGCGCTGTCGACGCGCCTTGCGCGCGATGTGCCGGGCGCGAGCCTCGACGACCATAGAGCCTGGCTGGAAAAGCTGCGCATCACCGGCAATGCGCTGTCGGGCTTTGGCCTTG
This sequence comes from Terrihabitans soli, assembly GCF_014191545.1. Lineage (GTDB taxonomy): Bacteria > Pseudomonadota > Alphaproteobacteria > Rhizobiales > Methylopilaceae > Flaviflagellibacter > Flaviflagellibacter soli. The sequence continues at coordinate 266,991 of NZ_AP023361.1, read as the reverse complement.
CCATTCTGCTGCTCGTTCTGTTCGCCACCGCTTTGTCCGTACTTTTTGCGACGCGCAGCGCCGTCTCCGGCAATCGCGATGTCGTCGAGGTTCTGCATGTCGTCGGCGCGCGCGACGGCTATATCGCCCGCGCCTTCGGGCGGCGCTTTTTAGGTCTTGGCCTGCGCGGCGGCCTGATCGGCGGCGGGCTTGCCGTTCTTCTTTTCGCCTTCGCCGACTGGTCGAGCGGGGCCGCCGGTCAGCCGGGCTCGGAAGCCCTGCTCGGCCGCATCGATATGAGCCTTGCCGGCTATGGCGCAATCCTGCTTGTCGGCATTTTTATTGCAGTGCTGACCACCGTCACCTCACGGCTGACGGTAATGGCCCATCTGAGGCGGCTCGATTGACCGAGGATCCTCAAACCCCGCGGCGGCGCCCCAGCGGCGAGCCTTCGTTCATCGCACGGATGGCGCGCACATTCGCGACCGTAGCGGTGATCGCAGCCGGCCTTCTTGTCGCGGGCTTTTTCGTCTTTGTCTCGACCATTCCGCGCGTCGAACCCGACACAAAAATCTCCGGCGACGGTATTGTCGTTCTGACCGGCGGTGCGGACCGTCTCGCCGATGCCTTTGCGCTGCTTGCGGACGGACGCGCCAAGCGGCTTCTGATTTCGGGCGTCAATCCCGACACCTCGGAAGCGCAGCTTGCCCGCCTTCATCCGCAGCATAAGCGCCTGTTCGATTGCTGCGTCGATCTCGGCTTCCGCGCGCTCAACACCGCCGGCAATGCGCTCGAGACACGGCAATGGGTGCGCCGCCACGGCTTCCAGGCCGTCATCGTCGTAACTTCGGGCTGGCATATGCGGCGCTCGCTTCTTGAGCTGGAACGCGCTATTCCCGAAGTGATCCTTGTGCCTTACCCCGTCATCACCGAGGGGGCCGAGGAAGAAAACTGGTGGCTGAAGCCCGGCAAGCTTCGCCTTCTTGTCGGAGAATATGTGAAATATCTCGCCGCGCTCGTCGAAGTCCGCATCGCCCCGCGCATTTCCGACGAAGATCCCGCTCCTAAAGAACACGCTTCCAAAAAATGACCTTCTTTCGTTCGATCGCCCTCAACACGGCGTTCTATGCCTTCTTTCTGGTCGCCGCGATCCTCGGCCTTCCCTTCCTCATCGCGCCGAAAGGCGCGCTCATGGTCGCGCGCATCTGGGCGACGATCAATCTTTGGCTCTTGAAGACCATTGGCGGCATCACACTCGAAGTGCGCGGACGCGAGAAGCTGCCCAAGGGCGGCTGCATCATTGCGGCAAAACATCAATCGGCGCTCGAGACGTTCGGCATCGTGCCCTTCGTCGGCGATTTCGCGTTCATCCTGAAACGCGAATTGAACTGGATTCCACTGTTCGGCTGGTACACAACGCGTGCCGGCATGATCGGCGTCAATCGCGGCGCCCGCTCGCAGGCGCTGCGCGATATGACGGTCGAGGCGAAGAAAGCCATCGCCAACGGCCGGCAGATCATCATCTACCCGGAAGGCACACGCCGCCCGCCCGGCGCACCGCCCGCCTATAAATTCGGTCCGGTGCATCTTTATTCGCAGCTCGATACCGTTGTCGTGCCGGTTGCCGTCAATACAGGACTTTATTGGCCGCGCCGCTCTTTCCTGCGCTATCCGGGAACGGCGGTGCTGGAGTTCCTCGATCCGATCCCGCCGGGCCTTGACGGCGAAGCGTTCAAGGAAAGGCTCGAAACGGTGATCGAAGAGGCAAGCAACCGGCTGATGGCCGAAGCGCGCGCACGCGGCGAAGGCATCCCGCCGCACAAGATCAAGCCTCCGAAATAGGCCCGTCCGCTAGGTCTTCCTCTTCGCGGTCATCCTCGGGCGGGTAACGCACCATATCGACATGCGGCACGCCGTGATCGTCGTAGATCTCACCGTCGACGGTAAATCCAAGGCTTTCGTAGAACGCGGCGAGATGCGCCTGCGCTGAAACGAGGACCGGCGCATCTGGCGCAAGATCGGCGGCGCAATCGAGTGCCTGCTCCATGAGTTCGCGGCCAAGCCCCTGCCCGCGCACTGATGCCGCAACGACGACGCGGCCGATCTTCACTTCGTCATGGTCTTCGCCCGGCGCAAAAATGCGCGCATAGGCGAGAAGCCCCTCGGCACCGCGTCCGCACAGATGCAGCGCGTCAATATCGCGCCCGTCGGCATCGAGCACCGGAATACTCTGCTCGAGCATGAACACCGCCTGGCGCAGTGCCAGCATGTCATAGACATCCGGGCCGCTCATCGCTTTGAGGCGCAGGAGATGCCAGGAAATGTCCTCGCTCATATGCCGGCCATCTGATCGTTGAACTTCTCGCCGCCGAGCCGCTCGTGCAGCCATTCGAGTTCGGCATCGTGCACGCCGAGCTGCCGGAGATGCAGCACGGTGTTGATGACATAGTCGCGGTTCGGCCCGCCCTCGCCATGCGAATTCTCAATGATCTTCAGCCGGTCTTCGCGCGTCAGAGCACCGGCATATTGCGGATGCGCCGCATCCGAAACATAAGCCAGCGCCATCGCATCTGTGCGGTCGGAGAAGACGATCTTCTCGGTGAGCTCAAGATAGACCGAGCCGCGCATTTCCCGTTCGTGCAGATAGGCGCGCACGCCGGCAGCCTCGGTCGGTGCGACACGGAACGCAACGCCCCGGCAGGTGCCGCCTTTGTCGAGGCCGAGCACAAGGCCCGGGCTTTCCGCCGTGCCGCGCCAGTGATGGGAATAGACGCAGAGTTCGCGATGCCAGCCGTCGAGCAAAGCCGGGCGGCTTTCTTCGTAGGAAAAGCCCGGCCGCCACATCAGCGAGCCATAGCCGAAAATCCAGAGATCTTGGGACGCGTCCATCTATCCGACAGCGGCCGGGTCTGCCCATCCGGCCTCGCCATGGAGCCTAAGGGGCGGACGGGGCAGGAACAATGGCTTCAGGCCCCGTTCTTTTCCGTCGTCCCGTGGCCTTTGGCGGCGGGGGTGCGGCCGAAATCCGGCACCGCCGTATCCTGGCCAGCATCGAGAATATTCCGGCGGATGGCGCGGGTGCGGGTGAAAAGCTCAAACAACGTATCGCCATCGCCTCTCCGGATGGCGCGCTGCAGCGAGGTCAGATCCTCGGTGAAGCGGCCCAGCATTTCCAGCACCGCATCCTTGTTGTGCAGGAAAATGTCGCGCCACATGGTCGGATCGGAGGCGGCGATGCGGGTGAAATCGCGGAAGCCCGAGGCCGAGAATTTGATCACTTCCTGGCGCACATTCTCTTCCATATCGGCGGCGGTGCCGACGATGTTGTAGGCAATGAGATGCGGGATATGGCTGGTAATGGCGAGCACGAGATCATGATGCTCGGGGCTCATCACTTCGACATTGGCGCCGATGGCGCGCCAAAACGCGGCGAGCTTGTCGACCGCGGCTTTGTCCGTGCCTTCTTCCGGCGTCAGAATACACCAGCGGTTTTCAAACAGCTCCGCAAACCCGGCATCGGGTCCCGAATGTTCGGTGCCGGCGATAGGATGGGCCGGAACGAAATGGATGCCGTTCGGCAGATGCGGACGCATCTGCTGGACGACCGAGCTTTTCACCGAGCCCACGTCCGAAATAATAGCGCCGGGCTTCAGCGAGGGTGCGATCTGCTGCGCGACTTCTTCCGACGCCCCCACAGGCACGCAGACGATGATGAGGTCCGCAACCTTCGCAGCTTCCGCCGGATCGAGCGAGTAGGTATCGCCGAGGCCGAGCGCGATGGCGCGTTCCAGGGTTTTCTTGGAGCGCGTCTGGATCGAAATCTCCGAGACGAGACCGTGACGCTTGGCGGCAAGCGCGATCGATGAGCCGATAAGCCCGATGCCGATCAGCGTGAGACGCCCGAACAGAGGTTCCGTCACTTCGCGCCCCCTACGAAATCGCGCAGCGCTTCGACGACGAGCTTGTTCGCCTCGGCACTGCCGACGGTGAGGCGCAGCGCACCCGGAAGGCCGTAATTTTCCAGCCGCCGCAGGATGAGCCCGCGCTTGGTCAGAAACTCGTCGGCATCCGCCGCCGTCTTTCCCTTATCGGCCGGGAAATGGATGAGCAGAAAATTCGCCGCGCTCGGCGTCACATGCAGGCCGAGTTCGGAAATCTGCAGATCCAGCCAATCGAGCCATTTCGTATTGTGCGCGACCGACGCTTCAAGATGCGCACGGTCTTCCAGCGCAGCGGTGCCCGCGGCGACCGCCGAGCCCGACACGTTGAACGGGCCGCGGATGCGGTTCAACGCATCGACGATGGCGGCCGGTCCATACATCCAGCCGATGCGGATATTGGCAAGGCCGAAGATTTTCGAGAAAGTGTGGGTGACGACGACATTCTCCGCGCCGTCCACGAGTTCGCGGCCGTCGGCGTAATCGTTCTTCGTCACATATTCTCCGTACGCCGCATCGATCACCAGCAGAATGTCGGGGCGCAGCCCCTTATGCAGACGCTTGATCTCTTCGGCCGGGAGATAGGTGCCGGTCGGATTGTTCGGATTGGCGATGAAGACGATCTTCGTCTTGTCCGTGACATTGGCGAGGATCGCATCGACATCGGCGGTGAAGCTCGTCTCCGGCACGACAACGGGCGTGCCGCCGCGTCCGAGGATCGCGATCTTGTACACGAGGAAACCGTGCTCGGTGATGATGCCCTCATCGCCCGGGCCGACGAATGCATGCGAGAGCAGGTTCAGCAGCTCATCCGAGCCCGCGCCGCAGACGATGCGCGCCGGATCGAGATTGTTGGCCTTGCCGATCGCCTCGCGGAGAATGCGCGAGGTGCCTTCCGGATAGATGTGAAGCTTGTCGGCGGCCTTCTGATAGGCCTCGAGCGCGCGCGGGCTCGGGCCCAGCGGCGTCTCGTTGGACGACAGCTTGAACACGCGATTGACCCCCGGCGCGCCGGCCTTGCCGGGCTTATAGGGGTCTATCTCCAGAATCCCCGGGCGGGGCACCGGGCGGGTCGGCAGGGTCGTCGTCATCCGGCTACCGCTACTGCATCGACCCTTGCCATGAGGTCAATCGGCCGGGCGAAGGAGCCCAGCCGCGGGGCGCCTTCGGGCAGGCTGGCGGACGGGACGGCGACAAGTCCGCGCCAGCGGTCCGTAAACGTCTCGGCCATGACGTCGAACATCCCCTCCTGCGGGGCGGAGGCGAAATCGGCCGCGACGGCCGCAACCTCATCGACCGCCGCATCGCCGAGAGGCTTGGCGATGACGACGGCGGGGGTGGCCGCCGGGCGGCCCGCATAAATCAGGAAAGGCAGCCTTGCCATGATGACAGGCCCGCCCGGTTTGCCGAGCGCCTCCCACCAGGCCGAACGGGATTTGCCGAGCGCAATCAGGCCGAGATTGCCCTGCGAGCCGGCCACCGCCTCGATGACCTTCTCCGGGCTGTCCTCGACCAGAACCGGCACGTCGAAGCCCATTTGGAATCGGGCGAGATCGCGCAAAGAGGCATCCCCGCCCGCGCCGTCGATGTGGACGGAATAGGGCGCCTGGACATGGGTGAAACCGGAGATAATCGTCCGCCAGATGTGCTCAACCGCAGAGAAGGGCAGGCGTCCGCTATGGCGGGAGACGAGGCGGCGCATCATATCTGCCTCACGGCCCGGCCGGAACGCCGAGCCGGTCTCTCCGGTCCGCTTGACCCGGATCAGGGCATCGATAATCGCGCCCCGCTCGATCAGGAGGCGGTGCATCGTCTCGTCCAGCCGGTCGATTTCTGCCCGGAGGTCGTCGAGGCTTTTGGGCTGCTCGGTCATGGGCCGCACTCAATACGCCGCCACGGCCTGAAGTCAAAGAAACGTTGACTTCATGGAAGTGCGATATCTTAGCTGTCCGCCCTGCGGGAATACGCGGGGCTAACTGAGGAATACTGGTTAATGGCGCCCGTCGCCCTGTCCGAAACAAAGCATGAAGCCCGGCGCCAGGCGGACACGCCGGAAAGCCGGACCGTGCGCTTTGGCCCGGAGGCGCCGCTGAAGCTCGACTGCGGTCTCGACCTTCAGCCCTTCCAGATCGCCTACAAGACCTATGGCGCGCTGAACGCCGACAAATCCAACGCCATCCTCGTCTGCCATGCGCTGACCGGCGACCAGCACGTTGCCAATGAGAACCCGGTGACGAAGAAGCCGGGCTGGTGGCAGACCATGGTCGGCCCCGGCCTGCCGATCGACACCGACAAATATTTCGTCATCTGCTCGAACGTGCTCGGCGGCTGCATGGGCACGACCGGCCCCTCTTCTCTGAACTCGGCGAAGAACCGGCCCTGGGGTCTCGATTTCCCGGTCGTCACCATCAAGGACATGGTGCGCGCGCAAGCGATGCTCGTCGATCATCTCGGCATCAGCCAGCTCTTCGCTGTTATCGGCGGCTCGATGGGCGGCATGCAGGTGCTCGAATGGGCAGCCTCATTTCCTGAAAAAGTTTTCGCCGCGGTGCCGATCGCCTGCGCCGCAAAACATTCGGCGCAGAACATCGCCTTCAACGAAGTCGGACGGCAGGCCGTCATGGCCGATCCCGACTGGCGCAAAGGCAGCTATCTCGAAACCGGCACCTTCCCGGGCTCGGGCCTTGCCGTCGCGCGCATGCAGGCGCACATCACCTATCTGTCGGAGGCCGCGCTGCAGCGGAAATTCGGCCGCGAACTGCAGGACCGCGAAAGCCGCACCTTCACCTTCGACGCCGACTTCCAGGTGGAATCCTATCTGCGTTATCAGGGTTCGAGTTTCGTCGAGCGCTTCGATCCGAACTCCTATCTCTACATCACGCGGGCGATGGATTATTACGACCTCGCCGCCGACCATGGCGGCGTTCTCGCCAACGCGTTCACCGGCACGAAGACGCGCTTTTGCGTGATGAGCTTCACCTCCGACTGGCTGTTCCCGACCAGCGATGCGCGCGACATCGTGCATGCGCTCAACGCGGCTGCCGCCAACGTCTCCTTCGTCGAAATCGAAAGCGATAAAGGTCATGACGCATTCCTGCTCGACGAGCCGGAATTCTTCGCGACCATGCGCGGCTTCCTTGGCGGCTGCGCCCGGGCCCGCGGCCTGAAGGACGCCTGATGCAGAAGAGCACCAAGGTCTCCGCGCGTCAGGGCGCGCCCGTCTCGCTCGACGATATCGAGGCTGCGCCGATCACCTTGCCGCAGGCTGATCGTCCCGACCATGTTCTGATTTCGGAAATGGTGGCGCCCGGCGCGCGCGTGCTCGATGTCGGCTGCGGCGACGGGCAATTGCTGCGGCTTCTGATTTCGAAAAAGGGCGTCGACGGCCGCGGCATCGAGCTGTCGCAATCTGGCGTCAACAATTCGGTGGCGCACGGCCTTTCCGTCATTCAGGGCGACGCCGACACCGATCTCGACAATTATCCGGACGGCGCGTTCGATTACGTCATTCTTTCGCAGACGCTGCAGGCGACGCGGCGGCCGAAAAAGGTGATGGAAAATCTTCTGCGCATCGGCCGCCACGCCATCGTTTCGGTGCCGAATTTCGGCCATTGGCGCCTGCGCTATCATCTCGTCCTGTTCGGCCGCATGCCGGTGACGCCGACTTTGCCGGAAAGCTGGTACGAGACGCAGAACATTCATCTCTGCACGATCCGCGATTTCGTCGATCTGTGCGATGAGATCGGCGCCAAGATGGAACGCGCCGAAGCGCTCGATCCGTCCGGCCAGCCGGTGCGCGTCAACGCGCCCTGGTGGTTCTGGAATCTCTTCGGCGCACAGGCGATCTTTCTGCTGAAACGCGCTTAGCGCCGCTCTTTCAAGATGCGCCTATCGGCGTTGGCGCGTATTGACGGCGCCGCCCGGCACGAGCACGGGATCGGCGACCTCGACTTTGCGCACCTTCGCGGCTTTCTTCTTGGCGCGCACCGGCGTGTAGACCTGCTTGATCGCCTCGACCATGTGAACGCCGGCAAACGGCGCCCAGAGCGATGCGCCGACACGCTCGAGCCACACCGCCGAGCGCACCACCATGCCGCGATCGATCGGCGGGAACATCAGAGCTTCCGTCCAGTTGACCGGCGCAAACTGCGCCTCGCGCAGAAGATTGGTCAGCTGGCTGCGGCTGTAGGGACGGCCATGCCCGAACGGCGTCGTTTCCAGACGCGACCAGGCGCCCTGCCGGTTCGGCACGACGACGATGAGCTTGCCGCCGGGCGCAAGACAGCGCCAGCATTCGCGCAGAACCTCGCGCGGATTGTCGGCATTCTCCAGCGCATGAATGAGGACGATGCGATCGACGGCGGCATCGGGGAGCGGCCAGATCTCTTCCTCGACAAGGGCCGAGGCCGCACCGCGGCCGGACTGCCAGTCCATGACGCCCTGCTCGGCCGGCATGAAGGCGAGCACACGTTCCGCCTCGTCACGAAAGATGCCGAGAAAAGGCGCGGCGAAGCCCGCGCCGAGAACCCGCAAACCGGCGACATCGGCAAAGCGCGCGCGGAGCTTGGCTCTGAGGATACGCCGCGCCACCTGGCCGAGACGGCCATGATAGAAAGCGCGGAGATCGACGACGTCCATGGACATGGGAGAAGAGTGGTGAGAGCGCGTTGCTCTGACAAGTAAGGCTGGAAAGTAAGATGGCGAGTTAAACAAAGGCCGCACGGCCCCCGCCTTCGCCGGCCAGCGTTAACCGGCGCTTATTCGCAGACCGTCTCGGATTGCCATTGCCCGTTCGGGCCCTTGGTCCGCTTCGTGTAGCATTGCGGCCCGCCGGGCCTCAGGCCGGGGCGATAGCCGGGCCGCTGGAGTTGGCGGGGCGCCTCCTGGGAATGATAGCCGCCTCCGCCGCCGAAAGAGCCGCCGCTCCGATTGGAATACTGCGCCGCCGCTTTGCCCGGCATGAACGCCACGGTCATGAGGATGGCGGAGAGACAAAAAGCGGACAGACGAAACATTTCGGTCTTCCTGGCGGAGGGGCCTTCTTCTCAACAGGCCTGAGGAGGCAATCAGGTTCCCGCGCAATGGGCAAACCTAAACCGCCTTCTCCTTTCCCAAACATGAAAAAGCCGGCTCCGTTCGGGGCCGGCTTTTTAATGGCTATGAGTTTGGCGGCTCAGCCGCAGACGACCTTCTTCGTCCAGACATAGCCGTAATAATCGTCCCACGCCTTGACGCGGATCGTGCGGCATTCCTCGTCATACGAGAAAATGCCGGAATTGCCGTTCCGGTAGGCGTTGAGGTGGAGGTGCTCCCACTTCTTGGCCTGACGGGCGGCGTAGTCCTTGCCGCCACCGCCGGCGAGCGCCGGGGCGGATGCGAGGCCGGTCACGAGAACGGCAAGCGCGGTCGCGCCGAGCACGGTTTTGCGGATCATCATCTTTCTCCCAATTTCCGGCCGCGAGAGTGGATGCGGCCGCTGATCTTTGGTCGCGTGCGATCGCACAAATGTTCATTTCAAGACGCAAAAAAGCCGGCCCTTTCGGACCGGCTCCTTGTGCGGCGCTGAGGGTTCGCGCCCGTCGATCTTAGTAGCAGATCTTCTTCGTCTTCCAGACGAACTTCTGCCACTTGTTCGACCACACCTTGACGTCCTTCCAGTAGCAGCCGCCGCCGTAGTAATCGCCGTAATAGCCAGCCCCGTAATACGGGCCGTAGCCATAGCCGCCGCCGAAGCCGCCGAGGTGGATCGAGAAGTTCGGTCCGCCGGCCGAAGCCGTGGACGGAGCGAGAGCGGCGATCGCGAGCGTGGACGCAGCGGCGAGGCCGAGAAGGGTTTTGCGGATCATGGTTCAGTCTTCCTCTTGTCTGATGGGCCGACCGAAGTGCCGGTCGCGGTCCCGATGATCATTGGTCGCGGCCCCTCGAAGACAGGTTCAAAAGATTCGTTCGGGTACGGACATCCAGGCCGGGCGCATGAAAAAAGCCGGCCCTTGCGGGGCCGGCTTTGAAGCTTCGATCTCGTCGGATCAGTAGCAGATATTGACCTTCTTCCAGACGAAGTCGCCGTAATAGTCGGACCACACCTTGGCCTTGGTCCAGCAGCTGCCGCCGTAACCATAGCCGTAACCGCTGCTCCACTTTTCGAAGTGATGCCACTTCTTGTGATGGTGATGGCCGCCATTGCCCTTGCCTTTGCCGCCATGAGCGAGCGCAGCGGACGGGGCGATGGCAGCACCGAGGATGACAGCGGCCGAGAGGCCGAGAATTGCTTTACGGAACATGAGGGTATCCTTCACAGGCGCCGCATGAGGAGGTTGAGACTGCGGCCGCTGACATTCAGTCGCCGCGCGGCACCGGAAGGTTCACGGCCCCGGCACATTTCCTTTGCCGGGCGCGGTTGACCTCGCCGCGCAAGGCCCCCAATTTCCGCCCTCGCCCCATGGAGAGCCTATGCCGGATATCCGCCTGATCCCCTGCCTTGCCGACAATTACGCCGTGCTCCTCAAGGAAGGGGAAACCGTCGTTCTGATCGATGCCCCGGAGGCGGCGCCCATCCAGGCCGTGCTGGAGAAGGAGGACTGGCGGCTGACCCATATCCTGATCACCCACAAGCACGACGACCACATCGCCGGCATCCCGGCGCTGGCCAAAGCCTATAGACCCGAGATCACCGGCCCGGCGGCGGAAGCCTCCAGCATTCCCGGCCTGTCAAAGACCGTGCGCGAGGGCGACACGGTCACGGTCGGCCCGTTCACCGCCGATGTCTACGACACCCCCGGCCACACCAAGGGGCATATCGTCTTCCATTTCCCCAAGGAGAAACTGCTGTTCTCCGGCGACACGATGTTCGCGCTCGGCTGCGGCCGCCTGTTCGAGGACACGCCGGCCGCCATGTGGAACTCGCTGAAAAAGCTGCGCGCACTGCCCGACGACACGACCGTCTATTGCGGCCATGAATATACGCTCTCCAATGCGCGCTTTGCTCTGAGCGTCGATCCGGATAATCCGGCGCTCAAAACCCGCGCTGCCGAGATCGAACAGCTTCGCGCGAGCGGAAAGCCGACCGTCCCGTTCAATCTCGGCCTCGAAAAGAAGACGAGCCCGTTCCTGCGCGCCGATGAAGCGGCGGTGGCCGAAGGCGTCGGCAAAGCCGGCGCCAAGCCCGAGATCGTTTTTACCGAGGTTCGCGAGCGCAAGAACCGCGCGTGAATTTCAGCTAAGCCGCGTCGAAGCGGCGAACCCGGCGACGAGTTTGACGAGATCGGCCTGACGTTTTGTGCCGGTCTTCAGGAAAATTCGGCTGAGATGCGTCTTCACCGTCGCCGGAGATACCTTGAGCGCGTCGGCGATATCGTTGATGCCCGCCGCCTCGAACACAGCCAGAAGCACTTTCAGCTCCGTCGGCGTCAGTCCGTACATCTTCGAAATGACCTCGGGCATGGCCGGCCCGTCGAGCTGCACGCGGCGCAGGAACACCGCGGCAACCGCCGCATAGCCCGCACCGGCAGAACGGCGCGCGCCGGAGGTCAGCGGCAGAACATGGGCGATATAACTCAGCCCGTCCTGCGAGACGAGTGTCACCGCAATTGCCTGCGTGCCGAGACCCGCATCGCCCGTCTCCGCGCCACTGAACGCTTCGCGCAAAGAGCGGTCCGCGGCAGCTTCCCCCGCGATCAGTCGTCCCGTCCCCGCCCGCAGCACCGATCCTTCCGCGATCATTGCATGGCCGGCCGCATTGGCTTCGACAAGCCGCCCGCCGGCTCCGACGAGAAAGACCGCCGAACTGACGCTATCGAGCGTATCGGCCAGGGTTTCCGCGCGGGAGATCCCGTAGCCGATGGTCCGGCCGATCAGAACAGATCTCCTTATATGCGGCATCAGAAGACGCATGCGCTCGCGCGCACCGTCATCGACCATGCCCTGCTGCTTCGTACGGAAGATGCTGAAGATCGCCGCGCCAGATGGCGACTTGTCGATCATCGCGCAGAGAAAATCGACCAGACCTTGCGGCTCGACCCAGTCGCGGAAAAAGCCGGTCTGCGTAAATACGGGATAGGGCACGACATCCGTTGCCGCGACGGGTGCATCCGGATCGGCAAAGAAGTTACCGCACAGCGTCGGATCGAAATTAATGTATCGGTCGAAATAGAGCTGCTTGTAATGCGGATCTATGCCGCCGTCGTCATAATGGATGAGCCCGCTCTGATCGGCGCCGCCTTTGATCATCAGCGCCGCCGCATAGCCCGGCAGAAAGCGCGCGGCTTCGGCGAGAACCTCCGGCCAAAGATCGGGTTCAAGCGCAGTGTCGTAAATGCGGCCGATCAGATCGGACAGTTCGGTCGTCATGCGGTACGCGCTCTTCGGTTGAAGCCGCGTATCGCTCGGGCACACAGGCACTATTTGCGTCAGACAATCGGCTGATAGCTCTCCAGGATTACGCACTTTTTCTCTCCCGACGTCCCCACCATCCCCCGAGAACAGTCGTATTCGATGTAAGTTTTAACGGCGCATCGAATAACGCCGCCCCGCACATACACAGCGCCCAATAATTCAACCCCCGGGCGCCGTTCCAGACCTTCGACAAATCCGGAAACTCAGCGTTTGTCGAGTCCGGATTGCATCCACCGCTAAACACAAATTTGGCTTGGAGACCTTATGGCTACAGCGGCGTGCAGCGACCTGGCATAGGGGCGCCGAGCCGTGCACGCCGCTGCGCTGCCGCACACCCGATGGGCGTTGCGCGCGGCATTCTGGGCTTCCGGTTCGTCGAATGAACGTGGCGACGTGCGAGGTGGGAAGCGGGGGGCTATCGAACCGCACGTCGCCACGATGCCGCACGCCGTTGCGGCGGCGTGACAAGCATCGGAGATACGTCAAAACTTCACCCTCAGCTTCACATTGCCGGCATGCTGCACCGTCCGGTCGCCGAACATGCCGTCATAGCTGACACGCGCATCGAAGCGCTCATCGCGCACGAGATCGAGCCCGGCCGAAACCTGCCCCATGACCTGATCGAGCGGCGTCGTCACCGTCAGAGGTTCGAGCTGCGGCAGGCTGTAGAACGTCGCCGACACCGAGAGCTCATCCTCGCTGAACGCGCGCACTCCGGCGCGCAGGAACGGCCGCACGGTATTCCCGCCCACGGCATATTCGCCGCCGATCTCGACCGCAGGCGCAAGCGACACGAGGATATCGGTACCACCCTCGACGTCGAGACCTGCGCCGCCCGCGCCTTCTTCGTGGAACGAGCTGCGATGAATGCCGGTCGCGTCCATATCGACGAGGGGCTTCACATAGAAGCTCTCGCGCTCGAACAGATAGGCGGCCCGCAGGCGCGCGGACGCAAAACCATATCGCGCATCGCCCTCGGCGTTCACGCCCGGCAGGACATCGAACCGCGTCGTGTCGTATTGCGCATAGCCGCCGCTGATCGCTGCCGAGAGCTGCCAGCTGCCGCGCACGAATTTTGCGCCGACGCCCGCGTGGAAGACATCGCCATCGGCCCAGGCGCGGTCATCGACCGTCTGATCGATTTTGTCGTAGCCGGCGGCAAAGCTGATGAAGCGGCCTGGCGCGATCTCTTTCTGCGCACCGGCCGATCCGCCCCAGACATCCTCTTCGATGCCGATATTTTCCGCCGTGCGGTCGGCTTCGATGCGGCGGGCATTGTAGCGGATCCAGCCGCATTCGCCTTCGGACAGATATTTGCTGACCGCCGTCTCGCCCTTGACGGGGCAGCTCATCAGACCGTCGGCAAAATTGAGATTTGCAAACAGAAGGCTCTGAGTCTGCGCGAGATAAGGCTCGGGATGCAGACGGTCGAGCGCCGCGGCGAAAGAAGCGGCATCCGGCTGATTGCCGAGATGAGCGAACACGGCGCCGAGATTGCCGCCTCCTGCCGTAAGGGCATCGTCGAGATGGTCCGCCACCGCCTGCTGGTTCGGCGTCAGAATGGCATCGGCGGGCGTAAAGTCCGCCGAGACTTCGAGAATGAGATCGTTGCCGTTCACGAAAAGATCGAAGTCGAAGACGAATGTGTCTTCGATGCCGATGCCGTTATCGGTGATACCGCCCACTGCGGACAGGATGGTGAACTGCTGAGTCTGCGAGATAAGTCCATGCACCGTCGCGTTCACGAAGCCGTCGAGAGTGGCGCTTCCAGACACATTCAGACGATCGGATGTGCCTCCGGCGATGTCGACGCGCAGAAAGCCGTCCTGCACATAACCGCCGGTAAGTTCCGCGGTCACCGGCACGGAATTTGACCCGCCGATCGAGACAAACCCGCCATTGTTCAGAAAACCTGCGGCGCCGAGATCGATCACCGTTCCCGTATTGAAGACGCCCGACAGGCCATTGTTGAAATCATTGAGACCCGCGCCAAGATCGACATTTCCTTGCACGCGCCCTTCATTGAAAATTCTCTCGTCGCCGGTACCGCCAAAAATCGCCGTTCCGGCGCTCAGCAGCGTGGCATCCGTATCGATTGAGAGCGAGTTCGCTGCACCGCCTTCGATCGCAACCCCGGTGCTCGCGCCGTTCACGCGTCCGCCGGAAATTGCGACGTCGATATCTCCCTGACCTGTGGTGCCGAGTGATCGCGCAACAATGGCCGTGCCGACTGTCGCGATATCTACATCCGCCTCAACGGAAACTGCCGAGGCTATGCCGTCTATTGCAACCGACTCCGCACTCAATCCCCCTTGTTGAATATCTCCGAAGGCCGAAAGCTCTACCGCTCCTGCGTTGCCTGCTCCAAGAACAACAGAGCGGGCAACGATGGAGCCTTGGGTTAGACGGCCGCTGAACTGGATCTGCGCATCGCCCGCGTTCCCGTCCCCGGCGACGCCGGAGCTCGCGAATATCCCCCCGCCGATAATGCCGACGCTGGTGATGATGGCGTCGCCGGAATCGCCGTTGTGATTGGCAATACTCAAGGCGGAAATTGCGTCATCGCCTTCGGTGACGATGTCACCGAAGAAGGTCACGATCGCATCGCCGCTATCGCCATCGCCGTCGTCGAACTGCGAGAGTGCGCTGATGCCGATGCCTTCGCTGACAATGTTGCCTTCCACAGCTACAGAGACATCGCCGGCTGACGTCGCATTCGCGATGAAGCCTCTGGAGGAGGCCTCGACGCCTCTAGCGCCTGCAAAAATATTCCCCGTGTGATCGAGCGACACGTTCTGACCATCGACATTGGCAAGGCTGAAGCCGCTGCTCTGCGCGCGGATGGCGAATTCGCCGGTATCGCTGATAACGTTGAAGGGCCCGGTATTGCCCAAGTTACCCGGAGCCCAGCGGACGCCATTATCGTTGCCGGTCGATCCGATATCGCTCGTCACATTTTCGATGATCAATGTATCGGTGGTGTTCGGAAACTCGGCCTCACGGACGCCTCCCGACTGATTGCCGCTGCAGGTCGCGACATTGGCGACGATGACGCAGGCGTCCGGCTCGGCCACGGCCGGCGCCGTCAGCCCAAAGACACCGGCCGCGACCGACCCCAGCAGCAGCGCCCTGAGCTGCCCCTGCCGTCCCGAAACCGCTCCGAACCGCACCATCCCCGCATCCCCCACAACCTGGTTCGCGTGGAAGATGACGGGGGTAATCCTTCGCCGCGTCAGCCATTCGGTTGAACCCGGAGGTGAATTCACCTCCGTGGCGTATCGGCCACAAGCGTTTGACCGGAAAGGGCAGTCCGCCCCGGTTAACGATGCGGCGGGGCCGTCCTTCCCTTAAACTTGCTCTCGGGTGAGGGCCTGAACGGCGTTGCATTGGCCGATATTCTGGGGCATAGAACGCCCCTCGCGGCGCGGCCGCCGCGGGACTGACTGGCAGCGTGCGGGTGTAGCTCAGGGGTAGAGCACAACCTTGCCAAGGTTGGGGTCGAGGGTTCGAATCCCTTCGCCCGCTCCAGTCGCCTCTTTCTCTTCGCTGAAGACGCAAAAAGCCGCGGGTTCATCCTGCGGCTTTTGTCGTTCGGCCCTAGTTGGCGGCCAGCCTTATATCGGTCATCCGCACTTTGCTGCCTCCCGGGCGGTCGAGATCGTCGACGGCGAAGGTGAAGCCATTGGCGGTCGGGGTGATGGTCATCACGGCCTTAGTGTCGCCATTGACGGGCTTCGGCCAGGTGACGTTCAGAACAACACTATCGCCCTGGCGCCGCCCCGAGAGCGCGGCCGGCCCGATCTTCGAGCCTGTATAGGTGCCCGTATAGGTGCCCGCCGAATCGACCTTGAGATCCGCGCCGATCTTGCGCGTAACGACGGCAGCGGCCGTGCAGGTGCCGTCGAGCGAGACCGAGCTTTCGGTCGAAGAGCCCGAAACCTTGCACTTCACATTCCAGGGGCTCGAGTCGGCGGCAGTGCGGACGCCGCCCTGCCCGGCGAAAGAGCCGCCGAAACGCTTCAGAAAATCGGCATCGGCCGCATCGGCTCCGGTTGCTGCAAAAGCGAGCGCGGCAAAAGACAGGATTGAAATCTCTTTCATGAAGCCTCCCCGCGCCGTCTGTGAACGGTGCATGACACGGCTAAGGAAGCCCGGAGCTCCTGCATTGGTTCCGAACCAGCGCTGCAACCGATCCGGCATGTAAAGATGCGCGGACGCGTCCCGCGTCCTTTACGAGCCATTCGGCTTTGGCAATTATTCTGCCGGGGTCGAATGGGGCTTTTGAAGATGCTGCGCTTTACAGCTTTTGCCGTCGCATTTCTCGGTCTTGTCCTCGCCCGTCCCGCGGACGCCGCCGTCACCGTCCGCATTTCGAAAGCCGAACAGGTGATGCGGGTCTATGTCGGCGAGCAGCTGACCTATCAGTTCAAGGTCTCAACGGCCGCCAAAGGCTATAAGACGCCGCTCGGCAATTACTCGATCAAGCGCATGCACACGATGTGGTATTCGCGCAAATACGACAACGCACCTATGCCCTATGCGATGTTCTTCACCGAGGGCTGGGCGGTCCATGGGACGACCTCGATCGGCGCGCTCGGCCGCCCCGCTTCGCATGGCTGCATCCGGCTTCACCCTGCCAATGCCAAGACCCTGTTCCGGCTCGTCTCTTCCTACGGCAAGGCATCGACGCGGATTGTCGTAACCGGTTAAAACATTGGTTTGAAGCCTTTTTGCCGCGGTCCCGGTTCCGCGGTTGAATTTGCCGGGTAGTTCCGCCACAAAACTGCTTCCCTGGTGGAAGGCAAAAATGGCACCGGGCCAGCCCGCAAAAATCGATCTCGCCGTGACCCCAAAAGACCTGCTGCTGTCCATGTTCGATGCGGCGGTCAAAGCGGCGTTGCCGGCTGTGATCGTTCCGAATTACCTCCCCAAGCCCCCCAAGGGCCGTACCATCGTGATCGGCGCCGGCAAGGCCTCAGCGGCCATGGCCAAAGCGGTCGAGGACCATTGGCAGGGCCCGCTTGAGGGCGTCGTGGTCACTCGTTACGGCCATGCCGTTGCGTGCAAACACATCGAAATTCTCGAGAGTTCGCACCCGGTCCCCGACAAGAACGGCGAAGACGCCGCCCGCAAGATCCTCGCCAAGGTGCAGGGACTGACCAAAGACGACCTCGTCATCGCCCTCATTTCCGGCGGCGCCTCGGCCCTGATGCCGCTTCCCGCCGGCGATCTGACGCTCGCCGACAAGCAGGCGATCAACAAGGCGCTTCTCGCCTCCGGCGCCTCGATCGATGAGATGAACTGCGTGCGCAAGCACCTCTCGGCCATCAAAGGCGGGCGCCTTGCGGCGGCCGCCCATCCGGCCGAAGTCGTCTCGCTGCTGATCTCCGACGTTCCGGGCGATGATCCGTCCGTCATCGGCTCCGGCCCGACCGTGCCCGACAAGACGACTTTCGCCGACGCGCTGTCCATCGTCCGCAAATACAAGATCGCCGAGCCGAAAGCCGCGATCGATCATCTGGAGAAGGGCGCGGAAGAAAGCATCAAGCCCGGCGACAAGAGCCTTGAGGGCAATGTCCTGGAGATGATTGCAACGCCGCAGCTCTCTCTCGAAGCTGCTGCCGAAGTCGCGCGCAAAGCGGGCTATACGCCCCTCATTCTCGGTGATGCCATCGAAGGCGAAGCGCGCGAAGTCGCACGCGTCATGGCCGGCATTGCCCGCCAGGTCGAAAAATACGGACAGCCGGCAAAACGCCCCTGCGTGCTGCTGTCCGGCGGAGAAACTACAGTGACGGTGCGCGGCAAAGGCCGCGGCGGCCGCTGCGCCGAATTCCTGCTCGCGCTTGCTGTCGCCCTCGACGGCTTGCCGGGCGTGCATGCCATCGCCGCCGACACCGACGGCATCGACGGCAGCGAGGACAATGCCGGCGCGATCGCGCTCGACGATATTCTGGCCCGCGCCGCAAAGCTCGGCGTCAGCGCCAAAGCGGCCCTTGCCGACAATGACGGCTACAGCTTCTTTAGCAAGCTCGACAGCCTCGTCGTCACCGGGCCGACGCTGACCAACGTCAATGATTTCCGTGCAATAATAATCAGCTGATTGAAGGGAGCGGGCGCCGCGCCCGCTGTAAAAAACATGCGCAACCGCAAAGCCAAAATCGTCGCGACCGTCGGGCCTGCTTCATCGAGCCCCGAAATGCTCGAAAAGCTGTTTCATGCCGGGGTGGACATGTTCCGCCTCAATATGAGCCACGGCACGCATGAAGATCACAAAGCGCGCTTTGAGGCGATCCGCGCCCTCGAAAAGAAAACCGGTGTTGCGATCGGCATCCTGCTCGATCTGCAGGGCCCGAAACTGCGCGTCGGTACCTTCAAGGACGGCCCGGTGACGCTCGCGAACGGCGAGACGTTCCGCTTCGATCTTGACTCTGCGCCCGGCGACAAAACGCGCGCCTATCTTCCGCACAAGGAAATCTTCGCGGCCGCCAAGCCCGGCGTTCAGATCCTGCTCGATGACGGCAAGATCCGCATGGAAGTCGCCGAACACGGCAAAGACTACATGATCGGCAAGATCATCACCGGCGGCGTTCTGTCCGAACGCAAGGGCGTCAGCGTTGTCGGCGCGGTTCTGCCGCTCGACGTCATCACCGAAAAGGACCGCCGCGACCTCGAATTCGGCCTCGCCAATGGCGCCGACTGGATCGCGCTCTCGTTCGTGCAGCGCGCGCAGGACCTGCACGATGCGCGCAAACTGATCGGCGATCGCGCTTTGATCATGTCGAAGATCGAAAAGCCCGCCGCCGTCGATTGCCTTGAGGAAATCGTCGATGCCTCGGACGGCATCATGGTGGCGCGCGGCGATCTCGGCGTCGAAATGCAGCCGGAAGAAATCCCAGCCGTGCAGCGGCGCATGATCAAGCTGTCGCGCGAATACGGAAAACCGGTGATCGTCGCAACGCAGATGCTGGAAAGCATGATCCACACGCCAACACCGACACGCGCCGAAGCCTCGGACGTTGCGACCGCCGTCTATGAAGGTGCGGACGCCGTCATGCTCTCGGCCGAAAGCGCCTCCGGCAAATTCCCGATCGAAGCCGTGACGATGATGAGCAAGATCGTCGTCGAGACGGAAAAGGATCCGGAATATAAGCGCCTGATCGAAACCTCGCGTCCGGCGCCGCGCGGCACGATCGCCGATGCGATTTGCGCCTCGCTCGGCACTGTCGCCAGCGTTCTGCCGCTCGCCGCCGCCGCGACCTACACGACCTCGGGCTCGACGACTTTGCGCGCCGCGCGCGAGCGTCCGCTCGTTCCGATCTTCTGCCTGACGCCGAAGATCGAAGTCGCGCGCCGCATGTCTTATGTGTGGGGCGTCAGCGCCGTCGTTACGCAGGATCTCGAAAAGGTCTCACAGATCGTCGCCTTCGCAACCGATGTCGCGAAAAAGTACGACGCCGTGAAGGACGGAGACATCATGGCGGTGACCGCCGGCATGCCGTTTGCGCAGTCCGGCTCGACAAACCTGCTTCGTATTTTCCAGGTCGGCAGCGAATAAAAAGAACCGGCCGCAAAAGTAGTGTTCAGCATTTTTGGAGGGGAGAGCGCATATGGCGCACTGGGTCCGTTTTGACCATGGCGGCAAGACCGCCATCGGCACGCTGAAGGATGGCGCAATCGCCGTTCATTCCGGCTCGCTGTTCGATAATCCTAAGCCGACGGGAGAGACGCTCAAGCTCTCCGATGTGAAGCTGCGCTCGCCCTGCGAGCCGACGAAAATCATCGCGATGTGGAACAATTTTCATGCGCTTGCCGCAAAGCTCAACGTGGCGGAACCCGCCGAGCCGCTGTTCCTTCTGAAATCGATCTCCTCGATCACCGATCCCGGTGCGGTCGTGAAGAAGCCGAAGAACTATGACGGCCCCGTCGTGTTCGAAGGCGAGCTCGGCATCGTCATCGGCAAGAAGGCGACGAATGTGTCTGAGGCCGACGCCGCCTCGCACATTTTCGGCTACACCGTCGTCAACGACATTACCGCCGCCGCCATCATCCAGAAGGACCCGACTTTCCCTCAGTGGGCGCGCGCCAAAGGCTGCGACGGCTTCGGGCCGTTCGGCCCGGTCATCGCCACCGATGTGAAGCCGGAAACGCTGACGGTGAAGACGATCCTGAACGGTCAGGAGCGTCAGAACTATGCGATCTCCGACATGATCTTCTCGGCAGCAAAGCTCGTCTCGCTGCTCTCGCACGACATGACGCTTCATCCGGGCGATCTGATCGAATGCGGCACCTCGGTCGGCGTAGGCTCGATGAAGGAGCCCGTCAATCAGGTCTCGATCATCATCGACGGCATCGGCCAGCTCGACAACACCGTCGAACTCTGAGCCATCGCATCGAATGGAAAGGGCGCCGGCTTGATCGGCGCCCTTTTTGTTTGTCTCTCTCCGTACAAAAGAAAAAGGCCGCTCGTGAGAGCGGCCTTTCTTGTGCGTACCTGAAGAACCGTATCAGACGGCCTTGAGGTCGTGCAGCTTGGTGATGTCTTCCTGGCTGTAGCCGAGACCCGCAAGCACTTCGTTCGTGTGCTGGCCGAGGAGCGGCGAAGCCACGATTTCCGGTTTGTAGTTCGAGAACTTGATCGGCGAGCCGACCGTCAGATACTTGCCGATCTGCGGATGGTCGACTTCGACAACGGTGCCGCTTTCACGCAGCGACTTGTCTTCGGCGATTTCCTTCATCGACAGAACCGGCGAGCACGGGATGTCGAATTTGCGCAGAATGTCGACCGCTTCGAACTTGGTCTTGTCGGCGAGCCAGTCTTCGATCGTCTTGAAGATATCGAAAATCTTGTCCTGACGGGCGCGCGGCGTGTTGTAGGCCGCGTCCTCGATCCACTCTTCCTTGCCGAGAGCTTTGCAGATCGGCGCCCAGGCATGACCCTGGATGGTGAAGTAGATGTAGGCGTTCGGGTCGGTTTCCCAGCCCTTGCACTTCAGAACCCAGCCCGGCTGACCGCCGCCGCCGGCATTGCCGCCGCGCGGAACGACGTCCGAGAACGAGCCGTGCGGATACTGCGGATACTCTTCGAGATAGCCGATGGCATCCAGACGCTGCTGGTCGCGCAGCTTGACGCGGCAGAGATTGAGCACCGAGTCCTGCATGGACACGGCGACCTTCTGGCCCTTGCCGGTCTTGTTCTTGTGATGCAGCGCCGTGAGGATGCCGATCGCAAGGTGCATACCGGTGTTCGAGTCGCCGAGCGCGGCAGCCGACACGGTCGGCGGGCCGTCCCAGAAACCGGTGGTCGACGCAGCGCCGCCGGCGCACTGCGCGACGTTCTCGTAAACCTTCAGATCTTCGTAGTGATGGCCGTCCGAGAAGCCCTTCACCGAAGCGAGGATCATGCCCGGATTGATCTTCTGGATGTTGTCCCAGGAGAAGCCCATGCGGTCGAGAGCGCCGGGGCCGAAGTTCTCGACCATGACGTCCGATTCCTTGATGAGCTTGGTGAGGACGTCCTTACCTTCCTGCGTCTTCGTGTCGAGCGTCAGCGAACGCTTGTTCGAATTCAGCATGGTGAAGTAGAGCGCGTCCGCGCCTTCCACGTGGCGCAGCTGCGAGCGCGTCACGTCGCCGGCACCCGGACGCTCGACCTTGATAACGTCGGCGCCGAACCAGGCGAGAAGCTGCGTGCAGGCCGGACCGGCCTGGACGTGCGTGAAGTCGATGATTTTGATCCCTTCAAGCGGCTTTGTCATGATGGGTCAGTTTCCCTTATTCAGCGTTGAACCTGATATCCCGGACGCTGCCGTCCGGGAGCGAATTTCTCTGCCTTGCGGTGAGGCCCGGCAGGGTGGAAATCGTGGCGATTAGCTAGCCGATTTTTTTCTCAGCTGCCAGTCGTCGGAACCTCCTTCAGCGGCGCGCTTCTCTCGCACTCTTTCTTCGTTTTGCACGGTCTCAAGGCACCGTGAGGCCTCATATAAACATCCCGGGCGAGGGTTGAAGCCCGCCCGGGATGTAAAGGAATTTAGGCCTTTTTCTTACCGACGACCGATTGCGGGTTGAGGTTTCCGATATTGCCGGATTCGGAGCCTGCTTCGGGGTCGATGACGGCGTTGATGAGGGCCGGCTTCTTTGAGTTCATGGCCTCATCGACCATGCGCTTCAGCTCGTCGGGGCTCGTGGCGTAATAGCCCTTGCCGCCGAAGGCCTCCATCATCTTGTCGTAGCGCGCATCCGGCACAAACACCGTGGTGCCCGGATCGCGGCCCGTCGGGTCCTTGTCGATGCCGCGATAGATGCCGTTATTGTTGAAGATGACGATCGTCACCGGCAGCTGGTAGCGGCAGATCGTTTCGACTTCCATGCCTGAGAAGCCGAAGGCGCTGTCGCCTTCGACCGCCAGAACCGGAAGACCGGTCTCGACGGCCGCTGCGATCGCAGAACCCATGCCGACGCCCATGACGCCCCAGGTGCCGACATCGAGGCGCTTGCGCGGCTTGTACATATCGATGATGCCGCGGGCCAGATCGAGCGTGTTGGCGCCCTCATTGACGAGGATCGCGTCCGGACGCTCCTTGATGACCTGCTTGAGGGCACCCAGCGCCGAGTGGAAGTCCATCGGCGAGGAGTTCTTGCCGAGCTTGGACGCCATCTTGGCGATGTTCTGCTCTTTCTTGTCGTTGATCGTCTTGACCCAGTCGGCCGGCGGCGCCTGCCACTTGCCGTCGATCGCCTTGTTCAGCTCGTTCAGAACCGAGCCGATATCGCCGACGAGCGGCGCTGCGATCTCGATATTCGAATCCATTTCCTTGGGCTCGATATCGATCTGGATGAACTTCTTCGAGCCCTTCGGGCCCCACTGCTTGCCCTTGCCGTGGCTGAGCAGCCAGTTGAGACGGGCGCCGACGAGAACGACGACATCCGATTCCAGAAGAGCGGTGGAGCGGGCAGCACCGGCCGACTGCGGATGGTTGTCCGGCAGAAGACCCTTGGCCATCGACATCGGCAGGAAGGGAATGCCGCTCTTCTCGACGAAGGTACGCACTTCCGCATCGGCCTGCGCATACGCAGCACCTTTACCGAGAATGATGAGAGGCTTCTTTGCGCCCTTCAGCACATCGATCGCACGCTTGACGGCATCGGGGCCCGGGATCTGGGCCGGGGCCGCATCGATCACCTTCACAAGGCTCTCAGTGCCCTTCGAGGCTTCGAGAACCTGGCTGAAGAGTTTGGCCGGCAGATCGAGATAGACGCCGCCCGGACGGCCCGACACCGCCGCGCGGATCGCGCGGGCAACGCCGATGCCGATGTCTTCGGCGTGCAGAACGCGATAGGCCGCTTTGCAGAGCGGCTTTGCGATCGCCAGCTGATCCATCTCCTCATAATCGCCCTGCATCAGGTCGACCACTTCGCGCTCCGAGGAGCCCGAGATCAGGATCATCGGCCAGCAGTTTGTGGTGGCGTGAGCCAGAGCCGTCAGGCCGTTGAGGAAGCCCGGCGCCGACACCGTCAGGCAGATGCCCGGCTTCTTCGTCAGAAAGCCGGCGATGGCAGCCGCGTTACCCGCGTTCTGCTCGTGGCGGAACGAGATGACGCGCATGCCGTTCGCCTGCGCCAGACGTCCAAGATCGGTGATCGGAATACCCGGGACGCCGTAGATCGTCTCAATGCCGTTCAGCTTCAGCGCATCGATGACCAGATGGAAGCCGTCCGTCAACTCCTGCTGGCTCTCGGCGTTCGCAGCCAATTCTTTTACCGTCTCCACAGCCGTCACCATGGACGTCCTCCTTCAAAAATCGTTGCCGTCGCCTCTTCGGGGGCTTAGCGCAGGCTCGCCCATAGCCGAATTGGCCCTTGAATGCCACCGTAATCGGACAGGCCCGAACCCGGACTGTAACGATTGCGGAGGCACCCCCTCCCCCTCCCGCGTACGGGCCTTAAACCGGCCCTTTACTCGGGAAAAACTCCATGCCGTTCGACATGCGTGCCGAGCCCCAGAGTGTGCTCGCGCACCAGCCGTTCCGCCCGGTCGCCATCGCGCGCTTCAAGCGCGGCGATGATCCCCGCATGCTCGCGCCGCGAGGTCTCAAAGCGGCCCTCCTGGCGGATCGACACCGCCCGGATCGCCCGCATGTGCAAAATAAGATTGTCCGACAGATCCATGATCTGCTTGTTGCCGCCGAGCCGGATGATGGCCTGGTGGAAGGCGACGTTCTTCTCCGAATATTCGGAGACATCGTCTTCGCTCTCATCGCCGCCATAGACGCGCTTCAGCTGAACGAGGTCCTTGTCACTGGCGCGCGCTGCCGCCAGCCGTGCCGACATGCTCTCAAGCGCTGCCCATACGGTAATGAGTTCGAGGATCTGCGCCTTGGTCTTGCGGACCACAAAAATGCCGCGCCGCGGCACCGAGCGCACAAAGCCCTCTTGTTCCAGAAGTGTAATGGCTTCGCGGATGGGCGTGCGCGACACGCCAAGCTCCGCCGAGAGCTGGCGCTCATCAAGGCGGATCGGCTGCTCGGAGCCGTAAATGTCCATGCCCATGATCGCCTTCTTCAAGGCGTCATAGGCCAGAACCCGCAGGCTGACATTGACGCCCAAGGGCTCCACATGGAGCTTCGGTGACGCAAGCTGCTGCAAAAGATCAAAATTCCCACGGGAACGCGCCCTTTAAAAGCCTGCCTCAAACGGGCGGCCGCGGGACGCGATGCGCGCATATGGTCTACTGTATGCCACAGCCGCACGCAATCAGATTCACACCAATGTCATGCCCTTCCGATCACAGGGCGGAGCGTCCGTTAAGACCCCACCGCTCCAAGAGCAGCAACGGTTTCCGGTTCAAGGACTTGGCCCTTATCGGCCGGTTCGGGCCGGCAAGGGCCCTGGCAGCCTCCGGCACCAAAACCGAATAAAGGGGGCAACGTCTCTCCGGAGCGGGCTTCGGTTTGACAGAGGCACCCTCCCCCCCTCACCCTTCGGCAAGCGTTGAAACGGAGAATCCGAACCTCGGTCACCCGAGGGTTCGGCAAAAAGGAGATCCGATGAAGGTCGCCGAACTCCTGAGGAAGAAGGGCACGCGCATTCTGACGGCGCGCATGGACGAGCCGGTCGAGACGGCGGCGCGTCTCCTCAGCAAGGAGAATGTCGGGGCGCTGGTCGTCAAGGACTCGGTCGGCACCGAAGGCGACACGATTGTCGGCATGTTCTCAGAACGCGATCTTCTGCACGCCGTCGTCGAGCATGGCGCGGCCGCACTCAAAAAGCCGGTCTCGGCTCTGATGTCGCGCAAGGTCATCTCCTGCCATCCGAACGATGATCTCAAAATCGTGCTCGAGCTGATGGACCGCCATTATGTGCGCCATCTGCCCGTCATCGACGGCACGACGCTTATCGGCGTCGTCTCGATCAGAGACTTCATTGCGCTCCGCCTTGAGGAGTTGGCTGGCTGAACCTCGCTGTTGCGAGGGTTCAGCAACCAAAAATCGGAGCACAGGCTCAAAACAAAAAGCCGGGCGCTTGCGCGCCCGGCTTTGTCGTTACGTTGTCTGACGTCGATCAGACGGCTTTGGTCTCAACCTGACCGTCATCCTCGTCGGCGCCGCCCTTCTTGCCGAGCAGGCGGCCGAGAAGGAACGAGATCGCCGGCCAGAACAGCATCAGCAGCGCGAGCGTCACAAGACCGCCGACAAGCCAGTTCGACCAGAAGACCGTGAGGTCGCCCTGGCTGACCAGCATGGCCTGACGGAAGGCCGATTCAGCCATATCGCCAAGCACCAGCGCCAGAACCAGAGGCGCCAGCGGATAGTTCAGCTTCTTGAACACGTAACCGAGCAGGCCGAAGAACAGCATGACGGCAACGTCGCCGAACGCATTGTGCACCGTGTACGCACCGACCGCGCAGATCACGAGGATCACGGGAGCGATGATCGAGAACGGAATGCGCAGGATCGAGGCAAACAGCGGCACCGTCGTCAGAACGACGAGAAGGCCCGCGATATTGCCGAGATAGATCGAGGCGATCAGACCCCAGACGAATTCCTTCTGTTCGACGAACAGAAGCGGACCCGGCTGAAGACCCCAGATCAGAAGACCGCCGAGCATGACGGCCGCCGTCGGCGAGCCGGGAATGCCGAGCGTCAGCATCGGGAGCAGAGCCGAAGTACCGGCGGCATGCGCCGCGGTCTCGGGCGCCACAACGCCTTCGAGTTCGCCCGTGCCGAAGAACCGGCCACGCTTCGAGAAGCGCTTGGCCAGACCGTAGGACATGAACGAGGCCGGCGTTGCGCCGCCCGGCGTGATGCCCATCCAGCAGCCGACGACCGCCCCGCGGATGATCGTCGCCCAATGCTGCGGGATCTGCTTCCAGGTCTGCCAGACAACGGTCGGCGAGATCGTCGCCGACTTGCCCTTGAACGACAGTCCTTCTTCGATCGTCAGCAGAATCTCGCCGACGCCGAACAGGCCGATAACCGCGATCAGGAAGTCAAAGCCGCGCAGCAGCTCGACCGTGCCGAACGTCATGCGCAGCGTGCCCGTCACCGAGTCGAGACCGACCGCGGCAAGAGCAAAGCCGAGCATCATCGCCGCCAGAACCTTGAACGGCGATTCCTTGCCCATGCCCACGAAGGAGCAGAAGGTCAAAAGATAGACGCCGAAGAACTCGGCCGGGCCGAATTCAAGCGCAAAGTCCGCGATGATCGGCGCAAGGAAGGTGATCAGAAGGACCGCCACCGTGCCGCCGAGGAAGGACGAGGTGAAGGCTGCTGTGAGCGCTTCGCCGGCCCGTCCCTTCTGCGCCATCGGATGGCCGTCAAAGGTCGTCGCAACAGACCAGGGCTCGCCCGGAATGTTGAACAGGACCGAGGTGATCGCGCCGCCGAACAGCGCGCCCCAATAGATCGACGACAGCATGATGATCGCCGACACCGGCGACATCGAGAATGTCAGCGGCAGAAGGATGGCAACGCCGTTGGCGCCGCCAAGACCCGGCAGCACGCCGATGAGAACGCCCAGTGTGACGCCGAGGAACATGTAGAAAATGTTCCACGGATCGCCGAGAACGCCGAAGCCTTCAATGAGTGAGTATAACGCGTCCAAGACCCCCTCCGGAGCGCCGGTCCTGCCTTAAGGGCTGAAGGACTTCTAGTGGCGCTGTTCTTTTGTGAAACTCAAATGACGCCGCAGCAGACCCCCTGCCGCGGCGAGACTGATCGTCAGTAGCCGAGGAAGTTCTCAACCGGGCCCTTGGGCAGCGGAATGAGGAACCAGATCTCGAACAGGATGAAGAGTGCCAAAGGCACGCCGATCGCGACCGGGATCGCTTTCAGGATGTTGTACTTGCCAATCGCCACCATGAAGAAGGCGATGAAGATCGCGCCGGCCACGTAAAGGCCAAGGAACGGGATCGCCGCAACATACACAGCCGTCGGAACGAGAACCGCCAGAACCATTTTGAGCTGGCCCTTCTCGACGAAGGTCTCAAGGTTCGGCGTCTTCGTGATGATCGACTGCACGAGCGTACCCAAGCTCGCGATAAACATGATCAGCCCGATATAGAACGGGAAGTAACCCGCCTGCGGACCATCCGACGCCCATTTGGCGCCGATGCCCCAGCTGTCCCACATCACGACGCAGGACAGCGCCATGAAAAGGAGCGCCACGACCGCGTCGACCGAGCGGTACGACACCGTGTATTCGCCCGGTGCGCTGCTATGCTTGCTCATCTGACCCCCTCAAAACTTCAAAAGACGGCCCATCCTCAGGACGGCCGTACACCCCAAAACCTCAGGACCTGTATGTACAGGCCCCGAAGACACTCAAGGTCCGCCCCCTATCCCGGGACCGGAAGAAGAACCCGGCACGCTGAAGAGCCGGAAGAAACCATTGTTCTTCTGAACTCCGGCAACAGCCGGGTTCAGTGCTGTTGCCGAACCCTTCCAACAGTCAGGTTCAGCTCCCTTTTGCTGAACCCTGACAACAGTCAGGTTCAGTTAACTTTTGCTCTCACAGAAAAAAACGCCCCTGGCTCAGTGGAGCCGGGGGCGTTCTCTCATCTCGTCAGATCACTTCAGGAAGCCGGCCTTCTGCATCAGGTCCTTGTGGCGCGCTTCCGCGTCAGCAACCCAAGCTTTGTATTCGGCTCCGCTCAGAGTGGTCGTGTTGAACGCACCCTTGGCCATGAACGACTTCCATTCGTCGGTCGCAGCGACCTTCTTGAAGAGGTCGACATAGAAGTCGACCGCAGCCTGGTCCACGCCCGACGGCATGAAGATGCCGCGCAGCATCAGATAGTCCGTGTTGATGCCGGACTCGATGCAGGTCGGGATGTCCGACCAGGCCATGTCCGAGGTCACCTTGTCGGTGTACTTCAGGCGTTCCTTGTCGAACACGCACAGCGGACGGACCTTGCCGGCGCGCCACTGGGCAACCGCTTCGATCGGGTTGTTCACCGTCGAGGTCACGTGACCGCCAACCAGCTGCGTGACGACGTCGCCGCCGCCCTTGAACGGAACATAGGTGAACTTCGCACCCGTCGTCTGCTCAAGAGCCGCCGTGATGATCTGGTCTTCCTGCTTGGTGCCGGTACCAGCCATCTTGAAGTCGTTCGGCTTGGACGCCTTCAGAGCCGTCAGGTAATCGCCCGCCGTCTTGTACGGAGACTCCGAGTTCACCCACAGGACGAATTCGTCAAGCGCCAGCATCGAAACCGGCGTGATGTCCTGCCAGCTGAACGGAATGCCCGTCGACAGAGGCGTCGTGAACAGGTTCGACAGCGTGATGATGATCTTGTGCGGATTGCCGGCCGAGCCCTTAACGTCGAGGAAGCCCTCGCCGCCGGCGCCGCCCGACTTGTTCAGAACAACAAGCGACTGATCCATCAGCTCGTGCTTCTGAATAACACCCTGAAGCGTGCGCGCCATCTGGTCGGCGCCGCCGCCCGTGCCGGCCGGCACGATAAACTCAACCGTCTTCGTCGGCTTCCACTGCGCAGACGCACTCACCGTCAGCGCAAGAACAGCAGCCGCAGCCACCGCACCGCAAGACGCAATTCGGGATAGCTCTTTCTTCATCGCGTTCTCTCTCTCCCAGTCTCGTCCGCTCTTGACCGGCGGATCCCAGCAACCCGCGGATGCGGGTTCGTGCCCTGCCGGCCCGTTAATGGGTCCGGCTAAAGCGCGCGCAGTATATTGCGTGCCTTGGCGATGGCAATATCGCAAACTGAGGGCGTATTCACGTCTACTTTTGGCTGAAAGGGAGCGACATTTTGGCTCCCATAGGGTTTCCGGCTGCGCCTTCCCCCGGGGTGAGACCGCAGGCCGCTCACGCTAGTGTTACTTTCGTGTTGCGGTCCCGGGCTGATTGTGGCACGGCCTAGCCCGAACAAAATCTCCATCAATAATAAAGTGGCTCCCTTACAGCGGGGCGCCGTCAGCGTGAAGGAATTGCACATGGCCAAGATGCGCGCCGTAGACGCGGCCGTCCGTGTCCTGGAGAAGGAAGGCGTCAAACTCGCCTTCGGCGTCCCCGGCGCCGCCATCAACCCTCTCTATTCTGCGATGAAAGCCCGTGGCTCGATCGGCCACGTCCTGGCCCGTCATGTCGAGGGCGCCTCGCATATGGCCGAGGGCTATACCCGTGCGGTTGCCGGCAATATCGGCGTCTGCATCGGCACGTCCGGCCCCGCCGGCACGGACATGATCACCGGCCTCTATTCGGCCCAGGCCGACAGCATTCCGATCCTCTGCATTACCGGCCAGGCGCCGCGCGCCCGCCTCTATAAAGAGGACTTCCAGGCCGTCGATATCGAGAGCATCGCCAAGCCCGTCACCAAATGGGCCGTCACGGTCCGTGAACCGGCCCTTGTACCGATGGTGTTCCAGCAGGCCTTCCATCTGATGCGGTCTGGCCGCCCCGGCCCCGTCCTCATCGACCTTCCGGTCGACGTGCAGACGGCCGAGATCGAATTCGACGAAGATACCTACGAGCCGCTGCAGGTCTACAAGCCGAAGGCGACGCGCAAGCAGGCCGAGAAAGCCATCCAGATGCTCAACGAGGCCGAGCGCCCGCTGATCGTCGCCGGCGGCGGCATTATCAATGCCGACGCCTCCGAACTTCTGGTTGAGTTCGCCGAACTGACGGGCGTTCCGGTCATCCCGACCCTGATGGGCTGGGGCACGATCCCGGACGATCACGACCTGATGGCCGGCATGTGCGGCCTGCAGACGAGCCACCGCTACGGCAATGCGACCATGCTGGCCTCGGACTTCGTCTTCGGCATCGGCAACCGCTTCGCCAACCGCCACACCGGCTCGGTCGAGGTCTATACCGCCGGCCGCAAATTCATCCATGTCGACATCGAGCCGACCCAGATCGGCCGCGTGTTCGGCCCCGATTTCGGCATCGTCTCCGACGCCAAGGCCGCGCTTGAGCTCTTCGTTGAGGTCGCCAAGGATCTCAAGAAGAAGGGCAAGCTCAAGGACCGTTCGAAATGGGCGGCCGACTGCCTCGACCGCAAGCGCCGCATGCAACGCAAGACGCATTTCGACAACGTCCCGCTGAAGCCGCAGCGCGTCTATGAAGAAATGAACACCGCGTTCGGCAAGGACACCGTCTATGTCACGACGATCGGCCTGTCGCAGATCGCCGGCGCGCAGTTCCTGCGCGTCTACAAGCCGCGCCACTGGATCAATTGCGGCCAGGCCGGCCCGCTCGGCTGGACGCTGCCCGCAGCTCTCGGCGTGCGCGCCGCGCGTCCGGATGCGCATATCGTTGCGCTCTCGGGCGACTATGACTTCCAGTTCCTCATCGAGGAACTTGCGGTCGGCGCGCAGCACAAGCTGCCTTACCTGCATGTCGTCGTGAACAACTCGTATCTCGGCCTCATCCGCCAGGCGCAGCGCGGCTTCAACATGGACTTCGAGGTGTCGCTCTCCTTCGATAACATCAACACCGAAGAAGAGACGGGCGCTTACGGCGTCGACCATGTCGCCGTGGCCGAAGGCCTCGGCTGCAAAGCGGTCCGCGTGAAATCGCCGAACGAGTTCCAGGACGCGTTCGCGCGCGCCGAGGCACTCATGAAGGAACATCAGGTGCCGGTCGTGATCGAGTTCATTCTCGAGCGCGTGACCAACATCGCCATGGGCACCGAGATCGACAAGATCAACGAGTTCGAGGACGTCCTCGATCTCGCCCCGGAGAGCATCCCGGCCGAGTAATCGGCCGGGCTTCGCCCGATTGTATTTACATTTGAGGGAGGACGCCTGTGCCGAAATTTGCGGCTAACCTGACTATGCTTTTCAACGAAGTCGGCTTTCTCGACCGCTTCGATGCCGCTGCAAAAGCCGGATTCAAAGGCGTGGAGTATCTCTTCCCCTACGACTTCAAGGCCGACGAAATCGTCGCCAAGCTGAAGGCGAACAATCTCACCCAGGTTCTGCACAATCTGCCGGCCGGCAATTGGGGCGGCGGCGAGCGCGGCATTGCCGTGCTTCCCGATCGCGTCGACGAATTCAAGGCTGGCGTCGACAAGGCGATCGAATACGCCACCGCGCTCGGCTGCAAGCAGGTGAACTGCCTTGCCGGCATTCCGAAGGATGTCGATGCCGCGACCGCGCACAAGACGCTTGTCGCCAACCTGAAATACGCGGCGCCGAAGCTGAAGGCCGCCGGCATCAAGCTTCTCGTCGAGGCGATCAACACCCGCGACATTCCGGGCTTCTTCGTCACCACGACCAAGCAGTGCCTGGCGATCATCGATGAAGTCGGCACGGACAATATCTTTGTCCAGTACGACATCTATCACATGCAGATCATGGAAGGTGACCTCGCCAAGACGATCGAGGCGAACCTTTCGAAGATCGCCCACATCCAGCTGGCCGACAATCCGGGCCGCAACGAACCGGGCACCGGCGAAATCAACTATCCGTTCCTGTTCGACTATATCGACAAGCTCGGTTACTCGGGCTGGATCGGCTGCGAATACAAACCGAAGACGGAAACCGTCGCGGGCCTCGGCTGGCTGCCGAAGTAACCCGCAAGACCCGTCCATACACCTCTAAGGGGATACGTCATGGCTAAGACACTCGGCTTTATCGGCCTCGGCATCATGGGCAAGCCCATGGCTGGCCATCTCATTGCCGCCGGCAACACGGTGCACCTCTACACGATCGAAGGCGTGCCGGAAGATCTCGTCGCCGCGGGCGGCAAGAAGGCCGGCAGCGCGGCTGAGGTCGCGAAAGCGGCCGACATCATTTTCACCATGGTGCCCGACACCCACCATGTCGAAGACGTGCTCTTCGGCAAGAACGGCGTCGCCGAAGGCTTCGGCAAGGGCAAGATCGTCGTCGACATGTCGTCGATCTCGCCGATCGAGACCAAGAAGTTCGCCAAGAAGATCGAAGATCTCGGCGGCAAGTATATCGACGCTCCGGTGTCGGGCGGTGAAGTCGGCGCGAAAGCCGCCTCGCTGACCATCATGTGCGGCGGCGACCAGGCGATCTTCGACGAAGTGAAGCCCCTGCTCGAGAAGATGGGCAAGAACATCACGCTCGTCGGCGGCAATGGCGACGGTCAGACCACCAAGGTCGCCAATCAGATCATCGTCGCCCTCAACATCCAGGCCGTGGCCGAAGCGCTCGTCTTCGCCGCCAAGGCCGGCGCCGACCCGGCCAAGGTCCGCGAAGCGCTGATGGGCGGGTTCGCCAATTCGCGCATTCTCGAAGTGCATGGCGAACGCATGGTCAAGCGCACCTTCAATCCGGGCTTCCGCATCGAACTGCACCAGAAGGACCTCAACCTCGCCCTCACCGGCGCGCGGTCCCTCGGCGTTGCTCTGCCGAACACGGCGACGGCAGCTCAGCTGATGAACGGCCTTGCGGCCAATGGCGGCGCCCAGCTCGACCACTCGGCCCTGATCAAGGCCATCGAGCTGCTCTCGGGCCACGAAATCGCCAAGGGCTGATAGCGTTTGCATCCGGGGCGGGTTTTGAACATAACTGCCCCATGACAGCGAAAAGGGAGCGCGATAACGCGCTCCCACGGACAAAAAGCCCGGCCGCAGCAGGACTTGCGCGGCACCGGGAGCCGACAGGAGGGGTTTGAATGAAGATCTGCATCTACGGAGCAGGCGCGATCGGCGGCTATATGGGCGTGCAGCTTGCGCGCGCGGGTGCCGAGGTCAGCCTGGTCGCTCGCGGGCCCCATCTGGAAGCCATGAAGAAGAACGGCCTGAAACTCATCATCGACGGTGAGGAGAGGGTCGAACAGCTGAACTGCACCTCCGATCCGAAAGAGCTCGGCCCGCAGGACTATGTCATCATCGCGCTCAAGGCCCATTCGGTGCCGAACGTGGTCGATGCCATGCAGCCGCTTCTCGGCAACGACACCTCGGTCGTCACCGCCGTCAACGGGGTGCCGTACTGGTATTTCTACAAATTCGGCGGCGCCTATGAAGGCCGCACGCTCGAGACGATCGATCCCGGCGCCAAGCAGTGGAACGCTCTGCGTCCCGAACGCGCCATCGGCTGCATCGTCTATCCGGCGACGGAAGTCGTGGAACCCGGCGTCATCCAGCACGTCTATGGCGACAAATTCCCGATCGGCGAGCCTTCGGGCGAGAAGACCGCGCGCATCGAGAGACTGTCGGAAGTCATGAATGCCGGCGGCCTGCGCGCTCCGGTCATGGAAAACATCCGCGACGAACTCTGGCTGAAGCTGTGGGGCAATCTCTGCTTCAACCCGATCTCGGCGCTGACCCATGCGACGCTCGATATCATCGCGTCCGATCCCGGCACGCGCGCCGTAGCGAAGGCCATGATGCTCGAAGCCCAGGAAATCGCGACCAAGCAGGGTGTGCATTTCCGCGTCGACGTCGAACGCCGCATCAACGGCGCGGGCGCTGTCGGCGCCCACAAGACGTCCATGCTGCAGGATCTCGAGCGCGGCCGCCCGATGGAAATCGAGCCGCTCGTCACCGTCGTCCAGGAAATGGGACGCATGATGGACGTCGCGACGCCCACGCTCGACGTGGTCCTGGCCCTCATCCAGCAGCGCGCCAAGATCGCCGGCCTCAACTAAGCCGCTCGATCTTCAGACGAAATCAGCCCGCCGGAGACCTCTCCGGCGGGCTTTTTCATACCTTCTGTTCAGCGGAAACGATCAGGCCTATCCTTGCGTTGGGATAGGGGGGCACAGGAGGAGTTTGATGCAGATTCCGGCCGAGATTGCCTTTCACAATATTCAGCATTCCGACTGGGCCGAGCAGGCTATCCGCGAAAAGATCGCCCGCCTCGAAAAGCTGTTCGACCGGCTTGTGACCTGCCGGGTACGCGTCGAAAAGCGCGCGAACAATGCGAGCAACGGCCACAACTCGATCCCGCCCGTCGTGCGCATCGAGATCGGAGTGCCCGGCCACAAGGATCTCGTCGTCAGCCACGAACCGGAGCATCTTCAGCAGAAGTTCTCCGATCCCGATATGCGGATCGCCATCAACGAGGCCTTCCGCATCGCCGAGCGGCAATTGCTGGATTTCAAGGAACAGCTGAAGGGCAAGACCAAAGCGCCGTTCAGCGACGCGCAGAACCAGTTCCTCGGCCAGGTGGCGGAACTCGCGCCCGAGCGCGATCACGGCTTCCTGCTTACCAAGGAGGGCGGGCTGCTCTACTTCCACCGCAACAGCCTTCTGAGCGGCGATTTCGATGCGCTGAAGCGCGGCGACCGCGTGCACTATGTCGAAGATCACGGCGATACCGGCCCCACCGCGGTGAAGGTGCGCGTGAAAGCCGATTGAACGGAAATGAAAAACGGGAGGGCCGCCCCTGCGGTCCTCCCGTCGAAATTCTCCGGCGACGCAATACCTGACTGCCGGTCGCCTTCCCAAGAGCAAGCAACCGGCCAACCGCCTTAACGTGCATTAAGCACAAGATATAGCGCTTTTACCTAACGTATGGACGCGCGCGTATTCGTTGGCATCCGATCAGCGCTGCATTTTGCAAAAGCATTCGCAAAATGCGAGGCGCGCGCTTGCCGCAAGCGTTGATCCGTTCCCTTCCCTCACGCAGAAATTATCCGTTTCGACTCATACTTTTAGCCCTGCGCCGCACGAGGAACTTCGAGTCCTCTGAGGGCTTGTCTCTGTAGATGCGGCGCCCGCCCCCAAGCCGCCGCATGGAAAAGGGAGATTTCAATGAAGAAGTATCTAGCACTGACCGCTGCCGTGGCGCTTCTCGCTTCGCCGGCTTTCGCGCAGTCGAACAACTCAAACCTCGAAACGCAGTCCGACGTTCTGGAAGGCGCCCGCCAGTCGCAGCAGCCCGGCGGCATCGGCGCGATGGAGGAAGGCCGCAGTTCGACTCTCGGCGGCGGCTCCGGGTCCAGCAATCTCGAAACAAACAGCGATGTGATCCGCGGCGCGGAGGAGTCGTCTGAGCCCGGCCTGCCGGGCGGTCAGCCGATGGGCGCGACCCATGGCGGCTCGAGCACCAATTCCGGCAATCTCGGTCAGTAACCTCACTCGCGCGGCGTAATTCGCGCAGTGCGGCGCTCGAAGCACGCCGCACACAGGAGAGGCCCCTGTCTCGATCGCGAGGCGGGGGTCTTTCGTTTTGGAGAGAGGTTTATAGAGCGGCGGTGAAGCCGCTGAGATGCGTCGCCCGGACTTCGTCCAGCGATTTTCCCAAGCCCTTCGCAATGGTCTTGAGCGCATCTTCGATAAGATAGCTGCTGCCGCCGAGCTGGCTCGCCAACCCTGCATTCTGATACGCGCCGAGCTGCGGAAAGGCACCGAGCCCCGGAAAGCTCGCGAGCCCGGAAAAATCCGACAAACCCGGAAAGTCCGCGAACCCTGAAAGATCTCCGAGCCCCAGGCCGGAGAAAATGTTGTCGTTCGAACCGAGCAGATTCCCCGGCCAGCCGGTGTTTCCCCGAGCGGTCACGCTCCTCATCATCTCAAGCGTGCTCTGACGAAGATAGTTCTCGGCAAAGTCCTGGACCCCCTCGCCGCCGGCGCTGTCGGGCGTCGCCTGTGTATCGAGCGCGCGGATTTGCTCCAGCGCGCTCTGCATCAAGCCCTGACCGAACATTTGAAAGAAATCCGAGAGACCCGTGTCTTTGTCGTCGTCGCGGTCACGCCTCGACCCATAGGTGGAGGAGGTCGGCGAGCCGATGGACAAAGCGAGGAAGGACGCAAGACTGTTTGACATGCGAGGAGTGCAGCAACCCCCATGCCATCCCTCGCCAGAGGGGACACGCCCTCGAATCGGCGATTCAGACCGGCAAAATGCGCCGCGCCCGGCAAAATATGCAGGGGAGAATAAACCTAAAATGCTGGAAAACTGGTGCCGCAAGAGGGACTCGAACCCCCGACCCCCTCATTACGAATGAGGTGCTCTACCAACTGAGCTATTGCGGCGCCGCAGAGAGGGGGGTGGTAGCGAAACGACCCCCGAAAGGCAAGCGATCTAAGGGACGCGCTCTAAGGGGTAAGTCCCAAAGGCCGCGGCGGCGGCAGGGTTTCGTCCTCATCATCGTCCGGCCCCGGATCGTCCGGCGCCCGGGCGAGCGGCAGAAGGACCTCCGAGGGCGGGGTCCGGACAACCTTCGGGGCGGGCGCCGGCGGAGGCGGGGCTGACGGGGGAGGTGGAGGCGGCGGTGCCGCTGGCTGCGGCGCCGGGGCAGGTTTCGGAGCCGCCGTGACCGGTGCGGGCGCCGGTTCGACAATGACCTCGATGTCCTGATCGATCAGCGAACTCGTCGAAGCCGTCAGGCTTTCCTGCGGCACCTTCCATTCGAACGCATCGAGCCTGCCGGAAATCGGCGAGACCGGCTCCCACGTATCCGACACAAGGCCGTCGGCAACCCATTGCGGATCGCGCGCCGCGTTGAGACCGCGCGCCAGCCAGGCCCGGGCCCGGCCGAGATCGCCCGTCTCGGCGTTTTCGATTTCCGCCATCAGAAGACAGACGCGCCGCGTCGGCGCACCGGCGACCGGCGCGAGGACGGTCCGCGCGCGCCCGAATTCGCGCGCCGCAAGCGCCGCCTGGGCGAGCGCGAGGATGCCTTCCGGATGATCGGGGATGCGCTTGGCGAGATATTCGGCGCGCTTCAGCCGCTCCAAAGCGCTCTCGCCGGGGCGCACATGCACATAGACTTCGGCGAGATCAGGATGCGGTCCCGCGCGCCACGCTGCCTCAACGATCTTGGACGCGCGGCGCGTATCGCCGCCTTCTGCGTAAAGCCGCGCAGCGAGCGCCGCCGCCGGAACGAGATCGGGCGCAAGCTTCACCGCTTCCGTTGCAAGATCGAGCGCTTCATCGGCAATGCCGCGATCGATGCGATCGAGCGCCTTTGCGGTCAGAAGCACCGCGCGCTGGCGGCGTGCATCGGATTTTTCGACGAGGCGGTTTGCGGCATTGCGCTCGACGCTCGCGAGCGCGCCGTCCCAATCGCGCTTTGTGCCCTGAAGTTCGAGCAGCGCAGGCCCGGCCCAGGGTACGTTCGGATTTGCCTTCACCGCACGCTCGGCAAGGCTCATAGCCTCTACAGCATCGCCTCTGCGGCGCGCTTCGACGAAGAGGCCGCGATAACCGAGCGGGCGCGTTTCCGGCTGATCGAGCATGGCGCGGAAAGCGCTTTCCGCTTCTTCGCGATCGCCGGCCAATTGCGCCGCCTGGGCGCGCAGAAGCAATGTCAGCGGTTCATCGCCGATCAGCCGCCGCGCTTCATTGGCCGAGCGCCGCGCCGCGCGCCCGTCGCCGATACCCACCGCCATCAGGCCATGGGCGACCGCCGTCATTCCGCGCTGACGCCTGCGGCCGCGGAAGAAATCGGTGATCGCATCAGGTACGCCGACGATCGTACGCACAAACCAGAAGAGCACGATGACGGCTGCCGCGAGCAGCACAATGCCGAGCAGCGCCACCGGCACCGAGGTCTCGATCTGCCAGCCCTGCCAAACGAGCGTGAAAGAGCCCGGACGGTCGGCCAGCCAGCCGATACCGAAACCAAGCAGGGCAATGCCGACCAGAAAGCCGAGAATGCGGATCAAGGATTTGCCTCCGCGGTGATCCCGGCGCGCAGTTTGTCGAGCACAGCATCCGCCTTGAGGCGGGCCTCAAGCTGAGCCGCGGACTGCTCCGTTGCTTTCAGCGCCACCGGATCAAGACTCGACCGATCGGAAACCGCGCCTGCATAATTTCCGCTGCGAAGGCGCGTGACGATGACATTGCGCGCCGACCACGGATCGTTCGGATCGATCTTGTCGGCATCGGGAGAGCCCGCGACGGGGCGGATACGCACAAGGCTGCGCGCGCCTTCGGCCAGCCTGTCGGCTAGTCCCTGGGGCTGCGTATCGGGTGGGCCGGCGGCTTCGAGAT
The DNA here is from genome assembly GCF_014191545.1 of Terrihabitans soli. Taxonomy (GTDB): domain Bacteria; phylum Pseudomonadota; class Alphaproteobacteria; order Rhizobiales; family Methylopilaceae; genus Flaviflagellibacter; species Flaviflagellibacter soli. Next base: position 228,311 of record NZ_AP023361.1, on the reverse strand, counting down.
CGCGCTCATAGTCGCGCGCGAGAACAGATGCCGCAGGCAATCCCTTTTCCGCCCCGGCTTCGAGGCCGGCAATATCCGCATCGGGAAGCTGCTTCTTCAAATGCGCCAGCGCATCCGCATAGGGCGCCCCGCGCGCGACGGAGCTTTCGAGCAGCGCAAAGGCGGCAATCGCCGAGGCGGATTTCGACGCCTTGATCGCTTGCGCAGTCTCCGGATCGGGCTCGCGCGCAGCACTGACCTGGGCCGCGACCTCATCGACGCGTGTCTTGAGTTGATCGACCGAGGCGGTGTCCGGCGGCTGAAGCGCATCCAGGCGCGCCGCAAGCTCACTGATGCGCGTCTGCAGCCCGACATCGGGCAAGGGCACCGGCCTGTTGCGGAGACTGTCGATGTCCTGACGCAGTTGCGCAATGTCGCTGCGGAGGGCGCTTTGATCCGGCGAGACCGGCCGCGCCGTCTGCTGAGCCGCGAGCTGCGCTTCGAGATCGGCCACTCTGTTGCCGAGCGCCGGATCCGAGCCCGAGCCGACCGGGATCAGGCCGAGCGCGAGAAGAAGGACAAACAGAAGAAGCGCGATCGCGGCGCCCGCGACCCCGGCCCCGATCAAAGTGCCGAGCGGCGAACGCGGCTCGTCGTCGAGCGCCTCCGCTTTGCTCGAAACCTCGTCCGCGGGCGGCGCATCGTCCTCCATGGGCGACGGCTCCGGCGGCTTCTCGCGCTCGATTTCGGTCGCTTCAAGGTCGATCACGCCGGGCTTCGGCTTCATCGATCTCTTGGTCGTGTCCTCATCCGCCATTCGCGCCGCTCTCCGGAATCGCTTCAGTGTCTATCTAACGTCCGCCTCACCCCTTGGCGAGAAAGGACGCTCAGTCCAAAAGGCCGATCAACGCATCTTCTTTCGGCGTCCCGGCGACCCGAATGCTTTTTGCCCCCGCCTCGCGCAGCGGCGCCGCCACCTGTTCGGACAGGCAGAGCTGGCGCGGCGTGAGCGATTGGGAGCCAAGGCCCGCCGCGTCCGCCAGAGCTACATAATATTCCGCAAGACGTCGCGAATAGTGCAGCACATCTGTGATCTTTCCGTTGCGCAGCGCCGCGATCGTGTCCGGCGCAAGAGCCGAGGCCGGTGTCGCGCGATAGACGACTTCGGTCCGCACCTTATGCATAGGTAGAAGTTCGGAGAGTTCGGCGGCGCGATTTTCCGCGGCGAGATAGAGAAGCGACTGCGGCGCCTCTTTCGCCAGTAGGGCTGCAAGATGGCCGACATCCGGCGCTTCGCCGCGCGGCTCCGAAAAGCCGAGCTCGCGCAGCGCCGCCGTCGTGCGGCTGCCGACCGTCCAGACCGGGAGGGCGGCGAGCTTTTCAAGCTCGCTGTGGCGCGCGATGGCCCGCGCTCCGTTCGAACTCGTGACGACGAGGGCGTCGGGCACCGCACCACCGAGAAGGCGCTCGGGCGGAAAGAAGCTCAGTTCAAGCAAAGGATCGAGCAGCACCGCGCGGCCTTGCGCTTCAAGACGTGTTTTGGTGCCGGAGGCAGCCCCTTGCGGGCGCGTCAGAAGGATCATCGCGGGCCCTCGGTGAGAATGCCGCTCGGCACGCGGCCCAGAAGATCCTCGCCCGCGGCGCGGCCGATCTTTTCGGCATCGCTTGCCGCGCCTTCCGCCTTGATGTTCCACACCTCGCTGCCGTCCGGCGCGATGACGAGGCCGCGCAGATGCAGCGAACCGCTTGTGTAGTGCACGGCGTGGCCTGCAATCGGTGTTTTGCAGGAACCGTCAAGCACGGCCAGCATGGCGCGCTCGGCTACGAGCGCCAGCGATGTTTCGCGATGATCGATGGCTTCGACCCTGCCCCGCGCCGTCTCGTCATCGGCGCGGATTTCGATGGCGACCGCGCCCTGACCGCAGGCCGGCAGCATGGTCTCGGTCTCGAAGATTTCCGTCGCGTGGCTTGCGAGGCCAAGCCGCGTCAGCCCAGCCAACGCCAAAAGCGTTGCCTGGAATTCGCCCGATTCCACTTTGCGCAGCCGCGTCTCGACATTGCCGCGCAGGAGCACGGTTTTGAGATCGGGCCGCAAATGTTTGAGCAGCGCCGAACGGCGCACCGAGGCGGTGCCGATCACTGCGCCCTCCGGGAGCGCGGCGAGAGTCCTGTACTCGGGCGCGATCAGAACATCGCGCACATCGGCGCGCGGCAGGCAGCCGGCGAGCATCAGCCCGTCGGGCAGAAAGGTCGGCACGTCTTTGGCCGAATGCACGGCGATATCGACCCTGTTGCCCTGCAGCGCCTCCTCGATCTCCTTGGTGAAAAGGCCCTTGCCGCCAAGATCGGCCAGCGGGCGGTCCTTCACCTGATCGCCCGAGGTCTTGATGGTGACGATTTCGATCGCCCCCTCGTCCACCTCATGGGCCGAGGCCAGCGCGGCGCGCACGGCACGGGCCTGCCAGAGGGCAAGCGGACTGCCGCGGGTACCGATGCGGAGGAAGGGGCTGGTCATCAGGGCCTGAAGGGGTTCGTGCTTGTGGCGGCGCGCAGGCAGAGATTATAGGGTGGCGGCCCACTTCGAAACCTCCGCCCCGACCCTTTAAGTTCTGGACCCCCAATGCGCGTACTCGGCATCGAGACGACCTGCGACGAAACCGCCGCCTCGGTGGTCGAACGCCTGCCCGACGGCAGCGGCCGGATTCTGTCGAATACCGTGCTGTCGCAGGCAAGGCGCCATGCCGCCTATGGCGGCGTCGTGCCGGAAATCGCCTCCCGCGCCCATGTCGATGCGCTCGACACCATTGTCGCCCAGGCGCTGCGGGATGCCGGCGTCAGCATCGGCCAGCTCGACGGCATTGCCGCGGCGGCCGGACCCGGCCTGATTGGCGGCGTCATCGTCGGCCTCACCACCGCCAAGGCATTGGCCTTTGCGTCCAGCCGGCCCTTCATCGCGGTGAACCATCTCGAAGCGCATGCGCTGACGGCGCGCCTCACCGACAATATCCGCTTCCCATATCTCCTTCTTCTTGTCTCCGGCGGTCACACGCAGCTGCTCGCCGTCGAAGGCGTCGGGCGTTATGTGCGCCTCGGCACGACAATCGACGATGCGATCGGCGAAGCCTTCGACAAGGTCGCCAAGCTCTTTGGCCTTGGCTATCCGGGCGGTCCTGCCGTCGAGCGCGCCGCACTGAACGGCGATCCGACGCGCTTTCAGCTGCCGCGGCCGATGATCGGCCGCATCGAACCGAACTTCTCGCTCGCCGGGCTCAAAACGGCTGTGCGCATCGAAGCCGAGCGCATCGCTCCGCTGCGTGATCGAGACGTCTTCGATCTCTGCGCCGGGTTCCAGGCTGCCGTCGTCGATATGGTGATCGACCGGGTGCGCGTGGCGTTGAGCATTTTCGAAGAAAAATGGGGCGACCCGACCGCCTTCGTCGTTGCCGGCGGCGTCGCGGCTAATTCCGCGCTGCGCGAGGGCGTGCGCCGCGTCACCGACGGGCGTGTCGATCTCGTCGCGCCGCCGCTCGAACTCTGCGGCGACAATGGCGCGATGATCGCATGGGCCGGCTGCGAACGCCTGACGCTCGGCATGCGCGATCCGCTGTCCTTCGCACCGCGCGCCCGCTGGCCGCTCGATGAAGCCGCCGCACTGCCGGGAGCGCGTGCATGAGTTCGTTCCGAAAGATCGCCGTGCTCGGCGCAGGCGCCTGGGGCACCGCGCTCGCGAATGCCGCCGCCCGCGCCGGACGCGAAGTCGTGCTCTGGGAGTTCGACGAGAAGCAGGCGAATGCCCTCATCAAAGAGCGCGTCAATACGCTTTACCTTCCCGGCGTGAAGCTTGCGGATGAAGTCACGCCCGCCGCCGACATCCACGCGATCGCCGGCTGCGATGCGGCGCTGATGGTCGTGCCGGCTCAGCATATGCGCGCGACGGCCGCGCTTGCCGCGCCGCATTTGAAGAAAGACGTACCCGTCATTTCCTGCGCCAAGGGTATTGAGCGCGGCTCGCTCTCTTTCATGTCGCAGATTCTGCGCGCCACTCTTCCGCACAATCCGGCCTGCGCGCTGTCGGGGCCGAGCTTTGCCGCTGATGTTGCGCACGGACTTCCGGCGGCAGTGACACTTGCCGCCAAGGATGAATGGCTGGCCGCGGACTTGTCGCGCGCCCTCGCCTCGCCGGTTCTGCGCCTCTACCATTCCGATGACGTCATAGGCGTCGAGATCGGCGGCGCCGCGAAAAACGTCATCGCCATCGGCGCCGGGATTGCAGCCGGCGTCGGCCTCGGCCAGAGCGCGGGCGCTGCCTTCATCGCGCGCGGCTTTGCCGAACTGCGCCGTTTCGGCTCGGCGCTCGGCGGCAAGCCGGAAACTTTGATGGGGCTTTCGGGCCTTGGCGATCTCGTATTGACCGCAACCTCGCCGCAATCGCGCAATTTCTCCTACGGCGTGGCCATCGGCAAAGGTGCATCGCCTGATGGCAAACTCGCGGAAGGCGCCTTCACCGCCCAAGCCCTCGTCGAGCTTGCGCAGAAGAACCATGTCGAAATGCCGATCGCAACCGCGGTGCGCGATGTGCTCGACGGCAAGATCACCGTCAGTCAGGCGATCGAAACGCTGCTCGCCCGGCCGCTGACGTCCGAGGAATGAATGAAATACTGGCTGTTCAAATCCGAACCCGATGTCTTTTCCTTCGACATGCTGAAAAAGACCGGCAAGAAGGGCGAAGAATGGACGGGCGTGCGTAATTTCCTCGCCCGCAACAATATGCGCGCGATGGAAGTCGGCGATCGCGGCTTCTTCTATCATTCGAACGAGGGCAAGGAGATCGTCGGCATCTGCGAAGTGGCGAAAGCCGCGCATCCGGATTCGACCGACGATAGCGGCCAGTGGGAATGCGTCGATATCCGCGCTGTGGCTGACGTGCCGAAACCGATTTCGCTCGCCGTCGTCAAAAAGACACCGAAGCTTGCCAAGATGTCTCTCGTCACTTCGGCGCGCCTGTCGGTTCAGCCCGTCACCGATGCCGAATGGAAGCTGATCTGCGAGATGGGCGAAGTCAGTCTCTGACTTAGGCCTTGAACCGGGAGAAACCCTCCCCATATCAGCGAGAACCCACCAGATAGCGAGGCATCGCCGCCTCGGTCGAAAGACTGAGTTGAGGCGAAGCGACCGGACGGACGGATGTACTCCGGCCGGTCAATTGCTCTCGCGCGTGCATGGCTGCTGCTCCAGGGCGGCCATGCCCGTCTGGCTGGGCTAACTGGAACGAGATCGCCCAGGCCCGTAGTTCGCCGGTGTGTGCACCCTGATTGGGGGTAACGCGCGCCCGTTAGCGCCGGAGCCTGGGCTTTCAATTTTTCGAGGCCGACATTGGCCTCGTGCAGGCTCCATCTAAAAAATGGCCTGGGCTTTCAATTTTACCCTGACCTTCGTCGGCTTGCCCTCCCGGTCCGCCTCGCCATAATCGCTCCAAACAGACGCTTCTCAGAACAGACTCGGGCAGCCGAGCGTGCGGAGGAACAGAAATGGCCGAGCTTTATCCCGTCAGTCCCGAATGGGAAAAGCGCGCTTTTGTCGACGCGGCGGATTACGAGAAAACCTATGAGCGCTCCATCAAGGACCCGGACGGGTTCTGGGGCGAGATCGGCAAACGGCTCGACTGGATCCGCCCCTTCACCAAGGTCAAAAACACCTCGTTTGCGCCCGGCAAGGTGTCGATCAAATGGTATGAGGACGGCACGCTCAACGTCTCGGCCAATTGCGTCGACCGCCATCTCATCAAGCGCTCAAATCAGATCGCGATCATTTTCGAGCCCGACGATCCGAAGGCGCGCGCCCGCAAGATCACTTATCGCGAACTTCACGAAGAAGTCGGCCGCTTCGCCAATGTGCTGAAAGCGCAGGGCGTCAAGAAAGGCGATCGCGTCACGATCTATATGCCCATGGTGCCGGAAGCGGCCTATGCCATGCTGGCCTGCACGCGCATCGGTGCGGTGCATTCGGTCGTCTTCGGCGGCTTCTCTCCGGATTCGATTGCCGGACGCATCGAGGACTGCAAATCCGAGTTCGTCATCACCGCCGATGAGGGCGTGCGCGGCGGGCGGAAGATCCCGCTCAAAGCCAATATCGACGCGGCGCTGGAAAAATGCGCCGGCGTCAAAAGTGTGATCGTCGTCCGCCATGTTGGCGCCGACGTGCCGATGAAATCCGGACGCGATCACTGGTATGACGAAGCCTCGAAGGGCGTCCCGACCGAATGCAAACCCGAGGAGATGAGTGCGGAAGACCCGCTGTTCATCCTCTACACCTCAGGCTCGACCGGAAAACCGAAAGGCGTGCTGCACACGACGGGCGGCTATCTCGTCTATGCGAGCTACACCCATCAGCTGGCCTTCGATTATCACGACGGCGACATCTACTGGTGCACGGCCGATGTCGGCTGGGTCACCGGCCATTCCTATGTCCTGTACGGACCTTTGGCGAACGGCGCGACGACGCTGATGTTCGAGGGCGTTCCGAACTATCCGACCACTTCGCGCTTCTGGGAGGTCGTCGACAAGCATCAGGTCAATATCTTCTACACCGCGCCGACCGCGATCCGCGCGCTGATGGGCGCGGGCGATGAGCCGGTCAAGCAGACCTCGCGCGCCTCGCTGAAATTGCTGGCGACCGTCGGCGAGCCGATCAATCCGGAAGCCTGGGAATGGTATTGGCGCGTTGTCGGCGACAGCCGCTGCCCCGTCATCGACACCTGGTGGCAGACTGAAACCGGCGGCCATATGATCATGCCGCTGCCCGGCGCCATTCCGCAAAAACCCGGCTCGGCGACAAAGCCCTTCTTCGGCGTCAAGCCCGAACTCGTCGATGCCGAAGGCAAGACCATTGAAGGCGCAGGCGCCGGCAATCTTGTCATTACCGACAGCTGGCCCGGCCAGATGCGCACCGTCTACGGCGATCATGCGCGTTTCATGGAGACCTATTTCTCCACCTATCCGAACAAATATTTCACCGGCGACGGCTGCCGCCGCGACGAAGACGGCTATTACTGGATCACCGGCCGCGTCGACGACGTGCTCAACGTGTCCGGTCACCGCCTCGGCACCGCCGAGGTCGAAAGCGCGCTCGTCTCGCATCCGAAAGTTTCGGAAGCCGCGGTCGTCGGCTATCCGCACAACATCAAGGGCCAGGGCATCTACGCCTATGTCACCCTGATGGCGGGCGAGACAGGCGATGACGCGCTCCGCAAGGAACTCGTGCAATGGGTGCGTAAGGAGATCGGCCCCATCGCCTCACCCGACATGATCCAGTTCGCGCCTGGCCTGCCGAAGACGCGTTCGGGCAAGATCATGCGGCGCATCCTCCGCAAGATCGCCGAGGACGATTTCTCCAATCTCGGCGACACCTCGACTTTGGCCGATCCGACCGTCGTCACCGATCTCGTCGATAACCGGCAGAACAGGCAGGCGGCGGAATAATCACGCCGAATTGACCTCTCGGGGGTGCGCCCGGGCATCCGCCCGCCGCAATCGGGCGTATCTGATGACGTCGCCGTTTTCCGGAGCCTTGCCTATGCATATCGTCTTTGCCATCCGCGCCGCCGCCATCGCCCTGTCGCTTGCCGGGGGCGCCAGCCTGTTCGAAGCGCCGGCCCTGGCGCAGGAGGACGGCAAGAAGGCTGTGGCAACCTTTGCCGGCGGTTGCTTCTGGTCGATCGAGAAAGCTTTCGACGGCAAGCCCGGCGTTATCTCCGCCGTCTCCGGGTTCATGGGCGGCAAGACGAAAAACCCGACCTATGCCGAAGTCGTCTCCGGCGGCACGGGACATCTTGAGTCCGTGCAGGTCACCTACGATCCCACGCAGATCAGTTACGACAAGCTGCTCGACATTTTCTGGCATGATATCGACCCGACCGATCCGGCGGGCCAGTTCTGCGATTACGGCTCGCAATATCAGACCGCGATCTTCGCGCACGATCCGCTGCAGAAGGCGGCGGCGGAAGCGTCAAAAGAGGACGTCGCAAAGGAGCTGAAGACGACGGTCGCGACGGAAATCCGCGACGCCTCGGACTTCACCGCCGCGGGCGACGAGCACCAGGACTTCGCCAAGAAGAGCCCCGGGCATTACAATTCCTATCTCATCGGCTGCCGCCGCGATGCGCGCCTGAAAGCCGTCTGGGGCGAGAAGGCGCACGCGAAAATCTAGGCCGCCCTCTCCGCTTTTGCTGAACTCGGGGACACCCGAGTTCAGCGGCACATCATCCACGGCGCCATGTCGAGATGTAGATGATTGGCGTGCGCGGCGTTGTAGTCCGGCGAAAGCACCGAGCCGAATGAACGGCAAGCCTTGTCACGCACAGAGCGGATGAACTCGCCTTTCGGCCCCGCATCTGTCCAGTCGCGCAGGACACTCACCGAATTGCCGCCCTCGATGGTGAAGCCCGCGACATCGATCGCATTTGCAGTGGCATGCTGCGACCGGCGTCCGTGTTCGCGCCCATACACGTTCCGGCACGAATAGGTGCCGAAGGTCTGCGCCGATGAGACGCGCTTGCCGAAGATGCGCTGCGCTTCCGGCTGCAGCGCATGGCGTTCCCACATCACGAGCGCCACCGCCGCCGGGCAGCGCAACAGAACAGACCCACCCCAGGAGATTTCAGATTTTGTGATCGAAACGCCGTCGGGATAGCCGCAACCGTCTTCCATCGGTTTGGGCGCAGGCGTGAAACTGAGATTCTTCGTCCGTCCGAGCGCGGCCATGCAGCGCTCCGGGAAAATCTGCATCAAACGCAATTGAATGGGCGTGAAGAAACCCGGCGGCGCGGAGGGATCGAGCGGCGCCTTTTCGTCGACATAGATGAGGGCGAACGGCGCGATGACGAGGAGCGCGAGGATAAGCCGGCCGAAGATCGTCCCGGCCTTGGGACGGCGGGGACTTGGCGGGGGCGGCGGGGTCTCCGGAACAGGCGGACGGTCAGAAATCGCTGGCGATTCCCTTTACTTCCCAATCCCCATAGCGCACAGGCTCCGGCCCTTTGCGGCCCCGGAGCTCCTTCGGCGGGGCTTCCCCAGCCTGCTGGGCGGCCCGGCGTTTCTCGGCCTCTTTGAGGGCGCGCTCTGCCTCGGGCGTCAAAGCCGGTTTAGGGGCGGTCTCCTCTTGCATCCAATTCTCCTTGCAGGCGTTCTTGCAGCGCCATAATCGCTTGCAAATATATAGGAGCGCGGCGGGCGGAGGAAACGCCTGCCCGCTAGAGAGGAACCGAGACCAAAATGAACCATATGCGGACCTTCATTCTCCTGGCCGGCATGACGGCGCTCTTTATGGGCGTCGGCTATCTGATCGGCGGTTCGGGAGGCATGACGATCGCCTTTTTCGTGGCGCTGGCGATGAACGCCTTCAGCTACTGGAATTCGGCTGCGATGGTGCTGCGCATGTACAATGCGCAGGAAGTCAACGCGCGTACGGCGCCCGACTATTACGGGCTGGTGCAGGAACTGGCGAAGAATGCCGGCCTGCCTATGCCGAGGGTCTATCTGATCGACAATCCGCAGCCGAACGCGTTTGCCACCGGCCGCAATCCCCAAAATGCGGCTGTCGCGGCGACGACCGGCCTTCTCAACACGCTCAATCGCGAAGAGGTCGCGGGCGTGATGGCGCATGAGCTGGCGCATGTGAAGAATTACGACACGCTGACCATGACCGTGACCGCGACGCTTGCCGGCGCGATCTCCATGCTGGCGAATTTCGCCATGCTGTTCGGCGGCAACCGCAACAATAACGGCATGGGCATGATCGGCACGATCGCGCTCGTTATCCTCGCGCCGCTCGCCGCCATGGTCGTGCAGATGGCGATCTCGCGCTCGCGCGAATATGAAGCCGACAAAGGCGGTGCCGAAATCTCCGGCCAGCCGCTGGCGCTCGCGTCCGCTTTGTCGAAGATCGCCGGCCGCGCTCACCAGACGCCGAACTATGAGGCCGAGCGGAACCCTGCGACCGCGCATATGTTCATCATCAACCCGCTGTCGGGCGAGCGTATGGACAATCTGTTCTCGACCCATCCGAACACCGAGAACCGCATCGCCGCGCTCGAAGAGATCGCCCGCACCATGGGTACCGGCCGCTCTTTCCGCCGGATGGAGGCCTCGCCTGCCGGCCCCTGGAACCCGTCCAAGAAACCTGGCCCCTGGGGCTGATTTGGTAAGAGGCGGGGTTTAGCGCATAAGGGCGGCAATGAACGTGCCCATTCCGGGCCTTGCCGCCCGCAGAGCCGCGACCTCCCTGGTCCATGGCGTCCTGCAGCGCGGAAGGCCGCTCGACGAAGCCCTCGACGATCCCAAGGGACCGCTTGCCGCGCTGGATGCGCGCGACCGGGCGCTGTCGCGCGCCATTGCCGGAGCGAGCCTGCGCCGTCTCGGCAGCCTGCGCGGCGCGATCAAAAAATTCCTCCGAAAGCCGCTGGATCCGCGCGGCGCGCTGGAGAGCATTCTTCTGACGGGAGCGGCACAGATCCTTCTGATGGATGTGCCCGACCACACCGCCGTCGATCTTGCCGTCGAACAGACAAACCACGACCGCGCGGCAAAGCCCTTCGCGCCGCTGGTGAATGCGGTGCTGCGCAATATCGCGCGCGAGCGTGAAAGTCTCGGCGAGTTCCTCGACGATCCATCGCGCGATGTGCCGCAATGGCTCGACGATCGCCGCATCAAAGCGTGGGGGCCGGAGACGGCGAAAGCGATTGCCGCCGCCGAGCGCGCCGAACCGGCGCTCGACATCACCGCAAAATCCGATGCGATCGAATGGGCGCAGAAGCTCAACGCCGAGATTTTGCCGACCGGCACCATCCGTCTTCTACCCGACGGGCCGGTGCCGGAACTGCCGGGATTCAATGACGGCGCGTGGTGGGTGCAGGATGCGGCGGCCGCGCTTCCCGCAAAACTCGTTAAAGCGAAAGCCGGCCAGCGCGTGGCCGATCTTTGCGCCGCGCCGGGCGGCAAGACGGCCCAGCTTGCGGCGAGCGGCGCGGACGTTGTCGCCGTCGACCGTTCGGCGCCGCGTCTGCGGCGTCTCACCGAAAATCTGAAACGCCTCGGTCTGTCCGCGCAAACCGTCACCGCCGACGCGACTCAGTTCAAGGCCGAGCCCTTCGATGCGGTTCTGCTCGATGCGCCATGTTCGGCGACCGGCACGATCCGCCGCCATCCCGATGTCGCTTGGCTGAAAGGCCCGGAAGATATTGAGAAGCTCGCGGCCCTTCAGGCGCGGCTGCTGGACGCCGCGGCCGATCTCGTAAAGCCCGGCGGCGTCCTCGTGTACTCCACATGCTCGCTCGAGCCGGAAGAGGGCGAAGGGCAGATCGCCGCCCTGCTGAAGCGGCGGCCCGATCTCGAGCGCGATCCCGTCTCCGTGGAAGAACTTGGCGGACAAACGGAATTTCTGACCGCGCTCGGGGAAGTGCGCACCCTTCCCTGCCACCTTGCCCGGGGCGAACCGCGCCTGTCGGGCCTCGACGGATTCTATGCGGCACGGCTGCGGCGGCGCCCCTGAGCGTGATAGTTTGCCCCTCGGGGGGCCGAATCGGCTGGAGAGCGGCTGAGAATGGCTGACGCCATGGCGGATCGCGCGCATACGAGGACGCAGCTGACGCTGCTGGTCCTCACGGAAGCGGCTGCGCGCCTGTCGCCGCGGCGGCTGATGCGTTTTGGCCTGCCCTTTTCCGTACCCGACCGACTGATCGCGATCCCGCGCCCCGTCATCGACGGCGATGCGATTGCGGGCGCGGCGCTCTATGGCGGCACATTCTCCTTTGCGGGGGCAAGCCGCGAAGCCGCCGGCAAAAGCATTTTCGAGATCGCAGCGCCGAACTCCGATTGGGCGCGCGAGCTGCACGGATTTTCCTGGCTTGCGGACCTTGCCGCCGCCGACACGGTGCTCGCCCGCGCTTACGCGCGCAGCCTGATCGCCGAATGGGCCGCGTTCGGCCGCGGCAAGAAGGAAGCGCGGGAGGCGGAAGTCGCGGCGCGGCGCGTCATCAACTTCCTAACTTATGCGAACTTTTTGATCGACGACGCGGATGCGGTTTTCCGCCGACGCTTTCTGCGCGGGCTTGCGCGCCAGACCTCGCGCCTCAGACGCGAGATCGGACGCCTGCCGTCCGGCATGCCGCGCCTTCTGACCGCGATTGCGCTGACGGAAGCAGGTTTGTGCCTTCCCGATTCCTCCGGCCATCTTGCCTGCGGTTCGAATTATCTGAACGATGATCTCGGCGCGCTGATATTGCCGGACGGCGGACCTGCGACACGCAACCCATCGGATGTGCTGACGCTGGCGCTCGATCTTCTGCCGCTCACCGATTGTTTTACCGAACGCGGGCTCGCGCCGCCGCCGGCGCTGAACACCGCGCTCGACCGCATGCTGCCGATGCTGCGCTTCTTCCGGCATACGGACGGCACGCTCGCGCTCTTCAACGGCATGGGCGCAACACGCACCGATCTTCTGGCGGCCGCCATTGCTCTCGACGAGACGCGCGGCCAGCCGGTGCAGAATGCCAGCTTCTCCGGCTATCAGCGGATGGAAGCGGGCGACGCCGTGCTCATTGCCGATACCGGGCTTCCGCCGCCGCTGGCACTCTCGCGCGATGCGCATGCGGGCACGCTCAGTTTCGAACTCACCGCGGGCGATGCGCGCCTCGTCGTCAATTGCGGCGTACCGCGCGACGGCCATGCCGGACGGCGCATGGCGGCGCGTAAAACCGCCGCGCATTCGACGGCGAGCGTCGGCGGCGCATCCTCGGCGCGCTTTGTCTCAAATCGCTTCTTACGAAAAATTCTCGGGCCGCTCCTGCGCGACGGGCCGACACGCGTCGAAGTCTTCCGCGAGGACCGCCATGGCGCGGGTCTGATCCGCGCCAGCCATAACGGCTATCAGGCGCGCTTCGGCCTCGTGCACGAACGCTCGCTGCAGCTCGATCCGAAGGGCACACGCCTTGACGGCATGGATGTGCTGCGCCCGATGCGCCGCAAAACGCACGCCGACATCACTTTGGCTTTCCATCTCCACCCGGACGTGCGCGCCAGCCTCGTCGATGAAGGCGAAGGCGTGCTGCTGTCTTTGCCCGATGGCGAGATCTGGCTGTTCGCCGCCGAGGGCCACAAAGCCGATCTGGAAGAGAGCATTTTCTTCGCCGGCCCCTCCGGCCCGCGGCGGACGGAGCAGATACTCCTGAAGCTCGGCGCGCGCGCCGGGGCCCGCGTTAACTGGTCCTTTATCCGGGCCGGACGCGAGGCGGGCCAATAGAGGGGACGGGACGCCCTGGACCTGTCTTAGCCTCACGAGAAGTGATAATTCCCTCAGCCTCATGACCGATATCAAGCCTGCCCGCGCCCTTCTTTCCGTCTCCGACAAGACCGGACTTCTCGACTTCGCCAAGGCTCTTGCCGCCCATGGCGTCGAACTGATCTCGACCGGCGGCACGGCCCGCGCGCTCGCCGAAGCCGGGCTCAAGGTCACCGATGTCGCGACGCTCACCGGCTTTCCCGAAATGATGGACGGCCGCCTGAAGACCCTGCACCCGAACGTGCATGGCGGGCTTCTGATGGTGCGCGGCAATGCCGAGCATGAGAAAGCCGCGAAGGATCACGGCATCGCGTCGATCGATCTCCTTGTCGTCAATCTCTACCCGTTCGAAGAGACGCTGAAGAAGAACGCCCCGCATGACGAGATGATCGAGAACATCGACGTCGGCGGGCCGGCGATGATCCGCGGCGCCTCGAAGAACCACGACTTCGTCACCGTCGTCACCGATCCCTCCGATTATCAGTACGTCCTCTCGGCGCTCGACAAGCATGGCGCGATCCCCAAAGCGCTGCGCGAAGTGCTCGCGGCGAAAGCTTTCGCCCGGACCTCCGCATACGACGCGGCGATCGCGTCCTATCTCGCGCGCCATATCGGCGAGAGCGCGTTCTCCTGGGGCGCGATGTCGACCTCGATGAAGGAAGTTCTGCGCTACGGCGAAAACCCGCATCAGACGGGAAGTCTCTGGCTTTCCGCCGATCCGCGCCCGGGCGTCGCTTCCGCGCGCCAGATCCAGGGCAAGGAACTCTCCTACAACAATATCAACGACACCGACGCGGCGTTCGAGCTTGTCGCCGAATTCGACCCATCGCGCACGGCGGCCTGCGCCATCATCAAACATGCGAACCCGTGCGGTGTGGCTGAAGGTGCGAACCTTGCCGATGCCTATCGCCGCGCGCTCGCCTCCGATCCCGTCTCGGCATTCGGCGGCATCATCGCGCTGAACCGCGCCCTGGATGCGGAGACCGCGACCGAGATCGTCAAGATCTTTACCGAAGTCATCATCGCGCCGGACGCCAGCGACGAGGCGATCAAAATTCTCGGTGCGAAGAAAAACCTGCGCCTGCTTTTGACCGGCGGCCTGCCCGATCCGCGCGCCGCCGGCCTCACCTTCAAATCGGTCGCGGGCGGTCTTCTGATGCAGAGCCGCGACGATGCGGTGGTCGACGATGCCGACCTCAAAGTCGTCACCAAGCGCCAGCCGACCAATCAGGAGCTCACCGATCTTCTCTTCGCCTATCGCGTCGTGAAGCACGTCAAATCGAACGCCATCGTCTTCGCCAAGAGCGCGGCGACTGTCGGAATCGGTGCCGGACAGATGAGCCGGGTCGATGCCGCCCGCATCGCCGTTCTCAAGGCCGAAGAGATCGGCCGCGACGCCGGAGCCGCAGAACTTCCCACGCGCGGCAGTGTCGTCGCTTCCGATGCCTTTTTCCCATTCGCGGACGGGTTAATTACCGCCGCGGAGGCGGGAGCGACCGCCGCCATCCAGCCCGGGGGAAGCGTGAAGGATCAAGAGGTTATCGAGGCGGCCGATTCGCGGGGCATGGCCATGATCATGACCGGGGTGCGACATTTTCGACACTGAATGGGGGATTACGCCTGTCGCAGGTCGACAGGCCGGGATGCCCTGTCTAACCTCCCTCCCGTTCGGGCTGAGGGGCCCGGGCGGGGAGTGAAGCGTTTAAAACGGGGACCGGGGACCAATGACGTTTGTCGTCACGCGCGCTTGGCGTAATTTGATTCTTGCCCTTCTTCTCGGCGCCGCTCTCGTTCCGTTCGCTCCGGATACCGGCACCGTCAACGCCGACACCCAGTACTCCCACCGCATCGATACCGCGCATCGCGTGGTCGGCGGTCTCTCCCACTAATCTGAAAAATCGCTAGCGCTTTCAGGCCCGTCGCCCGCGCGGGACCTTCACGGCTGCGAGCAGAACCGCGCCCAGAACGAAGAAGGCGAGCAGCACCGCCATGCCGGCGCGCTGGCTCATGAGAAGCGCGGTGACGATGCCGACCAGAGTCGGCGCCATAAAGCTCGTGACCTTTCCGGCCAAAGCATAGAGCCCGAAGAACTGGGTGATGGCGTCCTCAGGCGAGACGCGAATCAGCAGCGTGCGCGAGGCGGCCTGCAACGGCCCGGCCACCGCGCCGATGAGAACGCCGCACAGCATGTAGAACTGCTCGGCCGGCGCCGCGAAAAGACCATCGCCCGGCACGGGCGGCGGGACCGGAATTGCAAAGAGAATGCTGTCGGCCGTCGTCGACAGAATGCCGAGGCCCGCGAGGATAAGACCTGCCAGCGCGCCCATGACGACCGTCTTCGGCCCGAGCCTGTCGTCGAGTCTGCCGCCGATAAAGGCGCCGAGCGATCCGGTGATCGTCAGGAGGATGCCGAAGGCACCGATCTCGGTCGTGGACCAGCCGAATATGCCGGTCGCGTAAATACCGCCAAAGGCGAAGAGGCCGACAAGCCCGTCGGCGTAGATCATGTGCGCAACGAGATAGAGAAAAACGTTTTTGTGCGAGGTCACGCTCGCAATCGTCTGTTTCAGGTTGGCGATGCCCGACCGGACGGCGCGTGACACCGGCTCAAGTTTTGGCGCATCCGGCGTGAAGAAAAACAGCGGCAGAACGAACACGAGATACCAGAGCGCCGAGAACGGACCCGAGGCGCGATCGCCGGCAAAGCTCAGCGCATCCATGCCGAAGGCCGGCGCAAAACCCGCAAGCGTTTTGCCGGTCTCTGGATTTGCAACGAAGAACACGAGAATGAGCGCAAGGCTGATGAGCCCGCCGACATAACCCATCGCCCAGCCGGTGCCGGAAAGACGCCCGAGTTTTTCCGGCGGCACGAGATCCGGCATCATCGCATTGGTGAACACGCCGGCGAACTCCGCGCCGATGGTCGCAATCGCAAACGCGATCATCGCCAGCGGCACGGCATAGTCGGCACCCGGCACCGCAAACCACAGCGCCGCGCAACCGAGAAGGATGAGAATGGAGAAAGCGGCGATCCACGGTTTGCGCCGCCCTGCGGCATCCGCCACCGCGCCAAGAACCGGAGACAGGATCGCAATGACGAGGCCCGCCGCGCCCGTCGCAAAACCCCACAGCGCCTGGCCGTGCACCGGACTGTCGGCGAGCTGAGCCGCGAAGAAGGGCGCGAAGATGAAGGTCGTTATCAGCGTGAAGACGGGCTGAGCGGCAAAATCGAACAGCACCCATCCGGCAATGGCCGGGCCGCCCGCATAAGCGGTCTTCACTTTGGATTTTGCCATGGGTCCGGGATCAGCTCGAAACGAGGGAGCCCAGCATATCGGCCGCAATGGTGAGCTTGGCAAGCGTCAGGCCCGAGCGCGCGATCTCGTCGAGCGCCTTGGCCGTCCGCTGACTGGCCGGATCGCCGTTTGCCCAAGCGGCGATGTCTTTCGGTCCGGTGCCGCGCTTGGCTGCCGCAACCGCAAGACCGCGTTCGGCGGTGCCGATAGAAGCGAGCGCCTTGTCGATCGCCATGCGCTCGAAATGATCGGTGACCGGCAGAGCCAAAGCTGCCGCGCGCAGCCGGTCGAGACCGAAACGGTCGGAAATCGCAAACAGCATAGCCGCCGCGGTTGCAGTCGGAAGTCCCGATTGTTCGGCGATGAGAACGGCGTTCGGCGCACCGCGCAGAGCCGGAAGGCTGGCAAGGCCGAGCGCGAGATCTTTCGGCACGCCCGCCTGCACGAGTTCCGCCGCCCGCGCCTGCCGCATCTTCTCGCTCTCCTCCGACAGCGTGTCCTTCAAGGACGAGCGCACGAGATCGAGGCCATCCCTGAATCTATGGACGACCGATTGCAGGCCTTCCGACAGATCGGCGTTTTTCAGGAACCAGCCGATGCGCGACAGAAGAAGATCCTGCACCGCACCGTAAAGCTCGAGCTGCAGCGCGCCGGGGATTTTTGCATCGAGCGCATCGAGCCCCGCCGCAAGATCGGCGAGACGGAAACTGTCATAGACCGCGGCAAATGCCGCAGCCGCCTGTTCGACGCTCGCGCCCACAAGACGCACCATCAGAGACGGTCCGCCATAGTCGATCATCGCATTGACGAGACGCGTTGCGATGATTTCGCGGCGCAGGCGATGCGCATCGATGTCGGCGCGATAGGGCTCGCGCATCGGATGCGGGAAATAGCGCGCCAGTTCGCGCACGAGATAGGGATCGTCCGGAACGCCGGTCTCCAGCAATTCGGCGAACAGCGCGTTTTTCGCATAAGCGAGCAGCACGGCAAGTTCGGGCCGCGTCAGCGGAAGCTTGTCGCGGATGCGATCGGCAAGAGTGGCATCGTCGGGCAGGAATTCGACCGTGCGGTCGAGAAGATCCTGACTTTCCAGCACCTGCATCAGGCGCTGCTCGAAACCGATATCTTCCTGGCCGCGCCGCTGCGCGAGCGACAGAGCCAAAGTCTGCCGGTGATTATTGGCAAGAACGAGCGCGCCGACCTCGTCGGTCATTTCGGCGAGGAATGCGACGCGCGCCTCGGGCGTGAGCTTTCCGCTCTGCACCGCCGGCGTCAGCGCGATCTTGATATTCACCTCATAGTCCGAAGTGTTGACGCCCGCGGAATTATCGATCGCATCGGTGTTGAGACGCACGCCGGCAAACGCCGCTTCGACGCGGCCGAGCTGCGTCATACCGAGATTGGCGCCCTCGCCGATGATTTTGGCGCGCACATCCTTGCCGCGAATGCGGATGGCGTCATTGGCGCGGTCGCCGACTTCCGCATCGCTTTGCGTGGACGAGCGGATATAGGTGCCGATGCCGCCGAAGAACAGCAGATCGACATTCAGTTTCAGGATCGCCGTCATCAGCTGCTGCGGCGTCACCGCATCCGTCGTGATCCCGGTGAGCTGCTTAATTTCGGGCGACAGCGGAATGGATTTCAGCGAGCGCGGGAAAATGCCGCCGCCCTGCGAGATGAGGCCCTTATTGTAATCCTGCCAGGACGAGCGCGGCAGATCGAACAGACGCTTGCGCTCTTCCCAGCTTGCAGCCGGGTCCGGATTGGGATCGAGAAAAATGTCGCGATGGTCGAACGCCGCCACGAGACGGATCTGTTTCGACAGCAGCATGCCATTGCCGAAAACATCGCCCGACATATCGCCGACGCCCGCAACGGTGAACGGCGTCGTCTGGATATCGATATCGATTTCACGGAAATGGCGCTTCACCGCTTCCCAGGCGCCGCGCGCCGTGATGCCCATTTTCTTGTGGTCGTAGCCGACCGAGCCGCCGGATGCGAACGCATCGCCGAGCCAGAAGCCGCGCTCCAGAGCAATCGCATTGGCCGTATCGGAGAAGGTCGCCGTGCCTTTGTCGGCGGCGACGACGAGATAGGGATCGTCTCCTTCATGCCGCACGGTGTCTTCCGGCGGCACGATCTTTCCGCCGACAAGATTGTCGGTGATGTCGAGCAGAGTGCGGATGAAGATGCGATAGGCTTCGGTGCCTTCCGCCATCCAGGCCTGACGGTCGGAGGCCGGCGGCAGTTTCTTCGGCACAAAACCGCCCTTCGCGCCAACCGGCACGATAACGGCGTTCTTCACCTGCTGCGCTTTGACGAGGCCGAGAACTTCCGTGCGAAAATCCTCGGGACGATCCGACCAGCGCAAGCCGCCGCGGGCAACGCGGCCAAAGCGCAGATGCAGGCCCTCGACGCGCGGTGAAGACAGGAAGATTTCATAGAGCGGCCGGGGCGCCGGAAGCTGATCGACTTTTGCGGCTTCCAGCTTGAAAGAGATGACGGTTTTCTGGCGCCCGTCTTCGCGCTGGAACACGTTCGTCCGCAGCATGGCCTGAACGAGATTGACGAAGCGGCGGATGATGCGGTCTTCGTCGAGGCTCTCGACAGCCTCCAGCGCCTTTTCGATCTCGGCGATAATGTCGTCCTGCGCCTGCTTGCGGCCGCTGTTGCGCTTCGGATCGAACCGCGCTTCGAACAGCGCAACGATCTTCTGCGCAATGCCCGCATGCTTGACGATGACGCCGGCCATATAGGCATGGCTGAAGGCGATATTGATCTGGCGGAGATAGCGCGAGACCGCGCGCAGCAAGGCCGCATCGCGCCAGGACAGGCCCGCTTCCAGAACGAGCGCGTTGTAATAGTCGCTCTCCGCCTGGCCCGACGCGATGGCGAGTGCCAAAACCGTCAGCGGTTTGTCGAGCCTATCGAGATCGATCTCGCCGCCGCGCCCGCGCACAAGCGTCATGTCATGCAGGAAGACGCGGCGGCCAAGGCCGCCGGCGATGTCATAGGTGCGCTCTTCGACGGCGACAAAACCCATATCGCTGAGGATCGGCACGCGCTCGGTCAAAGGCAGAGAGCGGTTGAGCGAGAAGATTTTCAGCGAGATGCGGTCGGCGGCGCCAGACACTTTCTCGAACGCAATGGCATAGGGCTTCTCATCGCTGAGATCTTCCATGCGCGCGATATGCGCGACGGTCTCCTGCGGCGTGAACGCTTCGCGATAGCCGGCGGTGAAGGCTTCCAGCCAGGAGAGCGCGAGCTTGCGGCCCTGCTGTCCCTGATGGGTCTTAATGAGCGCGGCCTTCAGAAGATCGGGCCAGGTCTGCACTTCGGCGGCGATGCGGCGCTCAAGCTCGGCGATATCGACCTTGGGCGTTGTGCCTTCATAGCGGCCGATGATGTAATGCACGCGCGTCAGCGGCACGCCTTCGAGGAAGCTCGGATGAAAGGCCGAAACGCGGCCGTGATAGGTTTCCGCCAAACGCTCGCCGATGCGCGCGCGCACATCCGAATCGTATTTCTCGCGCGGCACATAGACGAGCACCGAAACGAAACGGTCGAAACGATCCGGCCTCGCCACGGCGCGGACGCGCGGACGCTCATAGATCGCCAGCATGCGCAGCGCCGAGTCGTAGAGCGTATCGACATCGACCTGGAACAGCTCATCGCGCGGATAGGTTTCGAGAATATTGGCGAGCGCCCGCGCCGAATAGGAATCCGGATCGAAACCGGCATGGCGCGTCACGATCTCGACCTTGCGGCGCAGAAGCGGAATGGATTCGACGGTCAGCGAATAGGCCGTGCCGGTGAAAAGACCGACAATGCGCAACTCGCCGGTGACGCGGCCTTCGCGGTCGAAGCGCTTGATGCCGATATAATCGAGATGGGCTCTGCGATGAACGCGCGAGCGCAAGCTTGCTTTGGTGACGATCAGCGGCACCGGCTCTTTCAGGAACTGGCGGATTTCCGGCGTCATCGCCACAAGTTCGCGGCCGCGGCGCAGAACGCGCACCTCGGGATCGCGCAGAATACCGAGTCCGACATCGCCCGCATCGGGTTTTGCCGACAAGGCGGCTTCAACGTCTTGATTGTCGCGCAGGCCGACGAAAACGAAATTGCCTTCGATCAGCCAGGTGAGGAAGCTGACGGCTTCCTGCAGTTCTTCCGGCGGCACGGGCGCCGATGAGGTTTTGAGCGCGGAAATTTCCGCCTCGACGCGGCTGCGCATGGCGTCGAAATCGCCGGTCGCAACGCGGATATCCTCATAGGTGCGCTCAAGCTCGGCGGCGAGCGCGGCAAGCTTTTCCTGATCGTCGATCCGCTCGATATGAAGATGGATCAGGCTGTCGCGCTCGCGGCTCTCGTCATGCGCCTCGCCGGAAAACCGCGTGAGCGCGCCTGTTTTGTCGCGTTCGAGATCAAGAACCGGATGGGCGACGAGCTTTGCCTCGATGCCCTGCACCGCAAGTTCCGCAACGGTGGAATCGAGCAGGAACGGCATGTCGTCGTTCACCGCCTCGATGACGGTGATCTCGGCGCCACCCGGCAGAAGCGGATTGAAGATTTTGAGATCGTGGCGGCCGGGCTTTCTGTTCTTCAGATGAGCCCAGGCGGCATCGGCAAGCGCGGTAAGATCGGCCGGAGTGAGATCGGCCATGTCCTCGGCGGGCGTGCGGCCGAACAGAGCATCGGTGAAATGCGGCGGCGTGCCGGTCTCATCCGCGGAAGACTGATGGCGTGCCGGTTCGGCTGGGGTCACGATCTCGTTCCGATTTCATCCCGAGGGCCGGCTCGTCTCAACGGAGAGCCTTGGCGCGGGAGCCTATACCGCCTGTATGGCGTACACGAGACGGCGGCCTAAAGTTCCACCACTCGATTAGGAAGTTCGTCCCGATCGTGCTTCGACGGGGGGAAGTGACGCGCCAGAAGCGCGCCCGATTGCTCGACCGCCTTTACAAGACCGTCCGCAAGACGCTTCTCGCGCGCCGCCTGCACGACGGTTGCGGCAATGGCATCCCATTCCGCCTGTTCGACTTTTTTCGCAATGCCGTCATCGGCAACGATCTCGACGCGGCGCTCGGCCAGCGCCGCATAGATGAGAACGCCGGTGCGCGCCGAGGTGAGATGAACGCCATGGCCGAGGAACTGCTCGCGCGCCGCTTTTTCGACCGCCGCCTCGGCCAGCCGCCCCGGCACGACACGAAACCGGATCACATCCGGCGACAGCGCCACCGACCAGGTGAGGAAGATGGCCGCCTGCAGGAGAAAAAGGCTCGTGACCGCCAGCGGCGTGAAATGCGCCACCGGCCAGATCAGGATGAGAGCCGCGAGCCCCGCCCACAGCACCGGCACGAGGCGGTAATCGTCGGCATGGTGCGCGACGACGACGAAAATCTCTCCGGCGGTTTTCTTTTCCGCGTTCTCGATCGCCGCCGAGACATGCCGCGCTTCTTCATTGTTGAGACAAGGCGTCTGCATCACCAGCTCCCCGAAGACCCGCCGCCGCCGAACGAACCGCCGCCGCCCGAAAATCCACCGCCGCTCGATCCCGACGACCATGAGCTTCCGCCCGACGACCAGGAACTGCCGGAGCTCGAACCGGTCGGAATGATCCACGGCATTCCGCGCCGCCGCGAGGAACGGCCGCCGCGGAAAGCCCGCCAGATCTGAAGAGCGATGATGAGGAAGATGAAGGCGGTGAAGAACATATCGGCCGTCTGATCGGTGATATGCACGCCCTCGGCCTCCTGCTTGGCCTGCTGCGCATATTCCTGATCGCCTTCGAGAACCTGCACGATGTCGTCGACGCCGCGCGAGATGCCGCCCGGAAAATCGCCGGCACGGAAGCGCGGCAGAATGGCGTTCTGGATGATGAGCGAGGAGATGGCGTCGGTAAGATCGCCTTCGAGGCCGTAGCCGACTTCGATGCGCACTTTGCGCTCGTTCGGCGCGACGATCAGCAGCGCGCCATTGTTCTTCTTTTCCTGGCCGATGCCCCAATGGCGGCCGAGCCGGTAGCCGTAATCCTCGATCTCATAGCCCTGCAGCGAGGGCACGGTGACGACGACGAGCTGCTTGGTCGTCTTCGTTTCGAGATCGGCAAGCTTCTTGTCGATCTCGGCTTCGGTCGGGATGTCGATGATATTGGCGTTATCGACAACGCGGCTCGTCAGCTCGGGAAAAGTCTGCGCGCCCGCCGGAACGGCGAGCGCGAGCACCGAGAGAAAGGCAAAAGCGAGGAGCTTTTGCATGGCTGGTTAGAACTTCACCTCGGGCGCCGTCTGATTGGCAGCGCTCGTTTCGAATGTCGCTTTCGGCTGCGCGCCGTAAATCCACGCCCAGATCAGGCCCGGAAAGGTGCGGACCTCGGTATTATAGGTCTGCACCGCCTGAATATAATCGCGGCGCGCCACCGCGATGCGGTTCTCGGTACCCTCGAGCTGCGACTGCAGCGCCAGGAAGTTCTGATTGGATTTCAGCTCGGGATAGTTTTCGGAGACCGCGAGCAAACGTCCGAGCGCGCCGGACAACTGGCCCTGCGCTTCCTGGAAACGCTTAAGCGCTTCGGGATCGGAGAGCTGATCCACATTGACGGTCACCTGCGTTGCCTTGGCGCGCGCTTCGACGACGGCTGTGAGCGTTTCGCGCTCCTGCGCGGCAAAGCCCTTCACCGTTTCCACCAGATTCGGGATGAGTTCGGCCCGGCGCTGATACTGGTTCTGCACTTCGCTCCACTGGCCCTTCACCTGCTCGTCGAGGGTCGGGATCGTGTTGACGCCGCAGCCGGCGACGAGAGTGCCGAGGACGAGTGCCACTGCCAGAGCACGAAACCGCGCGAAAGCCATGAGAACCTCCTGATATCGAGTGCTTCCTCTACACCGGAAGCCTGACGGGGCAAAACACTTCAGGAGCGCTGCGGTTCCGGCCTGATGCGGATTCCGGAACTGCGGCCGCAGAGGAGCCAATAGGTAAAGCCCCCGGCGAGAGCCGCGGCGCCGGCAATGGCGGGCTCGGAGGGCAGCGAGCGCAGCGCCTCTTCATCGGCGAGGCGGCTTGCGACAAAACCGCAGAACAGCGCAACGCCGCAGAAATAGAGCGCGCTGCGGATGGAAAAGATTTCCGCCGCGACGATGGCGATGACCGAGGGGATGAAGGCGGCGTAGCCGACAAAGCCGCAAAAGATCAGAAAATCGCCGACGAGGATCCAGCTGGTCGCGCCGAGCGCGACCGGATCGTCGGCGACCGGCCCATAGGCGCGCAGAAAAGCGATGCCGACCGCAACCGCGCCGGCGGCGACCAGCGCCGCGACATAGGCCAGCGGCACAAGGATCAGACGCGTGAGAAGAAAAATCACTGAGCCGCCGCCATTACTGGGCAGCAGCGCGATCCTTGGCGCGCAGGCGCTCGGTCGCCGATTTCAGCTGGCCGCAGGCGGCGAGGATGTCGCGTCCGCGAGGTGTACGCACAGGCGAGGCATAACCGGCGCGGAAGACGATTTCCGAAAAAGCTTCGATCCTCTCCCAGTCCGAACATTCGTAGCGCGTGCCGGGCCAGGGATTGAACGGGATGAGATTGATCTTCGCCGGAATGCCCTTCAGCAGCGAGACGAGCTTCTTGGCTTCCGCATCGCTGTCGTTGACGCCCTTCAGCATCACATATTCAAACGTGATGCGGCGCGCATTCGAGACGCCGGGATAATTGCGGCACGCCTCGATCAATTCCTTGATCGGATATTTCTTGTTGAGCGGCACGAGCTCGTTGCGCAGCTCGTCGTTTGTGGCGTGCAGCGAGATCGCCAGCATCGGCCCGCTCTCATTGCCGAGACGCTCGATCATCGGCACGACGCCCGAGGTCGACACCGTGATGCGGCGCTTGGAGAGAGAAAGCCCCTCGCCGTCCGAGATGACGTCGATCGCGTCCTTGACGCCGTCGAGATTGTAGAGCGGCTCGCCCATGCCCATGAAGACGATGTTCGTCACCGCGCGCTCGGCATCGGGCACCAGACCCTCTTTCGAGCGCTCCATGCCCGGCCAATCGCCGATCCGGTCGCGCGCGATCAAAAGCTGCGAGACGATTTCCTGGGAGGTGAGATTGCGCACCAGAACCTGCGTGCCGGTGTGGCAGAAGGTGCAGGCGAGCGTGCAGCCGACCTGACTGGAGACGCACAGCGTCCCGCGATCGGCTTCGGGAATATAGACGGCCTCGACTTCGTGCGGGCGCTTGTCGTCCGGGCGCGGCGGCAGGCGGATCAGCCATTTGCGCGTGCCGTCGATCGAGATCTGCTCGGTGACGATTTCCGGGCGCGCCAGCGAGTAAACCTTCTCAAGCTCGGCGCGCAGGACCTTCGACACATTGGTCATCGTGTCGAACGAGGTCGCGCCGCGATGATAGAGCCAGTGCCAGATCTGGTTGGTGCGCATGCGCGCTTCGCGCTCCGGCACCCCGGCCGAAACGAGCGCAGCCGAAAGCTCGCCCCGGGTGAGACCCGCAAGCGAGGGCTTTTCCGCGAAGGGCGCGGGCGCTGTGTCCAAAGGAGCGAGCATTCCGGACATATAGTCCATAACCGCCGGAGCGGCCACCGCTCTCGACTAAGTTGGGTTTACGGGCAGGCGTTGGCGGCCGCATCCAGGGCGGCCGAAACGCCGCGCAGGGAATAGGTGTCGGTCGTCACATTGCCGCGGCCGGAGGTCGATTTGACCGTCATTTCGCCGGCGGCGCGCATGGTATCGACGATGCGGCTGTCGTCCTGGCCGTTCGACCAGCCGCGCTGGTCCTGGGTCACGAGCGAGAACGGGGCGCCCTTGATATCGATATCGACGGTCGAGCCGGGACGCAGCGGAAAGCCGGTCTGGACCGACACCTCGTTGCGGACACCCTCGCCCGGCCGGTGCGAGACGAAGAAATAGGCCGGATCGCGGTTCAGGCCCTCGGGCGCGCGGGTTTTCGGCTGCGAAATCGCAAAGCAGACCTTGCCGGAGGCGGAATTCGCCGCATAGGCGCTCCAATCCGAGAACGTGCCGAGGAGCTGCTGACCGCTCTGCGCGGTCGAAACATCCGGGGCATGGGCCGTAAGCAGCAAAGCTAAAGCCAGTCGGCGCTTGAACATTTTGTGCGAAAAACCTCATTCGCCGGCAGTGGCCGGGCGTATGGAACGCGACGGGAATCGAAGAGAGCCCCCTCGCGGGCGCGATTTTGCGTCCGCAATTACGAAGAATAGGTAAAAATTGGCGGAATTTAGAAAGGAATTGCTAACGATTGGGGGAAGGCGCCCCAAGGACCTCTAAGGTCTTTAGGCCTGGCGGCCGAGCTTGGTCAGGGCGTCCCTTGCCGCCGCTCTATGGGTCTCGTTGATATGGGTGCCGACCGCGACAAGGGCGGCCGAGAGCACCGAGGCATCGTCGGCAAAACCGATCAGAGGCAGGATGTCGGGAATGATGTCCGTCGGCAGGACGAAATAGGCGAGCGCGCCCATCAGCGTGTAGCGGACGCTCGCCGGGGTCTCGCGGTCGAAGGCGCAATACCAGGCCGACAGCGCCTGCTCGGCGAAGGGAAGGTTTGCGGCGAAGGTCACGATCTTCGGCCAGAAGCCCTCGCGGACCTCCCGCTCATCCTCGATCCGCTGCGCTTTGCTCTTCGCCATCACGTCCCTCCAGGGGCTTCAACGCGATCAGGCGGATTTCGCTCCCGCCAGTTTTTCGATTTTCGCGGCAAGCTTGATGTCACGCTCTGACACCCCGCCGATATCGTGGCTCGACAGCACGATGTCCACCCTGTCGTAGACATTCGACCATTCGGGATGGTGGTCCATTTTTTCAGCGGCGAGCGCCACGCGCGCCATGAAGCCGAACGCTTCCGAGAAATTCCTGAACTTGAACTCTTTGCGGATGGCGTCGCGGCCCTCCACCTCGCTCCAGCCCGCAAGCGACGCCAGAGCCTCGCTGCGCTCCTTACCAGTGAGCTTCGTCATGATGATCCTCGTCCTCTTCGCCGACGCCGAGCGGAAAGCTCTCTTCCAGCACATAGGGCCCGCCGCCGCTCGAGGCACGCGAGGACAGAAGAACAAAGCGTTTGGCTTCGAAATCGAGACGCGGCGCGCCGCCGCGCGTCGACAGCCAATCGGCGACATCGCGCGGCTTCACATCGCGCAGACGCGCCAAAGTGACATGCGGCGTGTATTTACGGCTTTCGGGCGCAAGGCCTGCGCGGCGCATATTGCGCTCATGCTCGGCCTGAAGTTCCAGCAGATCCGGGTTCGGCTTCACCTTGGCGATGATCGAACGCGGGCGGTCGCCGCCGAACGCATCGAGCTCACCGATGGAAATCTGGATGGGCTCGCGCGCAATGCCGTCGAGAAGGTGCGCCGCTTCATTGGCGGTGCGGTCATCGACATCGCCGAGAAAGCGCAAAGTAACGTGATAGTTTTCGGCGTCGATCCAGCGTGCGCCCGGCAGACCGCCGCGCAGAATAGCGAGCTGGGCTCCAATATCGGCCGGCACTTCCAGAGCTGTGAACAGACGGGGCATGGCCAAAAATCGATTCGCTTCGTTCAGGATGGGGTCTGAATGCGACGAAGGAAAGACTCCACCGAAGGGAGAATGCGCTCGACGATGGCCCGGATCCCTTCCCCGGTCGGGTGCAGCCCGTCTTCGAGATTAAGCTTCACCTGGCCTGCAACCCCGTCGAGGAAGAAGGGGTAGAGTTCGGCGCCGTATTTCTTGGCAAGGTCCGGATAGATCGCGTCGAATTTTTCGTAGTAATCGGCCCCGAGGCTGCGCGGCGCATACATGCCGGCGATCAGAACCGGGATTTTGCGCGCCTTCAGCCGTTCGAGGATTTTTTCCAGCGAGGCCTTGGCGGCCTCCGGCGGCAGGCCGCGCAGCGCATCATTGGCGCCGAGCTCGAGGATGACGCCGTCCGTGCCGTCCGGCACCGACCAGTCGACCCGCGCCGCCCCCTGCGCCGCGGTGTCTCCCGAAACCCCGGCATTGGCCACTTTTATGTCCCAGCCTTTGGCCTTCAGCGCCTTTTCGAGCGCGGCCGGAAAGGCGTCCTGCGGGGGAAGCTGATAGCCGGCGGTCAGGCTGTCGCCGAGCGCCACAAGGCGCAGCGTCTTGGCCGAAGCCGGACCCGCAAAGAGAAGAAAAGACGCCAGAAACGCCGCCACGCCGGCACGATAAAGGCTGAAAAACCCAAGACTTTGTGACTGGCGGGGCATCGAACGGGTCTCCATATGGGGAGCTCTTGGATCAGGGACTGACGGAGCGCGGACACCGCATATGGCGATCGATCTTACCGGCATCAATCTCAGCCTCGGCCGCGGCGCCGCCCGCGTTCATATCCTCAAGGACATTTCGCTGAAGATCGGCCGCGGCGAGCGGGTCGGCCTCACCGGACCCTCCGGCTCGGGCAAATCCTCGCTGCTGATGGTGCTGGCCGGGCTGGAACGGCCTGACTCCGGGCAGGTCTCGGTGCTCGGCGAGGAGCTGACCCGGTTCGATGAGGATGCGCTCGCCGCCTTTCGCGGCAAGAATATCGGCGTCGTCTTCCAGAGCTTCCACCTCATCCCGACCATGACGGCGCTGGAAAATGTCGCCGTGCCGCTCGAACTTGCCGGCGTGCCCGACGCCTTCGGCCGCGCCCAGCAGGAGCTTGCCGAAGTCGGCCTTGCCGCACGCACCGGCCATTACCCGGCGGAGCTGTCGGGCGGCGAGCAGCAGCGCGTCGCGCTTGCCCGCGCGCTGGCGCCCGGCGCCAAAATTCTCGTCGCCGACGAGCCGACCGGAAATCTCGACGAGAAAACGGGCGTGTCGATTGCCGATCTCATCTTCACCAAGACGAAGGAGCGCGGCGCGACGCTCATTCTCGTCACCCACGATCCGGCGCTCGCCCGCCGCTGCGACCGCGTCGTCGAAATGCGCTCCGGTAAAATCGAATCCGGACATCTTCCCGAGGTCATGACGGCGTGAGCTCATTCGTCGCCGCACCTCCGGGCTTTCTTCTGTCGCTGAAGCTGGCGCTGCGCGAATTGCGCGGCGGGCTTTCCGGCTTCCGCATTTTCGTTGCCTGCCTCGCGCTCGGCGTCGCCGCCATCTCGGGCGTCGGCTCGATCTCTAAAGGTCTGCAGGACGGACTTGAGCGCGAGGGCCGCACCATTCTCGGCGGCGATGCGAGTTTTGCGCTCGTTCATCGCGAGGTGACGCACGAACAGCTCGCCTTCCTCTCGTCGCGCGGCACGGTCTCAAGCGCGGCAACCCTGCGCGCCATGACGCGCAGCGACAGCGGCGCGGCAACGCTTGCCGAATTGAAAGCCGTCGATCAGCTCTATCCGCTCGCCGGCACGGTGGAGACCGATCCGCAGCTGCCGCTCGCAGATCTTCTCGCCGAGAAAGACGGCGCGTTCGGCGCGATCGCAGATCCCGCGCTTCTTGCGCGCCTCGAAATTCAGAACGGCGGCACGATCCGTCTCGGATCCATTGCGCTCACTGTACGTGCGGCACTTGTGAAAGAGCCGGACAATCTGTCCGACGGTGTCGGCCTCGGCCCGCGGCTTCTCGTCTCGCGTGAGGCGCTGATGGCGAGCGGCCTGCTGCAGCCCGGCAGTCTGATGCGCTGGACCTATCGCGTCGCACTGTTTCCCGATGCGCCGCAAAGCGCCGTCACCGCACTTGCCGACGAGGCGAAAGCCGCCTTCCCCGATGCCGGCTGGCGCGTGCGCACGCGCGATGCCGCCTCCGACCGGCTGGAGCAGAATATCGATCGCTTCACGCAATTTCTGACATTGGTCGGCCTCACCGCGCTTCTTGTCGGCGGCGTCGGCGTCGCCAATGCCGTGTCGTCTTATGTCGAAAAGCGGCGCGAGACCATCGCCGCGCTGAAATGTATCGGCGCGACGGGCACGCGCATCTTCCAGATTTATCTGGCGCAGATTCTGGCGCTCGCCGCGCTCGGCATCGCGATTGGTCTTGTTGTCGGCGCGGCCTTGCCCTTCTTCGTCAAATGGGGATTCGGCGCGATCATCCCGCTGCCCTTCATCGCAACGCTTCAGCCGGCGCAGCTGGCGCTCGCGGCTCTGTACGGATTTCTGATCGCACTTGTCTTTGCGCTCTGGCCGCTCGGCCGCGCGCACGATCTGCCGGTTTCGGCGCTGTTCCGCGATCATCTGGCCGATACCAAACTGCGCTGGCCGCGCCGCCGCTATCTCGTCCTCATCGGGCTTTCGCTGGCGGCCTTGATTGCGCTGATGATCGCAACCGCGCCGGAAAAGAATGTCGCGGCGATCTTCCTGGCCGCAGCCGCAGCCATCTTTCTTCTCTTGCGCGGCGTTGCACTCGCCATCATGGCGGTCTCGCGCCGCCTGCCGCGTCCGTCGAACGCCGGGCTGCGCATCGCGCTGTCGAACATTCACCGTCCCGGCGCGCTGACGCCGTCGGTCGTGCTGTCGCTCGGCCTTGGTCTTGCGCTGCTCGTTGCGCTGACGCTGATCGATTCTTCGATCCGCAATCAGCTGACCGCAGCTCTGCCCGCAAAAGCGCCGAGCTTTTTCTTCGTCGATATTCCGAACAGCGATGCCGATGCGTTCGATGCATTCCTGAACGAAAAAGCGCCGGGCTCGGCGATCGACCGCGTGCCGATGCTGCGCGGACGCATCACCGAATTGAAGGGCCAGAGCAGCGAGAACTATCCGGCGGGCGATGCCGCCTGGGTCCTGCGCGGCGATCGCGGCCTCACTTTCGCATCGAAAGTTCCTGACGGCGCGACGATCGTCTCCGGAGAATGGTGGCCGGAGAATTATGAGGGCGAGCCGCTCGTCTCGTTCGAAGCCGAGAATGCCGGCCATCTCGGCCTGAAAGTCGGCGACGAGATTGCGGTCAATGTGCTCGGCCGCGAGGTGCGCGCCAAAATCGCCAATTTGCGTAAAGTCGAGTGGGAGACGCTTGGCATCAATTTCGTGCTCGTCTTCTCGCCCAACACCTTTGCCGGTGCACCCTATCAATATCTCTCGACCCTGACCTTCGCCGATGGCGGCGCTCCCAATGAGGAGATTTCGCTGCTGCGCGACAGCGCGGCGCGCTTTCCGGCCATCATCGCCATCCGCGTCAAGGATGCGCTGACAACGCTCTCCGATCTCGCCGGAAATCTGGCGCTGGCCGTCCGCGCCGGTTCGGGCGTGACGCTGCTTGCCAGCGTCCTTGTCCTCGGCGGGGCGCTCGCCGCCGGGCACCGCTACCGGATTTATGACGCCATGATCCTGAAAGTGCTGGGCGCATCCCGGCGGCGCATCCTTGCGGCGTTCGCCCTCGAATATGCCCTGATCGGCTTTGCCACCGCCCTGTTCGGCCTCGCCGCCGGGGCCGCCGCCGCTTGGGTCGTCGTCGCCCAGGTCATGGATATGGCCTTCTTTGCCGATGTCCCGGGGGCCGTCACGGCGGCGTTGTTAGCCCTTGGTACTACAGTAGTTCTCGGGCTTGCAGGCACCTGGAGGCTCGTTAACCTCAAGCCTGCTCCCGTCTTGCGGGATTTGTAGGCCGCTCCGACCGGTTTTGCTTGTCGGAAGGGTCGGCATTTCCCATATTGAGAGCCGAGATCCCGCGCACGAATGCGGGATAACTTAAGGGATGAAAATCACATGAGTGACTTCGACCGCTCTGGGACGGCCCGCGTAGGCGGCACCACCCGCACGGAGGCCGCTGTCATCGACCAGGGCCTGCGCGCCTACATGGTCTCCGTCTACAATTACATGACGCTCGGCCTTGCGATTACCGGCCTTGTCGCCATCGGCACGTTCAAACTTGCCGTAACGCAGGACGCCTCCGGCGCCCTCGCTCTGACCTCGTTCGGCCAGACGATGTTCCAGACCCCGCTGAAATGGGTGTTCGCCCTCGCGCCGCTCGGCATGGTGTTCTTCCTGTCGGCCCGCATCAACCGCATGAGCGCCGGCGCAGCGCAGATTTCCTTCTGGGTCTTTGCGGCCCTGATGGGTATCTCGCTGTCGACGATCTTCCTCGTCTACACCGGCTCTTCGATCGCTCGCGTGTTCTTCATCACCGCGGCGGCCTTCGGCGCGCTCAGCCTCTACGGCTACACGACGAAGCGCGATCTCAGCGGCCTCGGCACATTCCTGTTCATGGGCCTGGTCGGTATCGTCATCGCCTCGATCGTCAACATCTTCCTCGGCTCGACGATGATGCAGTTCATCATCTCGACGGTCGGCGTTCTCGTGTTCTCGGGCCTCACCGCCTATGACACGCAGCGCATCAAGGAGATGTACAACGCGGTCGACGATAGCGACATGATGGGCCGCAAGGCGATCATGGGCGCCCTGTCGCTCTACCTCGACTTCATCAACCTGTTCATGATGCTGCTGAACCTGTTCGGCAATCGCGAGTAATCGCGGCAGGTAAGAAGAGACGAAAAGCCCCGGCGCAAGCCGGGGCTTTTTTGTTAGACTGCACAGACGCATGATCCGCACCGCACATCTCTCCGACATCTCCGCCATCGCCACGATCTATGCCGACGCCGTCAAAAACGGCACGGCGAGTTTTGAACTCGTGCCGCCATCGCAAGACGACATCCGCGCGCGTTTCGAAAAAACCGTTGCCGGCGGCTATCCCTATCTCGTCGCCGAACTCGACGGACGCGTTGCCGGCTACGGCTATTGCGGACCCTATAGGCCGCGCGCCGCCTATCACTTCACGGTCGAGAATTCCGTCTATGTCGATCCGGCCTGGCACGGCAAAGGCGTCGGCCGCGCACTGATGCGGGCGCTGATCGCCTCCTGCGAAGAACGCGGCTTCCGGCAGATGATCGCGGTGATCGGCGACAGCCGGAATGCTGCGTCCATCGCGCTGCACAAAACCCTCGGCTTTGAGATGATCGGCACGCACCGCTCCGTCGGCCGCAAGCACGGCGTCTGGCTCGATACGGTGGAGATGCAGCTCTCGCTCGGCACCGGCGATCATGACGATCCTTCGTTTGAACCCGCCTGACGACATAAAATTCCCCCGATTGACGCTTCCAAATTGCCGGATAAAGTCCGTGCGGGGGTCTGTTATGGGTGTGTTGTTGCGTATCGTAGCCGTCCTTTATGTGGCGGCGGCGGCCTTGATGGGGCTCGCAAATTTCGGTTCTTTGAGCGCCGAGTATCCAAAGCCATTGATCGTTGCGATCGGCGTTCTGGCCGTCATCCCGGCCGTGCTGCTCTACGCCTTCGGCCAGGTCGTGACGACGGTCCGCCAGAACCACAAGGAACTGGTTCTCATTCGAAAACTCCTGGCCACGCCTGCCGCGCAGCGCGACCTTCGCGCATACCGGCCGACCGAGAATGGCGCGGCACGAATTCCGCTCAACCGGGCTTCCAGCCCGCATGCGGTCGCGAGATTTCGTCAGGAGTCCGAAGAAGCGGGACTGGACGGCAAGGTTTTTGAAGGCGTTCCCTGGCGCCAGCTGCCCGACGGAAGCATCAATGGCTTGATCGCCGACCGGCTTGTCCGGTTTCGGGATTGGCGTGAATTCGCAGCGACGGTGCAGCGGCGCTAGAAATCCCGGCTGCTGATTTTTATCTGGATCCCGGATCGGCGCTCCGCGCGTCCGGGATGACGGCTACGCCGTCAGTTGGTGACGAGCTTCAGGCGCTTGTCGAGAACGCTGAGAACGCGCGCCAGATCGTGGCCGCGTTTGAGGATCAGACCCGTCGCCGTGATGACCGCATACGCGCCCTGACGATTGCGCAGTTTCGGATCTTTCTCGACGCGATAGGTCGGCACTTCGCCCATGCGGCGGAACAGCGAGAACACCGCTTTCTCCTTCAGCATGTCGATGGCGTAGTCGCGCATCTCGCCGGAGGCGACGAGGCGGCCATAGACATTGAGAATTTCGCGAAGCTCGTGCCGGTCGAAGGCGATGTGCTGCGTCGGCGGCGGAGGTGGCGGCGATTTGAAATCAGAGGGCGCTGCGTTTGCGCCGCGGAAACGTTTTATCGGCTCGACCACTTCGCCCATAAGCACCTCTAATTGCGCATCATCTTCGCGCTGTCACACGGATGACGCAAGCCCATTTCCAAGCAGTGGAAAATCTCAAATTCACAATATTGCCCATTTCCGGCCCGACGCGCGCCCCATGCAAACGCGAGTCTCTCATCGTTGCCTCGGGGTCCGGTTGTCAGCCTCGATTCCAGCCCCCCAGCCCCACGGGGCGAAACGACCGGGCCGACCGTAAACATTCTGGGAAACCGGGATGGAACTTGAGAAGGGCCGGATTCATTCCGGCCCTTCTTTTTATTTCCAGTGATGTTTGGGATCAGTTGGTTGCCGGCTCGGCAACGCCGAGAATGACGCCGGGCATCGAGCCCGATCCATCCTGCACCAGAACAAGATAGCGATCGGCATCCGCCGGCACCGCTTCCGTGCGCGGTACGGTGAAATGCGCCGGTTTGCCGGTAAACGCGCCAAGCCGGGTCATCTGACGGACGACATTTGTGTAACTGATGGTGCGGCTTTTGTTTTCGCCGGCATCGATCTCGACCGTGCGCTGGGAGGCGACGGCCACAAGCCAGACTTCGCTTTCGCGCGCAGCGCTCGAAGGCACCTCGACCTCGATCTGTCCATCGGCTTCGTTGATCGTCGCCGGAACCGAAAACAGACTCGCTTCCGACGCCGTTTGCTTGATCGCCGCTTCGATCTCGGCGCGGTCGGAGCCTTTGCACTGCGACCGCCCGTTCACGACCATTTGCGGGGTAAAGACTTTACGGTCGCCGCGCACCATGGCGTAGGCGCGCTGGCGCGCCGAATGGGCCGACGACCCCAGCGTGTCCTTCCAGCCGAGATAATCCCAATAGTCGACCGGGAATGTGAGGACGACGAGGTCCTTATCGCGCGCAAGCTCGGCCGCGAGCCTGTCAGCCTTCGGACAGGAGGAACAGCCCTGGCTGGTGAAGAGTTCGAGGACGGCCTTGGGGGGCCCGGCAAAAACCGGTCCCGCACCAAGGGTCAGAAGAAGCCCGAACAGGGGCGTTGAATATCTCATTGGCGGGAGTTTTAGGCCCACCCCGCCCCCGGGACCAGTCACGAGGGCGAGATAAGCTTAAGACTTTAAGCCGCCAGCGACCTCAGCACGTACTGCAAGATGCCGCCGTTCTTGAAATATTCGAGCTCTTCGAGGGTATCGATCCGGCAGATCAGCGGGACTTTCTTAACCTCGCCCGAGCCGTAGGTGATCTCGGCCGTCAGGATCGCCTGCGGCTTCAGCCCCTCGGCAAGGCCGTGAATGGTGACGGTTTCGTCGCCTTTCAGGCCCAGCGTCTTCCAGGTCGTGCCGGCCTCGAAGACCAGCGGGACGACGCCCATGCCGACGAGATTGGAGCGATGGATGCGCTCGAAGCTTTCGGTAACGACGGCGCGGATGCCGAGCAATGCCGTGCCCTTGGCCGCCCAGTCACGCGAGGAGCCGGTGCCGTATTCCTTGCCGGCGAAGATGATGAGCGGCACGCCCTCTTCCTTGTAGCGCATCGCCACATCGTACATCGGCATCTCTTCGCCGCTCGGATAGTGCTTGGACACGCCGCCTTCGACGCCCGGGAGCATCTGGTTCTTGATGCGGATATTGGCGAAGGTGCCGCGCATCATCACCTGATGATTGCCGCGCCGCGTGCCGTACTGATTGTAGTCCTGCGGACGGACCTGATGCTCCATCAGATATTCGCCGGCGGGGCTCGCCTGCTTGATCGAACCGGCCGGAGAGATGTGGTCGGTCGTGATCGAGTCGAGGAAAAGGCCGAGCAGACGCGCATTGTCGATGTCCTTGACCGGCGGCGCCTCGCGCGTGATGCCTTCGAAATAGGGCGGGTTCTGCACATAGGTCGAACCCATATCCCATTTATAGGTGAGGCCCTTCGGCACGGCGATCTTGCGCCAGGTCTCGTCGCCCTTGAAGACGTCGGCATAGCGCTTGGCGAAGACCTCGCGCGTGACATTGGCGCGGATATATTCCGCGACCTCTTTCGACGACGGCCAGATATCTTTCAGGAACACGGGATTGCCGTCCGGGTCTGTACCGAGCGGTTCGGTCGAAAGATCGATCTGCAACGAACCGGCGATCGCGTACGCCACGACAAGCGGCGGCGAAGCGAGATAGTTCGCCTTCACATCGGGGTTCACGCGGCCTTCGAAATTGCGGTTGCCGGAGATGACGGCGCCGCCGACGATGTCGTTATCGTTGATGGCATTGGAGACCGGCTCCGGCAGGGAGCCCGAATTGCCGATGCAGCTCGTGCAGCCGAAGCCGACGAGATTGAAGCCGAGCGCGTCGAGCTCCTTTTGCAGGCCGGACGTCTGATAGTACTCGGCAACGACCTGCGATCCCGGCGCAAGCGAGGTCTTCACCCAGGGCTTGCTTTTGAGGCCTTTGGCCACGGCATTGCGGGCGAGAAGGCCCGCTGCGATCATCACATTCGGGTTGGACGTATTGGTGCAGGACGTGATGGCGGCCAGAACGACATGGCCGTGCCCGATCTTATAGTCCGCGCCTTCGACCGGGAACTGCTCGCCGGTCTTGCCCTTTTTGCCGAATTCGTTTTCCAGCGCGGCGATGAAACCGGCCTTCGTGCCGGAGAGCAGAACGCGATCCTGCGGACGCTTCGGACCGGCCATCGACGGCTCGATGCTCGACAGGTCGAGCGCCAGCGTATCCGTAAATACAGGATCCGTCGTCTCCGGCGTCCAGAACACGCCCTGCGCCTTGCAATAGGCTTCGACCAGCGCGATGCGGTCTTCGTCGCGGCCGGTCTCGTTGAGATAGCGCAGCGATTCCTTGTCGACCGGGAAGTAGCCACAGGTCGCGCCGTATTCCGGCGCCATATTGCCGATGGTCGCGCGATCTTCGAGCGCCATGCCGGCAAGGCCCGGGCCGTAAAATTCGACGAGCTTGCCGACAACACCCTTCTTGCGCAGCATCTGAGTGACGGTCAGCACGAGGTCTGTTGCCGTGACGCCTTCGCGCAATTTGCCGGTCAGCTTCATACCGACGACTTCCGGAATGAGCATCGACATGGGCTGGCCCAGCATGCAGGCCTCGGCCTCAATGCCGCCGACGCCCCAGCCGAGCACGCCGAGACCATTGACCATGGTCGTGTGGCTGTCGGTGCCGACAAGCGTATCGAAATAGGCGACCTCGTCCTTGCCTTCGGTCTTCGTCCATACAACCTGCGACAGATATTCGAGATTGACCTGATGGCAGATGCCGGTGCCCGGCGGCACGACGCGGAAATTGTCGAAGGATTGCTGCGCCCATTTCAGGAAGCGGTAGCGCTCGCCATTGCGCTGGTATTCGATCGCGACGTTCTGAGCGAAGGCTTTCGGCGTGCCGAACTCTTCGACGACGACCGAGTGATCGATGACAAGATCGACGGGGACGAGCGGGTTGATGCGGGTCGGATCGCCGCCGAGCGTTGTCATCGCATCGCGCATGGCGGCGAGGTCGACGACGGAGGGAACGCCGGTGAAGTCCTGCATCAGAACGCGCGCCGGGCGGAACGCCATCTCGCGGTCCGAGGATTTTGTGGTCAGCCAATCCGAGAAGGCCTTGATGTCTTCGGCCTTGGTGGTGCGCCCGTCTTCGGTCCGCAGCAGGTTTTCAAGGAGAACCCGGAGCGAGACCGGGAGCTTGGAGATCCCGGAAAGTCCGTTTTTCTCAGCCTCGATCAGGCTGTAATAGACATAGGTCTTGCCGGCGGCAGTGAGCGTTCGGCGGCACTTGAAACTGTCGAGGCTGGTTTTGGTCACGAGCACGGATCCCATCATAGATGCGGGATACAATAGGGCCCGGTGCCGGGCCGTCCCGCAGCGATTTCATTGTATACAAAGAACTATGGAATCCTTCCAGAGACAGGAGCGTGTTCCCAGCGCACTGCAGACTTGTGCTTTTGGCGGACGGGAATGCGCTTAAACGTTGAAAATCTTGGCGTTGAACGCGGCGGAAGGTCTGTCCTTTCCGGCCTGTCGCTGACGCTCGATTCCGGCGAGGCCCTCGCTTTGACCGGTCCGAACGGCGCCGGCAAGACCACTTTGCTGCGCGCTCTGGCCGGCCTCCTGCCCCTGACCTCAGGATATATCAGACTGGAGGGAGGTGACGCGGAGGCGACATCGGCCGAGCAGATGCACCTTCTCGGCCATGCCGACGGGGTGAAAACCCAGCTCTCGGCCAGTGAGAACGTCATCTTCTGGGCCGAGCTTTTGGGCGGCGACCCGCGCGAGACAGGAACCGCCCTCGATGCGGTCGGCCTGTCCCATGCCGCAGACCTTCCCGCCGCCTACCTCTCGGCCGGGCAGAAAAGACGGCTTTCCCTGTGCCGCCTGATCGTCGCCAAGCGCGATCTCTGGCTGCTCGATGAGCCGGCGACCGCCCTCGACACGGATGGGCTCGATCGTCTGGCGCAGCTCGTCGAGATCCACCGCGCCTCGGGCGGGCTCGTCATGGCCGCGACCCATGCCGATCTGAACTGGCCGGGGCTGAAACGCATGGTTCTGGGGAGCGCCGTATGACGCGCACCCTCCTCGCTCTCATCCGCCGCGACTTCCGCCTCGCTATCCGCTCCGGCGGCGGGTTCGGCCTGCCGCTCGTCTTCTTCCTGTCGGTCGTCGTGATGACGCCCTTCGCAGCAGGCCCTGATTTGCCGCTTCTTGCCCGCATCGGCCCGGCGATCCTCTGGATCGGCGCTTTGCTCGCGACCCTGATCGGCCTCGACCGCTTGTTTGCGGCGGACGCCGAAGACGGCTCGCTCGACCTTCTGTTCGGCACGCCCGCGCCGCTGCCGCTGCTCGTTCTGGCCAAATGCGCCGCTCACTGGATCGTGACCGGCCTGCCGCTCGCCGCTATCGCCCCGCTGCTCGGCCTGATGCTGAACCTGCCGCCGGAGGCGCTGGGCGCTGTGGCGCTGACCCTTCTCCTCGGCACGCCGGCGCTGACTTTGCTCGGCGCCATCGGCGCGGCGCTGACGGTCGGCCTTCGGCGCGGCGGGCTTCTCCTGCCGGTCCTTGTTCTGCCGATGACAGTGCCGGTCCTGATCTTCGGCGTTTCGGCGACGAATGCGCTGATCCTCGGCACCGAGGCGGGTCCGGCGCTTTCCATGCTCGGAGCGCTCGGCCTTGCCTCCCTTGTCCTCGCGCCGCTGGCCGCGGCTGCGGCACTTCGGGCCAGCCAGTCATGAGCCGATTGAAAGCCTCGACACCTAAGTCTACATCGCGCCCGATGATCGCGCTTGCGAACCCCGCCCGCTTCAATTCGATCAGCGGCCGCCTCCTGCCCTGGCTCACGGCTCTCACCGTGATCGTGCTGACGGCCGGCCTCTATCAGGCTTTCTTCGTTTCGCCCGCCGACTACCAGCAGGGCGAGACGGTGCGCATCATGTTCGTGCATGTGCCCGCCGCCTGGCTATCGATGTTCGGCTGGACGCTGATGTCGATTGCCAGCCTCGGCGTTCTTGTGTGGCGCCACCCGCTCGCCGATGTCGCGGCGGAAGCCGCCGCCCCCATCGGCGCGGCGTTCACTTTGATCGCGCTCGTCACCGGCTCGCTCTGGGGACGGCCGATGTGGGGCACCTGGTGGGAATGGGATGCGCGGCTGACCTCCGTCCTTGTTCTCTTCCTGATGTATCTCGGCGTCATTGCGCTGCGTGCGGCGCTCGATGAGCCCTCGCGCGCCGCAAAGCTCGTCGCGATCCTGACGCTTGTCGGCTTCATCAATATTCCGATCATCAAATTCTCGGTCGACTGGTGGAACACGCTGCACCAGCCGGCCTCCGTCATCCGCATGGACGGCCCGACCATTCATCCGGATATTCTCGTGCCGCTGCTTGTCTGCGCCGTGGGCTTCACGCTGCTCTTCGTGACTTTGCATCTTGTCGTCATGCGCACCGAACTTATCCGCCGCCGCTTGCGCGGCTTGCAGCGCCGGGCGGCGGAAGCGCGATGAACGACCATTTCTTTTATATCGCCGCGTCCTACGGCTTTACGGCGCTCATCGTGCTGGCGCTTATTCTCTGGGCCTGGCGCAGTCATCGCACCGAAGCGCACGCCCTCGCAAAGCTCGAAGCCAAACTCGGCCGGAAAGACTGATATGCGGCGGCTCGGCGTTCTTATTCCGCTCGTGCTGTTCGTTGCACTGGTGACGCTGTTTTATTTTCGTCTTTACGCCGGCGATCCGCAGAAGCTGCCTTCCGCACTCATCGGCCGCGAAGCGCCGGAGTTTACGCTGCCGCCGCTCGACGGCCTGACGTTTGCCGACGGCGCTGCCGTGCCGGGCCTTGCGCGCAAGGATCTCGGCAATGGACAGGTCACCGTCATCAATGTCTTCGCCTCCTGGTGCGCGCCCTGCCGCGATGAGCATCCTCTGCTCGAGCGCCTGGCGCGCATGAACCGGGTCAAACTGGTCGGCCTTGCCTATAAGGACGAGCCGCAGAACACGCTGAAATTTCTGAGTGAGATGGGGAACCCCTTTTCAGCCGTCGGCCGCGACGACAAAGGCCGCGCCGCCATCGACTGGGGCGTTTACGGCGTTCCGGAAACCTTCGTCATCGGCAAAGACGGACGCATCGCCTACAAGCATATCGGCCCGCTGACCGAAGCCTCCCTGACCGATGTGCTTTTGCCCGAGATCGACAAGGCCGAACGCGGTTCGACCTCCGCGCTATTGCGCTGACGTCTTTGCGTCGTAGCGCGTCAGCAGCGGCACCTGAAGCAGCGCAAACAGGAAGGTCAGAGGCATCGTGCCCCAGACCTTGAACGCGACCCAGAAATCGGTCGAGAAATTGCGCCAGATCACTTCGTTGAGCACGGCCAGAAAGACGAAGAAGAACGCCCAGCGCCAGGTGAGCTTGCGCCAGCCCTCCGGCGTCAGATCGAACGCAGCTTCAAAAACAACGGCGAGCAGCGATTTGCCGAAGAAGAGGCCCGCAAATAGCGCGCCGGCAAACAGCGTGTTCACAATGGTCGGCTTCAGCTTGATGAACAGCTCATCCTGCAGATAGAGCGTCAGCCCGCCGAAAATCAGAACGACGACGCCGGTGACGAGCGGCATGATTGGCAGGCGGCGGATCAGGAACCAGGACACGGCGAGCGAGACCGCCGTCGCGGCCATGAAACAGCCGGTGCCCCAGAACAGGCCGGCGCGCGAATTCGCCACGAAGAAAATGACGAGCGGCCCGAGTTCCAGCGCGAATTTGAGCCAGGGGTTCAGTTTCTTCTTCGGCGCATCCGCCGTTGTTTTCACGGTCATAAAAATCAGTCCAGCCCGACAAGTGCGCGCGAGAAATCCGCCGCGATAAAAGGTTCGAGATCGCCGACGCCCTCGCCGACGCCGATGAAATGGATCGGCAGCGCGAATTTCTCGGCGACCGCCACAAGAATGCCGCCGCGCGCGGTGCCGTCGAGCTTCGTCATCACAAGCCCGGTAATGCCCGCGGTCTTCTGAAAGAGTTCGACCTGGGAGAGCGCGTTCTGGCCGACCGTGGCATCGAGAACGAGTAGCGCGGCGTGCGGCGCTTCCGCATCCACCTTCTTGATGACGCGCGTGATCTTTTCCAGCTCCTGCATCAGCTCGGTGCGGTTCTGCAGACGGCCGGCGGTATCGATCAGAAGAATATCGACGCCCGCGGCCTTCGCCGTCTCGACCGCCTCATAGGCAAGGCCCGATGCATCGGCGCCGATCTCTTTCGTGACGATCGGAACATTGGTGCGCTGCGCCCAGACATTCAGCTGCTCGACAGCGGCGGCGCGGAACGTATCGCCCGCGGCCAGCATCACCTTCTTGCCTTCGGCGGAAAATTTCTGCGCCAGCTTGCCGATCGTCGTCGTCTTGCCCGAGCCGTTGACGCCCGCCATCAGAATGACGAAGGGCTTTTTCGACGCGTCGATCTCAAGCGGCTTTGCGACGCCGGCGAGAGATTTCTCGACTTCCGCGGCCACGACCTTGCGCACGCCGTCCTCATCGAGACCGCGCTCATGGCGCTGACGGCCGACTTCCTGCGAGATGCGCATGGCCGCATCGACGCCGAGATCGGCCTGGATCAGAAGGTCTTCAAGTTCGTCGAGCGTCGCGGCATCGAATTTCGACTTGGTGAAAAGATCGGAGATGCCGGAGCCGAGCTTTTCCGAGGTGCGCGACAGGCCCTTGCGCAGGCGCGCGAACCAGCCGGTCGCCTCGCGCGGCACTTCGACTTCCGGCGCAAGCGCTTCGGACAAGTCTTCGTCGACTTCAGGCCTGAGGATCACCGGAGCGGTATCGGGCACAAAAGCTTCGGTCGGCGGCGGCAGTTCCGCATCGGCCGGCGCAGCTTCCGGTTCGGCAGGCTTGCCGCCGAAAAAGCGTCCGAACAATCCCGGTTTCTTTTCGTCCGCCATGTCAGGCCGCCAGCAGCTTTGCGCCGTCATGGCCGGCGATGGTGACGGGAACGATGGAGCCGGTTTCGGCCGGGCGTGCGAACTTCACCAGCGCAAAGCCTTCGGTGCGGCCGGTATTTGGATTTTCGGCAAGCGTCATGCGCTGACGGCCGATCTCGCCGGACAGATGACGCAGCAGCATGTCGTCGCCCTTTTCGCGCAGGCGCTGTGCGCGTTCCTTGGCGATCTGGCGCGAAACCTGCGGCATGCGCGCGGCCGGCGTGCCCGGACGCGGCGAGAACGGAAAGACATGCAGATGCGTCAACCCGCATTCGGAGACGAGATCGAGCGTCGCGCGGAACTGGCTTTCCGTTTCGGTCGGAAAGCCGGTGATGAAATCGGCGCCGAAGACGATGTCGGAACGCAGCCGCCTGAGATTGACGCAGAACTCGATGGCCTGATCGCGCGTGTGGCGGCGCTTCATGCGCTTGAGAATGAGATCATCGCCCGCCTGCAGCGAGATGTGCAGATGCGGCATCAGCCGCTCTTCTTCGGCAATGGCGCGGATGAGATCGGCGTCCGCTTCCACCGCATCGATGGACGAGATGCGCAGGCGCGGCAGGTTCGGGACGAGTTTGAGGATCGTAAGAACGAGTTTGCCGAGCGGCGGCTGTCCGGGGAGATCGGAACCGTAACTCGTCAGATCGACGCCGGTCAGAACGATTTCGCGGCAGCCATTGTCGACGAGACGGCGCACCTGATCGACCACCGCGCCCAAGCCGACGGAGCGTGACGGCCCGCGACCGAAAGGAATGATGCAGAAGGTGCAGCGGTGATCGCAGCCGTTCTGTACCTGGACGAATGCGCGGGCCATGCCCTGCATGCCGTCGATCAGATGCAGTGCCGTCTCGCGCACCGACATGATGTCGTCGACCTTGACGCGCTCATCCGTGTCGAGACCGAAAGGCGCGGCCCAACTCTCGGCCTTCATCTTCTCGGCATTGCCGAGCACCTGCGTGACTTCGGGCAGCGCGGCAAACATCTGCGGCTCGACCTGCGCGGCGCAGCCGGTGACGACAATATCGCTCGCGGGATTGAGACGCCGCAGCTTGCGGATTGTCTGGCGCGCCTGGGCGGTCGCTTCGGCCGTCACGGCGCATGTATTGACAATGATGAGGTTCTCGCGCCCGGCCTCGACGGCGGCCTTGCGGATCGCCTCGGACTCGTTCGCGTTGAGCCGGCAGCCGAAGGTGACGACCTCGACGCTCACGCAGCGCTCCCGGAAAACACAGCGGGATCGAACGTGCCTTCGAACTCGGTCTCGACCGGGCCGGTCATCAGGATGTGATCGTCGCTTTCGCGCCAATGAATGTGCAGCGGTCCGCCGGGCAGCGTGACATTGACCGAGCGCCCCGTGCGCTTGGTGCGCGCAGCGGCAACGGCTGCGGCGCACGCGGCGGTGCCGCAGGCAAGCGTCAGGCCTGCGCCCCGCTCCCACACCTTCAGCGTGATCGCATCCGGGGCCGTGACCTGCGCCAGCGAAATATTGGCGCGTTCGGGAAAGATCGGATGATTTTCGAGCAGCGGCCCGAAGCGCCCGAGATCATGCGCGTTGACGTCATCGACCCAGAAGATCGCATGCGGATTGCCGACATTGACGGCGGACGGCGAATGCAGGACCGGCGCATCGATCGGCCCGATCTGCAATTCGATGGCGCGCGTATCGCGAAATTCTTCGGCGAGCGGAATG
Organism: Terrihabitans soli; assembly: GCF_014191545.1. Taxonomy (GTDB): domain Bacteria; phylum Pseudomonadota; class Alphaproteobacteria; order Rhizobiales; family Methylopilaceae; genus Flaviflagellibacter; species Flaviflagellibacter soli. The sequence goes on along the minus strand of NZ_AP023361.1, from coordinate 184,581 downwards.
TCCTGCCAGCCGAACTTCGGCGCGCCCATATCGACGGTGATGGTCTTGGGCGCAGAGCCCGCCGCCGCCGTCAGAATGCCGGCGCGCGTCCGGATGGTCATCTTCGACGTGCCGGTCTCCTGCATCACCAGCCAGGCAATGCAGCGCGTGCCGTTGCCGCAGGCGGACACTTCCGAGCCATCATTGTTGAAGATGCGGGTTGCGATATCGGCGTCGCGCGCGGGCTCGATCGTCATCAGCTGATCGAAGGTCAGACCCGAGTCATGGATCGCCTTGGCTTCCGGGCCGGTCGGCGCGGGCGCGCCGTCGCGCAGGTCGACGACCAGGATCTCGTTGCCGAGCCCGTTCATCTTCACGAATGCATGGTTGGCGAGGGCGCTCATACCCGCGCTTATATGGCGAATGCCTTAAGGGAAGCTAGGCTCCGGTCAGGCCTCAAAAACCTGACCCGGCCGCAGCGCCAGAAAGGCGCCCGGCGCAATCCCCGCTCCAGCCAAGGCGATGCCAAGGCCCTGAGCCGGCTCCTCGATCGGCTCCGCCGTCAATTGGAACGTGCCCCAGTGATGGCCGAGGGCCTGCGGCACGCCGAGATCCTTCATGGCCCACACAGCTTCCTGCGGGTTCATGTGGTTCGTTTGCATGAACCAGCGCGGCTCATAGGCGCCGATGGGCAGAAGGGCGAGGCGGAACGGCCCATAGGCCTCACGATGGGCCTTGAAATTGCGGCCCTCGGCATAGGCCGAGTCGCCGACATGGTAGAGGCGGCCGGCGGGGGTTTCGATGACGAAGCTCGCCCAGAGGGCCTTTCGCCTGTCGGACAACCCGCGCGCCGACCAATGGGCTGTGGGCACCGGGACCGCAAAGATGCCCGAGCCCAGATCGGCCCGCTCGCCCCAATCATAGGTCTCGGTGCGGATGGAAGGATCGTGCACCTTCATGATCGCGTCATTGCCGAGCGGGGTGACCACCCGCGGATTATCGCGCGCCGCAAGCCGGGCAAGGGTTTTCAGGTCCAGATGGTCGTAGTGATTGTGGGTGACGAGGACGATATCGATCTTGGGCAGGTCCTCGAACGCAATCCCCGGCGCGTTGACGCGTTTTGGCCCGGCGAAGGTGAAGGGCGAGGCGCGTTCGGAGTAGACCGGGTCTGTAAGTACATTGAGACCCGCGACCTGGATGAGGTAGCTCGCATGGCCGATCAGGGTGACGCGCAGCGCATCCGATTTTGCGGGCGGTTTATCCTGAAACGGCGACGGCCAGCTCTCCGGCCATTCCGCGCGCTTTTCGACCGCGAGAAAGCGCAGCAGATCGGCTCTACTTTTGTCGGTGTCGTAGCCCGGATTGAAGAAGCGCACGCCGTCGAAATGATCGGAGAGCGGACCGTCATAATAGGAGTTGCGGGACGCGTTCCAGCGGCCCCAGCCGAGGGCTCCGGCCGCGAGCACAATGGGCGCGACCAGCATGCGCAAAAAGGTACGGCGGTTCATATCGTCCCCGAAGATCGAGCGTCAGAAGTGAGGACCGCTTCACGATTATGCAAACTGAGGATTCCTCATATTTACATAACATACTGATATTACTACTGAAATATTTTGATGGGCGGATTTTCGGTTGACTCCCGCGCGCATGGCGCGTACTTCCCTCCCCGTTCTCAAGCGACCTGACGCCTGAGCAACCGCCCGGCCCGAGAGGCCGGAGGTCAACGCCCGACAGCGCGATGCGCCCTCGGGCGCGCTTTGCGTTGGCACTTAAGGAGCACCAGATGAGCAACGCTCAGGGATTGAAAATCGAGGACGCGGTGAACGAGACCTGCCCATGGTCCGGTAAGCCGATCTCGGAAGATTCACTGACGCTCTACAAAGGCGATGTCGTCGGATTTTGTAATCCAGGATGCCGCGACAAATTTGAAAAAGCGGTCTCGCATTTCGAGGCCGCGCTGAACGGTAAGAAGGCATAACGTTTAGTGTTCGAGACCCTGCAGGAACGCCTTTCCGGCGTACTCGATAAGCTCCGCGGACGCGGCTCTCTCTCCGAGGCCGATGTCAGCGAAGCCATGCGCGAAGTGCGCCGGGCCCTGCTCGAAGCGGACGTCGCGCTCGATGTCGTGCGCGATTTCATCGCAAGGGTCTCCGAACAGGCCGTCGGCGCGACCGTCGTCAAATCGGTGACGCCCGGCCAGATGGTCGTCAAGATCGTCCATGACGAGCTTGTCAATACGCTCGGCGCCGACAATCAGCCGGTCTCATTGGCGGCCGCGGCGCCCGTGCCGATCCTGATGGTCGGCCTTCAGGGCTCGGGCAAAACGACGACGACCGCCAAACTCGCAAAACGCCTGCAGGACCGCGAAAAGAAGAAGGTCCTGATGGCCTCGCTCGACACGCGCCGCCCGGCCGCGATGGAGCAGCTGGCCGTCCTCGGCACGCAGGTCGGCGTGCAGACCCTGCCGATCGTCACCGGCCAGTCGGCCGTGCAGATTGCCCAGCGGGCGCTGCAGGCCGCAAAGCTCGGCGGTTATGACGTCGTGATGCTCGACACCGCCGGCCGCACCACGGTCGACGACGAGTTGATGGCAGAAGCCGTCGAGGTCAAGAAAGTCTCCAATCCGCACGAAGTTCTGCTCGTTGCCGACGCGCTGACCGGTCAGGACGCCGTCACGACGGCGCGCGCCTTCGACAAGGCGCTCGGCATTACCGGTCTTGCTCTCACCCGCGTCGACGGCGACGGACGCGGCGGCGCCGCGCTGTCGATGCGCGCCGTCACCGGCAAGCCGATCAAGCTGATCGGCGTCGGCGAAAAAATGGACGCGCTTGAGGATTTCGATCCGCAGCGCATTGCGGGGCGTATTTTGGGCATGGGCGACATCGTTGCCCTCGTCGAACGCGCGCGCGAACAGATCGATCAGGAACAGGCCGCGCGCGCCGCCGAGCGCATGCGCAAGGGCCAGTTCGATCTCAACGATCTGAAGAGCCAGCTGCAGCAGATGCAGAAAATGGGCGGCATGGCGGGCGTGATGGGCCTTCTGCCCGGCATGGGCCAGATCAAGAAGCAGCTCGATGCCGCGAATATCGACGAGAAGGTTCTGAAGCGTCAGGCCGCGATCATCGACTCGATGACGAAGGCCGAGCGCAAGAACCCGGACGTGCTGAAAGCCTCGCGCAAGAAGCGCGTTGCGGCCGGTTCCGGCACGCGTGTCGAGGACGTCAACCGGCTGCTGAAAATGCACCGGCAGATGGCCGACATGATGAAGATGATGGGCAAAGGCGGCCGCGGCGGCCTTGCAGGTTTGGCAGGAAAGCTCGGCATGGGCATGCCCGGAATGGGCGCGCCGGGCATGGACCCGAATGCGCTCAAACAATTGGCGAAGGGCGGCATGCCGCAGCTTCCGCCCGGCGGTTTTCCCGGCGGTGCCGGCGGATTGCCGCCAAACATTCCCGGCGGCCTTCTCGGCCCCAATCCTTTTGACAAGAAAAAGTAACCCCGGCTTCGGCCAAGAATCTTCGAACCACATGATTGAGACTGGAGAAAAGTAATGTCCCTGAAGATCCGTATGTCCCGCGGCGGCGCCAAGAAGCGTCCGTTCTACCGTATCGTCATCGCCGACAGCCGCTATCCGCGCGATGGCCGCTTCATCGAGAAGATCGGTACCTACAACCCGCTTCTGCCGAAGGGTGCCGACCGCGTCGTTCTCGACATCGAGAAGACCAAGGAATGGCTGGCCAAGGGCGCGACGCCGTCTGACCGCGTTGCCCGCTTCCTTGACGAGCGCGGACTCCTGAAGCGCAAGGCCCGCAGCAACCCGGAAAAGGCCGCGCCGAAGAAGAAGGCGCAGGAGCGTCTCGACGCCGCCAAGGCCGCCGATGAAGAGAAGGCCGCCGCAGCAGCGGCTCCGGTCACCGGCGATAATCTCGCGACGGCGGAAGACGGCGCTCCGGCGGCTGTCGAACCGGCGGCCGACGAGGTCGTGACGCCGGCTGAAGAAGCGCAGGCGTAATAGAACCGCATATGTCTTCTCCCCGCATCCTTGTCGGCGTGATTGGCGCGCCGCATGGCGTGCGGGGAGAGATGCGCATCAAGCCCTTCACCGAAGAGCCCCTCGCGCTGAAAAAGTACGGCCCGCTCGAAAGCGAAGACGGGCGCAAGACATTCACCGTCACCGCCGCCCGCATGCAGGGCGACATGATCGTCGCGAAAGTCGACGGCGTGACCGACCGCGATCAGGCGGCCTCTCTCACCAATCTTCGTCTTTACGTGCCGCGCGAGCGCCTGCCTGCGCCGAAAGACGGCGAATTCTACTATTCCGACCTGATCGGCCTCCGCGCCGAAGACGAAGCCGGCGCGCTGATCGGCACGGTGCGCGGGGTCGAGAATTTCGGCGCGGGCGATCTTTTGGAGATCGCCCGCGAAGGCGGCGACACGGCGCATGTGCCGTTCACGGACGAATTCGTGCCGAGTGTCGATATCGCGGGCGGCAAACTCGTCATTGCGCCGGGCAATCTGTTCGACGCGGCGGAAAAGCTCGACGAGGACCCGGCATGAGCTGGCGCGCCACCGTCCTCACTCTCTTTCCGGAGATGTTTCCGGGCCCGCTCGGCGTCTCGCTGGCCGGACGCGCCAAAGAGGCCGGGGCCTTCACGCTTGAGGCCGTGGACCCCCGCGGCTTTGCCAAAGACAAGCACCGCAGCGTCGACGACACGCCCTTTGGCGGCGGGCCGGGCATGGTGCTGCGGCCCGATATCCTCTCACTGGCCATCGCATCCGTCGATGACGGCCGCCCAAAGCTCCTGATGACCCCCCGGGGCGCCCCGATCTCCCAGGACCGGGTCCGGGCGCTGGCCGCCGGTCCGGGCGCCATCCTCGTCTGCGGCCGCTTTGAGGGGGTCGATGAGCGGGTGATCGCCTCAGCGGGCCTGGAAGAGGTCTCGGTGGGCGATGTGGTGCTGTCCGGCGGGGAGCCGGCGGCCCTTCTGATCCTCGATGCCTGTATCCGGCTTCTGCCCGGGACCATGGGCCATGAGGCTTCCGGCTCGGACGAGAGTTTTGAACAAAATCTTCTTGAATATCCGCAGTTTACCAAGCCCCAGGACTGGCAGGGAGAGGCCGTTCCGGAGGTGCTGCTGTCGGGCGATCACAAGGCCATTGCCGCCTGGCGGCGCCTGAAGGCCCTTCAGGCCACCCGGGCCCGCCGACCCGACCTTTTTGCGAAATATGTCGCGTCGCTGACAGCAGGCGTCGACAAGCCGCCCAAAACCGAGTAATAGCCGCCCCTCAATCGCGATTTAGACGTTTTCAGCGCCCCCGGCACGGGTCGGGCGCGGCGCCCCCGGAGAAGTATCATGGCCATCAACATCATCGAACAGCTCGACCGCGAGCAGATGGCGGTCGTCACCGCCAAGCGCAAAGTCCCGGACTTTGCCCCGGGCGACACGCTGCAGGTCAACGTCAAGGTGACCGAAGGCGAGCGCACCCGCGTCCAGGCCTATGAAGGCGTCTGCATCGCCCGCGCCGGCGGCGGCGTGAACGAGAACTTCACGGTCCGCAAAATCTCCTACGGCGAAGGCGTCGAGCGCGTATTCCCGCTCTACTCGCCGATCATTGACTCGGTGAAGGTTCTGCGCCGCGGCAAGGTCCGCCGCGCCAAGCTTTATTACCTGCGCGAACTTCGCGGCAAGAAGGCCCGTATCGTCGAAAAGACCACGGGCGATGCCTCGAACAACGAAGAAGCCGCAGCAAGCTAATCGCCGGTTATCCGGATTTTCGAAAGGCGCGGCTAACCCCGCGCCTTTTTTGTTTGCAAAATGGACTTCCGCGGCCATTTGTCGTCGCAGTCTGGAATTGCTATATTGTGCCCATGGTAATGGCCCGTTCGACCCTTTCCTTCGCCGCACTGACCGATCATGTGCGGCTGCCGGCCCGCTTTTTCGGCCGCTTCACCGCGTCTGTCGCGGCGGGCCTTCGTTCGCTCTGATTTCAGGCCTCAGGGCCTCTGCTCGATCCGCGCCCGGCGCGGACTCCCATTCAGCGAATGAACACCCGAGATCATCATGAACGCCCGTAACGCACCGCCGAAAACCCTCTACGACAAGATCTTCGACGACCATGTCGTCGATCGTCAGGAGGACGGCACCTGCCTCCTCTATATCGACCGCCACCTCGTGCATGAGGTGACGAGCCCGCAGGCCTTTGAGGGCCTGCGCACGTCGGGCCGCAAAGTGCGCGCGCCGCAGAAAACGCTCGCCGTCGTCGACCACAACGTCCCGACTTCGGACCGCACGCTGCCCAATCCCGATCCGGAAAGCGCCGCGCAGATCGCGGCGCTCGCCGAGAACACGCGCGAATTCGGCATCGAGTATTACGACGAGTTCGACAAGAAGCAGGGCATCGTCCACATCGTCGGCCCCGAACAGGGCTTCACGCTGCCGGGCACAACGATCGTGTGCGGTGACTCGCATACGTCCACGCATGGCGCGTTCGGCGCGCTGGCGCACGGCATCGGCACATCCGAAGTCGAGCATGTTCTGGCGACGCAGACGCTGATCCAGAAAAAAGCCAAGAACATGCGCGTCACGGTCGACGGCAAACTGCCCGAGCATGTGACGGCGAAAGACATCATCCTCGCGATCATCGGCGAGATCGGCACAGCCGGCGGCACGGGCTCTGTGCTCGAATATGCCGGCGAGGCGGTGCGCGCGCTTTCGATGGAAGGCCGCATGACGATCTGCAACATGTCGATCGAAGGCGGCGCCCGCGCCGGCCTGATTGCGCCGGACGAGAACACCTACGCCTATATGAAGGATCGCCCGCGCGCGCCGAAAGGCGCGGAGTGGGATGCTGCGCGCCGTTATTGGGAGACGCTCGTTTCCGAAGAGGGCGCCCATTTCGACCGCGAAGTGAAGCTCGACGCCGCCAAACTGCCGCCGATCGTCACCTGGGGCACGAGCCCCGAAGACGTGGCGTCCGTACAGGGCACCGTGCCGAATCCGGATGAGATCGAGGACGAGAATGTCCGCGCCGCCAAATGGCGCGCCCTTCAGTATATGGGTCTGCAGCCGGGAACCAAGATCACCGACATCAAGCTCGACCGCATCTTCATCGGCTCCTGCACCAATGGCCGCATCGAAGATCTGCGCGCCGTCGCCAAAGTCGTCGAAGGCCAGAAGGTGCACGCCGATGTCGCGGCGATGATCGTGCCGGGTTCCGGCCTCGTCAAAGCGCAGGCCGAGATGGAAGGTCTCGACAAGATCTTCAGGGCGGCCGGTTTCGACTGGCGCGAGCCTGGCTGCTCGATGTGCCTTGCGATGAACCCCGACAAGCTGCGTCCGGAAGAGCGCTGCGCGTCGACCTCGAACCGAAATTTCGAGGGCCGCCAAGGCTTCAAGGGCCGCACGCATCTCGTCTCGCCGCAAATGGCGGCGGCGGCGGCGATCGCCGGGCGCTTCGTCGACATCCGCTCTTTTGGGCACTGACGCAAAGAAGCGGCCGTCCCGGCGGGGACGGCCGCTGTTTCAGCTCAACAGCTTCGGATCAATCGCAGATACGACGTTCCGTGATGATCTTCTTGCCATTGCGCCACTTTACGGTCTGCTTGGTGTAGCAGTCGCCACGATAGGAGCTGCGGCCGGAATAGACGCGAACGCCGGGAGCGCCGTAGCCGTAGTGACGATAGCCGTGGCCCTGGCCGTAGTACGGACGGTCATGACCGGCATTGATGCCGATGCTGACGCCCTGGGCCGAAGCCGGCGCGGCGAAAGCCGCGATGGAAACGATGGCGGCAGCAGCCGCGGAAACGAGATATTTGTTCATGGGTCCCTCACTCATGTTGGTTCAGGCAGACAACGGCGGAGGAGCCGCGCGGTTGCACGGACAGCGCGAAATTTTTCGCTCGCGCATCCGGAACCTTTCGGCTTTTCGCCGCGGAGAAACTGAATGAACCGAGGTATTGACTGGTCGGTGCTTGAAGCGCCCTCGCTCGGTGAATTCGAGACGATGTGCGAAGCCGCCTACAAGGGTCTGCCCGAAAAGTTCCGGGCCATGACCAAAGGCATTCTCATCCGGGTCGAGGATTTTCCCGATCCGGACGTGATGCAGGAGATGGACCTCGAAAGCGAGTTCGACATTCTGGGCCTGTTTCAGGGCGTCGGCCTCGCCCAGGGCGACGCCGTCCCGCACACGGGAAGGATGCCCAATATGGTGACCCTGTACCGACGGCCCATCCTGGATTATTGGGCGGAGAACGAGGAAACGCTCGGCCATATCGTGGCTCATGTTCTGATCCACGAAATCGGCCACCATTTCGGCCTGTCCGACGAGGACATGGAAGCGATCGAAGCAAATGTTTGAGTGAAGGGCCGATAAGGCCCGCGGAGATGAAGAAATGCAGCCTTTTACGAAACTGACGGGCGTCGCGGCGCCGCTGCCGCTGGTCAATATCGACACCGATATGATCATACCGAAGCAGTATCTGAAGACGATCAAGCGCACCGGCCTCGGCTCGGGCCTGTTCGCCGAAATGCGCTTCGGCGAAGACGGCAAGGAAAACCCGGATTTCGTTCTGAACAAGCCGGCCTATCGCAAGGCGGAAATCCTCGTCACCGGCGAGAATTTCGGCTGCGGCTCCTCGCGCGAACATGCCCCTTGGGCGCTGCTCGATTTTGGCATCCGCTGCGTGATCTCCACGAGCTTTGCCGACATTTTTTACAATAACTGCTTCCAGAACGGCATTTTGCCGATCAGGGTTTCGCCGGAAGAGCTCGAAAAGCTGATGGACGATGCCGAGCGCGGCGCCAATGCGACGCTGACCATCGATCTCGAAGCGATGGAAATCCGCGGCCCGGACGGCGGCGTCATCAAATTCGACCTCGACCCCTATCGCCGCCATTGCCTCCTGAACGGGCTCGACGCCATCGGCCTCACCATGGAAAAGGCGCCGAAGATCACGGACTACGAGGCCAAGACCGCCTCCTCGCGTCCCTGGGCCTAAATCGCCTCCCGAAAATGTGTTGGGGGAGCGGCATCCGCCGCTCCCGATCTGGCGTATCTTCGGCGCATGGCTGGCAAGACGCCCCTCATCCACCCCCTGATCGTGCGCGTGACGCACTGGATCAACGCGTTCGCCATCCTCCTGATGGTGATGAGCGGCTGGCGCATCTATAACGCCGCGCCGTTTTTTCCCTTCCGCTTTCCCCCGGAGATCACCCTCGGCGGCTGGCTTGCAGGCGCGCTGCAATGGCACTTCGCCGCCATGTGGCTCTTTGCCGGAAATCTTCTGATCTATCTCGCTTTCGGCATTTTCTCCGGCCGCTTCCGGATGAAGCTCTTTCCGGTGACGCCGCGCGCCATCCTCACCGATATCGGCGCGTTCTTCCGCGGCAAGCTCGGCCATGCCGATCTCAGCATGTACAATGCCGTGCAGAAGATTTTCTACATTGTGGCGATCCTTGCGATGATCGTTCTCATCGCGTCCGGCATCGCCATCTGGAAGCCGGTGCAGATGCAGGAGATCGCAAGCCTGATGGGCGGCTATGAGGGCGCGCGTCGCGTGCACTTCTTTGCGATGGCGACCGTCGTCGGCTTCGTTGCCGTGCATGTCGTCATGGCGCTGCTCGTTCCGAAATCGCTTCTTGCCATGGTCAGAGGCCGCTGATGCGCCGTCCCCGCCGCCCTCTCGTCGATGCGCGCGATGTAATCCGCGACGCGGCAAAGCCGATGGATCTGACGACGCGCCGCGCCTTCCTGAAGCATGCCGCGGGTCTTGGCACGTTGACCTTCCTCACCGGCTGCGATGTCGTCGACAGCTCATCGGCGGAAAGCGCGCTCGAAACTATGTCGCGCTTCAACGACCGCGTTCAGGCCGCTCTTTTCAATCCGCACAAGCTCGCGCCGGAATATCCGTCGTCCTGGGTGATGCGCCCCTTCCCGTTCAACGGATTCTATTCGGCGGATCAGGCGCCCGAGGTCGATCCCGCGACGTATAAACTCGAACTTGCCGGCAAGATCGCGGACACGCGGCCGTGGACGCTCGAGCAGCTTTATGCGCTGCCGCAGACAACGCAGATCACGCGCCATATCTGCGTCGAAGGCTGGAGCGCCATCGGCTCATGGACCGGCGCACGCTTCTCCGATTTCCTGCAGCGTATCGGCGCCGATCTCAAAGCGCCCTATGTGACGCTGCGCTGCGCCGACGGCTATTTCACCTCGATCGACATGCCGACCGCCCTGCATCCGCAGACGCAACTCTCTTTTGCCTTCGACAATGAGATTTTGCCGCGCATTTACGGCTTCCCGATGAAGCTGCGCATGCCGACCAAGCTTGGCTTCAAGAATCCCAAGCACATCACGGCCATCGAAGTGACCGACCGCTTCCAGGGCGGCTATTGGGAAAACCAGGGCTATAACTGGTTCAGCGGGCTTTGATATAAGGCCTGATGCAAAACCTGTTCGGCGGGCGCGCGTTCGCCGCCTTTATCTTCGACATCGACGGCACGCTTCTGACGTCGATCGCAGCGTCCGAGCGCGTGTGGACCGCATGGGCCGTCCGTCATGGAATCGAGGTCGAGCCCTTTCTCAAAACCATTCACGGGCGCCGCGCCGAAGACACGGTGCGCGCCGTGCGGCCCGATCTCGATGCCGTGGCGGAGGCCGCAGACATTACGCGCGGCGAGATCGCCGATATTGACGGCGTTGTGCCGATCGCGGGCGCGGCGGAGTTTTTATCCTCGCTGCCGCACACCCGCTGGGCCATCGTGACGTCCGCGCCCATTGCGCTTGCGGAACGGCGCCTTGCCGCGGCCGGCCTGCCTTTGGCGGATGTTCTGATCACGGCGGAGGACGTTGCGCGCGGCAAGCCGCACCCGGACGGATATCTCCTCGCAGCGGAACGGCTGGGATGTCCGGCGAAAGACTGTCTCGTTTTTGAGGATGCGGAAGCCGGCATTCTTGCAGCCGAGCGCGCGGGCGCAGAAGTTCTGGTTATAACCGCAACGCATCCGCATGCGATGAAGACCGCACATGCCGTCGCCGACGATTACCGGTCGCTACGCTCCGTGACCGACGAAGGCGGAAAGCTTGCGCTTCAAAAGGCCTCAGTATGAAGCGCGCTTTCATCGGCTCACGATAAGATGGCAGCGGTCTCTAGCTGCGGCGCCTGACATAAGGCAGCGCGAAGAGATAAAGCCCGGTGATCAAAAGAGCGATCAGGGGAATGAGCGCGAGCAGCCCGACCCACAAGGGCGGCTCCTGCATCATCGTCATGACGGCGATATTGGCGATGACACCGAGCGTGAAGATGATCGAAATCCAGCGGTGAATCTGGCGGATCTGATAGTTCCAGTTCAATTCGAGCCTCCTTCGGTCCGGGATGGAGTAGATCAGTCGAGCCGCGCCTCTAGCCCCGCCTTCACCTTCGGCCATTCCTCGTTTGTCACCGAGTAAATCACCGAATGGCGCTGCGTGCCGTCGGGGCGGATCATGTGGGCGCGCAGCACCCCTTCCTTCACCGCGCCGAGTTTGGCGATGGCAGCCTGGCTTCTGAGATTTTCATGATCGGTCTTGAACTGAACGCGGCGCGCGCCCCAGACCTCGAAGCAATGCGTCATCAGAAGAAGCTTCGCTTCCGGATTGACCTTGGTTCCCCATTCTTCCGGTATGTACCAGGTGTAGCCGATCTCACACCGCCTGTGGTGCGCATCGATTTCGAACAGGCGCGACATGCCGCAGACCTTGCCGTCCGATAGACGCCGCACGACAAAGGGCACCTGCTCGCCTTCGGCCTGAGCTTTCAACGCCGAGGCCACATAATCATGCGCGGTTCTGGCGAACGCCGTGTGCTTCCAGATCGCCGGGTCCTTTGCCGCTTCCGCAATCTCGCTCTCATGCGCCGCCGTCAGCGGCTCGAGCCGGACGATCATACCGGTGAGGGTTATGGAGGGGGGAAGGCCGGACATCTCTCCGGACTAGCAAAGAGCATGCGCCGCGAACAGGGCTTGCACACTGCCCGGTTTGGCGCGAACACTCGCCGCCCCACCATCTGTTGCGAGCACCTCATGACCCGCCGCCTTATCTCTTCCGGTTCGGATTTTGAAAAGATTGCGGGCTATTCCCGCGCCGTCGTTCAGGGCGACTGGGTCTTCGTGGCGGGCACGACGGGCTATGACCCGGTAACCAAGCAGATGCCGGACAACGTCATCGACCAGACCCGCAATTGCTTTGCGACGATCAACAAGGCGCTGGGCGAAGCCGGATCGAGCCTGAAGGACGCCGTCCGCGTCCAGTATTTCGTGACGAGCCGCGAGGATGCGGAAGCCGTGTTCGGCGTCTGCGGCGAGTTCCTCGGCGATATCCGACCGGCCGCGGGCATCTATATCGTTTCGGGCCTCTACCGGGCCGAAATGAAGGTCGAGATCGAACTCACGGCCAAGAAGCAGGCCTAAATCGCCGCAACCTCATCGGCTTGAAATGCCCTCCCCCGTGTTCTACGGGGATGGCGCTTTTCCCTTCTCTTTGAATTCCCCTAGGAAACGAGCCCATGGCTACTCATAAGCTGCTTCTTCTGCCCGGCGACGGCATCGGCGTCGAAGTGATGGAAGAAGTCAAAAAGATCATCGCCTGGCTCGAATCCAAGGGCGTCGCCAGCTTCGCCATTGAAGAGGACCTCGTCGGCGGCGCGGCTTTCGACGATCACGGCGAAAGCATCTCCGAAGGCGCCATGAAGAAGGCCCATCAGGCCGACGCCATCATGTTCGGCGCCGTCGGCGGCCCGAAATGGGACAAGGTTCCTTATGACAAGCGTCCGGAAGCGGGCCTCCTGCGCCTGCGCAAGGATCTGGATCTGTTCGCCAATCTCCGCCCGGCGTTGTGCTATCCGGCGCTGGCGGACAGCTCGTCGCTGAAGCGCGAGATCGTCGAGGGCCTCGACATCCTGATCGTCCGCGAGCTGACGGGCGGCGTCTATTTCGGCGAGCCGAAGATCATCGAGGAGCTGCCGGACGGCCAGCAGCGCGCCATCGACACCCAGGTCTATACGACCAACGAGATCGCCCGCATCGCCCGTGTCGCTTTCGAACTCGCGCGCCTGCGCAAGAACATCGTCCACTCGGCCGAGAAGAATAACGTCATGAAGTCGGGCGTGCTCTGGAAGCAGGTCGTGACCAAGGTTCATGCCGAGGAATATTCGGATGTCGGCCTCGAGCACATCCTCGCCGACAACTGCGCCATGCAGCTCGTCCGGAACCCCAAACAGTTCGACGTGCTGGTGACGGACAATCTCTTCGGCGACATCCTGTCGGACGCCGCCTCCATGCTGACCGGCTCGCTCGGCATGCTGCCCTCGGCCTCGCTGGGCGCCGAGAAGAACGGCAAGCGCGCCGCCATGTATGAGCCGGTCCATGGCTCGGCCCCGGACATTGCCGGCAAGGGCCTCGCCAATCCGATCGCCGAAATCGCCAGCTTCGGCATGGCGCTGCGCTATTCGCTGGGCCTCGGCGATATCGCCGACGCCGTCGACCGCGCCATCTCCCGCGTGCTGGATCAGGGCCTGCGCACCCGCGATATCGCGGCCTTGGGCGAGAAGACCATCGGCACCTCGGAAATGGGCAATGCCGTGCTGGCCGCTCTGCAGAAGGAAATGGGCTGACGCCGCGCTGTACCCTAAAAGCCAACAAAAAACCCGCCTTCCGGCGGGTTTTTATTTTTGAATTCAGGCTCTTAGCTGATCATTCCCGATCCGGCGCGCGCAGCACATAGCGGGCGCTGCTATAGGGCAGGTCCAGCGTGTCGTGGAGCGGAAAGCGCTCGAAGCCGATGACGCCGCTATAATTCGACGACTGGAACGTGTTTCCGGTCAGGTTGGACTTGGCATAGTCGCGCGCCGTATGGGGGCGGACCTTGGTGCCCGGATCCAGATAGGAGCGCGGCTGGATGGTGACGCGCACCCCCGGAAGATTCGGATCTTCCTGGGCGGCGGCCGGGAGGGCCGTAGCCAGTGCGAGGGCCGTCAGAACGGCAGCAGACAGAACGCGCATGTGCACACTCCAGATGGAGAATCTCTTACCCATCAATGTACCCCGGGCGGCAAGGTTCCCCAAGCTCAAATCGGCAACAGGGTTCGTGAATTGCGTTTTCAGGAATTTGTCGTATTGGAAGGCCGCGGCAGGGCTCCCAGATAGTGAGCCGGCCGCCAAATGAGACCCGAGCCCCTTAAGGCCGGGTCCTTCAGCCGAACCAGGCATTTTGGAGCAGATTATGGGCTATCGGATCGCCGTCGTCGGCGCCACGGGCAATGTGGGCCGCGAAATGCTGAACATCCTCGCCGAACGGGAATTCCCGGTCGACGAGCTGGTCCCCCTCGCCTCGCGCCGGTCGCAGGGCACGGAAGTGTCGTTCGGCGACAAAACGCTCAAATGCAAAACGCTCGACAGCTTCGATTTCTCCAACACCGATATCTGCCTGATGTCGGCCGGCGGCGAGATCTCCAAGGAATGGTCGCCGAAGATCGCCGCCCAGGGCGCGATCGTCATCGATAACTCCTCGGCCTGGCGCTATGACGCGGACGTTCCGCTGATCGTTCCGGAAGTGAATGCCGACGCGATTTCCGGCTACACGAAAAAGGGCATCATCGCCAATCCGAACTGCTCGACGGCGCAGCTCGTCGTCGCGCTGAAGCCGCTGCATGACGCGGCGACCATCAAGCGCGTCGTCGTTGCGACCTATCAGTCCGTCTCGGGCGCCGGTAAGGACGCGATGGACGAATTGTGGAACCAGACGAAGGGCATTTTCGTCAACGATGAGCCGGAACCCAAAAAGTTCGCCAAGCGCATCGCCTTCAACGTCATTCCGCACATCGACGTCTTCATGGACGACGGCTACACCAAGGAAGAATGGAAGGTGATGGTCGAGACCAAGAAGATCCTCGATCCGAAGATCAAGCTCACCTGCACCGCCGTGCGCGTGCCGGTCTTCGTCAGCCATTCGGAAGCGGTGAACATCGAGTTCGAGAAGCCGATCTCCGCGGACGAGGCGCGCGATATCCTGCGCGAAGCGCCGGGCTGCCTTGTCATCGATAAGCGCGAGCCGGGCGGCTACATTACGCCCTATGAAGCGACGGGCGATGATGCGACCTTCATCTCGCGCATCCGCGAAGACTTCACGGTCGAGAACGGCCTGTCGATGTGGATCGTCTCCGACAATCTGCGCAAGGGTGCGGCGCTGAACGCCGTTCAGATCGCCGAGAGCCTGATCAATCGCGGCTATCTGAAAAAGAAGGCGGCGTAATTACGTTCCCCGGACCGCGCCGGGCAAAGCCCGGTCGCGAGGTCCGGGGTCCAGACATAAGAGCGGCAAAGCCGCTCACTATGCGCTTCGCGCTCTAATCCTGGGTCCCGGATCGGCGCTCCGCTGCGCGTCGCTTGTCCGGGACACGTACTCCGAAAAACGGGCGCGATGAGCGCCCGTTTTCTTTTGTTACGCCGCCGCCGGAGAGACGAACTCGCCGGTCGCATCGTCGAGGACGCGCAGATCGCCGTTCGAAATGTTCAGATGAGCGCCGGAGATCGTGAGAATGCCGTCTTTCTCGCGGCTCTCAATTTCCGGGAAGGTGCGCAGATTCTTGATCGACAGACGGATCGCCGCCTCTTCGACCGCGGTCTCCAGCGCCTTGCCCTTCAGATTGGGATTGCGCGCCAGCGCATCTTCCTTGGCGCCGCTGATGAGGCTCATCCACGGGCCGATGAAATCGCCGGCGGTGTCGGTATTGGCGTTGAGATGGGCGCGGATGCCGCCGCACTGCGAATGCCCCATCACGACGATATGCGGTACGGCCAACCCTGCCACGGCAAATTCGATGGCCGCCGAGGTGCCGTGATGTTTGCCGTCGGGCCTGAAGGGCGGAACGACGTTGGCCACGTTGCGCAGGACGAACAGCTCACCCGGGCCCGACGAAAAGATCGTCTCGGGCGAGACGCGGCTGTCGCAGCAGCCGATGATCAGCGCCTGCGGCGCCTGGCCGAGAGCGGCGAGCTGGGCCAAACGGCCCTTTTCTTGAGGCAGTTTTTCGTCGCGCCACAGGCGATAGCCGTCGGCCAGATTTTTGGGGAACATGCAAAAGACTCCTGACCGGCTTGGTAGCCAAGCCGGGCGGTCCGGTCCAGACCCTGCGTCCCGTCGGGGGATATCCTGCGAGCCCCGTGCCAAATGCGAGCTTGTCCGCCCCGGCGCGAACAGGCTAGGTCTCTCCTCCCATGGAAGATATCCGTCCGCGCCGCAGCGCCCTCTACATCCCCGGCTCCAACACCCGCGCCCAGGAAAAGGCCAAAGGTCTGCCGGTCGATACCATCATCTTCGATCTCGAAGATTCGGTCTTCGACGAGGTCAAACCCAAAGCGCGCGAACAGGTGGTCGAGACCATCCGGGCCGGCGGCTACGGCCATCGGGAAATCGTCATGCGGGTCAACGCCGCCCGCACCGAATTCTTCGAAGACGACATGACGGCGGCCGTCAAAGCCAAGCCCAATGCCGTCCTGCTGTCCAAGGTCGAATCGACGGCCGAGATTTTTGCCGCCGAACGCCATCTGCGCGGCCGCCCCGAAACTCAAGGCATCGCACTCTGGGCCATGGTCGAGACCGCGCGCGGCCTTCAGGACATTGCGGAAATCGCCGCTTCCGTGCGCACGCCCGAAGGGCACCGGCTGAAGGGCCTTCTGCTCGGCACCAACGACATCATCCGCGAGACGGCGGTGAAGGGCGGCGGCGATCGCACGCCCGTCCTGCCCTGGCTGTCCATGGCGGTCCTCGCCGCGCGCACCGAAAAACTGTTCATTCTCGACGGCGTCTACAACGACTTCGCCGATGTGAAGGGCTTCGAGGCCGAATGTGCACAGGGACGTGCGCTCGGGATGGACGGCAAGACCATCATCCATCCAAGCCAGATCGAAGCCGCCAACCGGCTCTATGCGCCGAGCAAAGCCGAGGTCGATGAAGCGCGCGAGATCATCGCCGCTTTTGCCAAGCCCGAGAACGCTCAAAAGGGCGTTATTGCCATCCAGGGCCGCATGGTCGAGCGGCTGCACGCCAAGATCGCCACGCGCACGCTGAAACTGCACGAGACGATCGTCGCACGCAGCTAATTGGATAAATCGAGCAGAAAAACCATTTCCGCATAGCTGGGTTGCGTTGCGCCGGAGAATCCCCTGCGCTACGAAACTTAGAACGATCGGAAATCGCCCCAAATGGCCGAAGCCCGTCACTCCGGACGCCTGCCCGAGCGACCGTTGTCGCCGCACCTTCAGATTTATCGCTTCACCTGGACCATGGTGATGTCGATCCTGCATCGCGCGACGGGCTGCATCGCCTATTTCGCGGTCCCGGGACTTGTCCTTTATCTCGGCGCGGTGGCTTCCGGCCGCGATGCCTATAATCTCCTCGCCGCCTGCGCCGGCTCCTGGCTCGGCATTCTGGTTCTTGTCGGCCTGTCCTGGTCGCTGATCCATCACGCCATCGGCGGCATCCGCCACATCGTCTGGGATACGGGCACGGGCCTCGACCGCGCCAGCCGGTTCCTGTGGGCGCAGGGCACGCTTGTCGGCTCCGTCGTGCTGACGGTTCTGCTCTGGCTCGTCATTTTCCTGGGGGCGCTCTGATGGTCGCCCGCACACCCTTTGCCCGCGTCCGCGGTCTCGGCGCATCAGGCACCGGCACGCGCGAATACTGGCTCCTGAAGCTGACCTCGGTCGCGCTTTTGCCGCTGACCGTCTTCCTCATCGGCTTTCTGATCGCGATGAAGGATGCCGATCATGCGCAGGTGACGGACGCCATCGCCTCGCCCTTCATCGCAGTGCCGCTGTTCTTCTTTATCCTCGCCAATGCGAAACATATGCGTCTTGGCATGCAGAACGTCATCGACGACTACGTGCACGACAAAACGATGAAAAAGCTCATGGTCGGCGCCAACATCTTCTTCTCCTATGGCGGCGCTGCGGCGGCGTTTTATTTCCTGCTCAAGATCGGACTTGGTGGCTGAGATGGCGGACGCCTATCCGATCGTGGACCACACCTATGATGTGGTCGTCGTCGGCGCCGGCGGCGCCGGCCTGCGTGCCGTGCTCGGCTCGTCTTCGGCCGGCCTTCGCACCGCCTGCCTGACAAAAGTTTTTCCGACGCGTTCGCACACCGTCGCAGCGCAAGGCGGCATGTCGGCGGCGCTCGGCAATATGTCGCCGGACGAATGGCGCTGGCACATGTTCGACACCATCAAGGGATCGGACTGGCTCGGCGATCAGGACGCCATCGAATATCTCTGCCGCAATGCGCCGGCCGCCGTCTATGAGCTCGAGCACTGGGGCGTGCCCTTCTCGCGCACCGAAGACGGCAAGATCTATCAGCGCCCCTTCGGCGGCATGACGACGGAATACGGCCAGGGCGGTGCCGCGCAGCGCACCTGCGCCGCCGCCGACCGCACCGGCCACGCCATCCTCCATACCCTGTATGGACAGTGCGTGAAGCATAGCTCCGAATTCTTCATCGAGTATTTTGCACTCGATCTCATCATGGATGAGGAAGGCCGCTGCCGCGGCGTCATCGCGCTGAAGATGGATGACGGCACGATCCACCGCTTCCGCTCCCATATGACGGTGCTGGCGACCGGCGGCTACGGACGCGCCTATTTCTCCGCGACCTCGGCGCATACCTGCACCGGCGATGGCGGCGGCATGGTGCTGCGCGCCGGCCTGCCGCTGCAGGATATGGAATTCGTGCAGTTCCATCCGTCGGGCATTTACGGCTCGGGCTGCCTCATCACCGAAGGCGCGCGCGGCGAAGGCGGATATCTGACGAATTCCGAGAACGAACGCTTCATGGAGCGTTATGCGCCGCACGCAAAAGACCTCGCCTCGCGCGATGTCGTCTCGCGCGCCATGACGATCGAGATCCGCGAAGGCCGCGGCTGCGGCCGCCACAAGGATCACATCCTGCTGCATCTCGAGCATATCGACCCGGCGGTGCTGCATGAGCGCCTGCCCGGCATCTCGGAAAGCGCCAAGATCTTTGCCGGCGTCGACATCACGCGTGAGCCGATCCCGGTCATTCCGACCGTCCATTACAATATGGGCGGCATCCCGACGAATTATCACGGCGAAGTGCTGACCAAGAAAAACGGCGATCCGGATTTTGTCGTGCCCGGCATGATGGCACTCGGCGAAGGCGCCTGCGTGTCGGTGCACGGCGCAAACCGTCTCGGCTCGAACTCGCTGACCGACCTCATCGTCTTCGGGCGCGCCGCCGGCCAGCGCTGCGCCGAGATCATCAAGCCCTCCTCGCCCCAGCCGGAGCTGCCGAAGGATTCAGCGGACAAGGCGCTCGACCGCCTCGACCGCATCCGCAATTCCAACGGCAAGACGCCGACGGCAAAGCTGCGCCTCGATATGCAGCGCGTCATGCAGTCGAATTGCGCGGTGTTCCGCACCGGCGAAGTTCTGGCGGAAGGCAAAGAGCTGATTCACAAAGTGTGGGATTCGGCCGAGGACGTCAGAATCTCCGACCGCTCGCTGGTCTGGAATTCCGATCTCATCGAAACGCTGGAATTCGACAATCTGATCGCCCAGGCCGTTGTGACGGTCGACAGCGCGCTGAACCGCGAGGAAAGCCGCGGCGCCCATGCGCGCGAAGACTTCCCGGACCGCAATGACGGCGACTGGATGAAGCACACGCTCGCCTGGGCCGACACGAACGCCCGCAAGGTGACGATCGACTACCGCCCGGTGCACTCCTACACGCTGACCGACGAAGTCGAATACATCGCGCCGAGAAAGCGGGTGTATTGAATCCTCTAGCGCCTCAAATGCTCACTCTAGAGCCTCACACACCATGGCCACTGCGGAATCGATATCTCTCACGATCAAGGAGCCAGGAACTCGGACCGGCGTGAAGCCCGCTGCAGCAAGCCGATCATTGATTGCATAGTCCTTCTTTGCAGCCTTTCTGCTGCGGTGATGCCGGGTTGAATCGCAGAATACAGCGACCCTTTGCTCGGGAAAGAAGAAGTCCGACTCGGTGATAAAGCCTGGAGTGTTCGCGTTGCTCTCAGCCCAAAGGTGATACAGGCACGGATATGTTGACCCATCGTCATAGAGGAGCATTTGAAGCGTCGGAGAATGGCCGCGCTGCAGCAAGCCCTGCATCAGAAACAGCTCAATTGGTGAACCAGCGCCCCAAATTCGGCGCGCCTCAAGCCTATTGAAGGGAGTGCAGGTCAACCTAGTACGATGACGGATGTATTTGCGGAGAGGCGCGCCATCTTCCATTCCCAAGTTCACCGTTAGAACTTGGTCAGGATCGAATTCTGTCTGCATGTAGTACATGTCTGTAACTATGCCGATCTCGTCTGCGAAACCTTCCCTCTGCTTTTCACCCAAAAGCGCGATGGGCCCGAACATCCCCCAGCCCCCGTGAAGGGATCGAATTTGTAGTAACAAGGCTGAACCTCTTGGAGATGGTGGTTGAGACTGATGTTCTCCACATAGTCGACGTTAACCAGGGACACTCGATCGCGCTTCGTCGCTGGTATCAAAGAGATGGCGTATGGCACTCCGGAAGGGACACCCTCGATCGTTCGGAAAGCCGCAACACTGGTGACGACAGAAATGATTTGGAATTGCGTTCCTTTGGCTCGATACAACGCGAGTTCGCCATCAGACGGTCTGTCCTCAAGTATGTATTCCGCGGCTTCGGCCATCTCTGATGTGAGCGGCTGCACGCCACTAAGGTGCAGCATCGATAGCTTGATCCAGTTTGGAACCGAGGAAAGGTCCAAGGAGATAGGTAGAGCTGGGAGCGTGTCGTAGCCGGGGCTAGACAAAAGCTGGGAGGGTCGATCCTTGATCACTTGGCTTCTTATTAGAGATGCGTGGGCATGTAGCCATACTCATCAGTTGAAATTTTGTTCGGTGCAAGCACGCGGTGAAGCAACTCACTTGAGCCTCTTGACCTGCCAAGACGTTATAGGAAAATCCGACCATGGCTGAGTTCACTCTCCCCAAAAATTCCCGCATCAAGGAAGGCACGGCCTGGCCGAAGCCCGAGGGTGCGAAAACGCTGACGGAGTTCCGCATCTATCGCTGGAACCCGGATGACGGCGAGAACCCGAAGATCGACACCTATTGGGTCGACCGCGAACATTGCGGGCCGATGATCCTCGACGGGCTGATTTACATAAAGAACGAGATCGACTCGAGCCTGACTTTCCGCCGCTCCTGCCGCGAGGGCATTTGCGGTTCGTGCTCGATGAACATCAACGGCGCCAATACGCTCGCCTGCACCAAGGGCATGGACGAAGTCGGCGAGAACGTCATCAAGATCTACCCGCTGCCGCATATGCCGGTGATCAAGGATCTCGTTCCGGATCTGTCGACCTTCTACAATCAGGTCAATCTGATCGAGCCCTTCCTCAAGACCTCGACCGCGCCGCCGGAAAAGGAATGGGCGCAGAGCCCCGAAGACCGCGACAAGCTCGACGGTCTTTACGAATGCATTCTGTGCGCCTGCTGCTCGACCTCGTGCCCGAGCTATTGGTGGAACGGCGAGAAATATCTCGGCCCGGCCGCTCTGCTGCAGGCCTATCGCTGGATGATCGACAGCCGCGACGAGGGTCTCGCCGAGCGTCTGGACACTCTGGAAGATCCCTTCCGCCTGTACCGCTGCCATACGATCATGAACTGCGCCAATGTTTGCCCGAAGGGTCTGAACCCGGCGGCGGCGATCGTCGAAATCAAAAAGCTAATGCAGGAGCGGGAAGTATAGACCCGTTAACAGTCTAAAGACTGCAGCCGCGCGCCGCTTTTTCGCCCTTTTGGCGCGACATGACCGAACCACGCAACTTATCGCCCGATCGCTGCGTTCTCGCATTGGGCAATCTCTCGGGACGCAAATGTCCCGACGCGGGTTCAAGACATGATCCTACGCACCGGCATTTTCACTTTCTGTGCCGCGTTTCTTCTGACCCAATCTGCGCTGGCAGCCGTGCCGCCGAAACCGGCGAAGCAGACCAAGCAGGTTGCGGGGGCCAAAGCTTCCCCGAAACCGGCAGCTAAAACCGCCGCGCCGAAAGCTTCCCCCAAACCGGCAGCCGTGCCGGCGCAAGCGACCTATCGCCTGCCGACGGGCGGCGCGCCGCAGAAGGTCCCGGCAACGCCGCCGCCCGGCGTGCGTACCGATCCCGCGCCGGCGGCCGCAGCCGCGGCTGCGCCGGCAAAGCCCGCGGCGCAGGCCAGCGCACCCGCTAAGGCTAAGCCGAAGAAGACCGCCGCCAAGACGCCGGGCAAGAAGAAGCAGCTCGCCAGCTTGAAGAGCCAGAAGCTGAAAGCCGGCCGCGCTGCACTTTCGCCGATGGAGCGGATCGATCGCGGCCAGCTTGCGACCGATCACCTGACCGGCGCCGAGAAGAAATCGACGCTTGAGCTTCTCGTTTCCTATAAGGAGACGGTCCGCGAGGGCGATCTCGAAACCGCCGGCGTGCTGCTCCGCCTCATCGCCAACGAGACGCCGCGTCATGACATGGTGACGGTCGTGAACGACCTTCTGGGTCTGCCGGTCGACACCCAGGATACCGAAGTCCTGCTCGAGATCGCGCGCGCCGACCGCGCCGATGCGGTGGCCGGCGATACGGCGAAGAAGGGTGAGAGCGACAAGGTCCCTTCGCCGCTCGGCGAGCGCATTCATGCCGCCCATGCCGCGGTGGAAGCCGCGCCCCGCACCTCACGCCTCGACGCGCTCGCCGCCTACAAGCACGCGGTGCTGGAAGGAAATGCGACGGCCGCGGCCGTTGCGCTCTCGGGCGTCGTTCAGGGCCGGCTCGATCAGGAGACGGTCAACACCGCAAACGCTTTGCTCGGGGTCGAGAACATCTTCCCGCCCGGCCAGCTCGCCGCCGCGAACTGAACCCCTAAAAAGCAAAAGGCCCGGTCTCCCGGGCCTTTTGTTTAAATCGAAGAGAGAGATCAGCGCAGACGGGTCGAGGCCGTATCGGCCGCAGCGTGCTCGGCCGGAGCCGGCATCTGCTCGACGATCGGCGGCGAGGTCATCGCAACGATCGCAGTGCGGAACGGGCCTTCGACGGCAACGCCGAAATTCATATGCGTCATCGAGAACGGGCCGGGACGGTCCGGATGCGTCGAGCGCCAGCCGACATAAATGCCGACCATCGCGCCCGCTTCGCCCGGCACCATGATGGCCGAACCCGAAGCGCCCTCGCCGGCCGAGCAGTCAATCGCCAGCTCGCGCGGCATGTCCTTTTCGGTCAGGCTTTCGACGCGGATGGCGCACGGCTCGATGGCCTTGGCGCCGTCATGCACCCAGCCGCGATGGCGGTGGGCGAGCATGACAATATTGGTGCCGACCGGACCCGGCTCGCTGATGCCGTAGGGCTGAGCGGATTTCACGGCCTGAACGAGGCGCACCACCGCCCAGTCGTGGACGGGCGCGACCGCATAAGGATTGCGCGAGCCGACGACGAGCGAGGCGACATCGAGCGGCACCTGCAGCTGCTTGCCGTCGGACATCACGTTGAAATGGCAAGTCGAGAGATCGCCGCGCGGATTGCCGTCGGTGTCGTAGAAGGCATGTGCCGCGGTCGTAACGACGTCGTTCTTCACGGTGAGCTGTGCGGTCGAATAGACGCCCGAGCAGACGATCATGCCGGTGGCGGCGTAGCGATTTTCGAAGAGCGCCGGATCCTGGCCCGACTTGCGGGCAAACTCCGGCAGCGTCAGGCGCGCGTCGGAGACGAGCGTCACCGCTCCTGCAGTGTTTGCCGCAGCTCCAAGCCCGCACAGCATGGCGGCTGCGAAAATCAGCCCGTGACGCACGTTCCAATCCCCCGCACAGAGATGAGCATCAGTGTGAGGGATTACGTGTTTACGTCAAGCGGGCAAAACGCGTATCGGTGATTTAGGTTCCGGCTGTCGCAAAAAAGATTCAGAAAAGCGGGGTTAGCGCCACAACATGTTGAAAAAGCTTGCTGTCTGCAGCATCCAGTACTTGGGAACCTCGGCCTGAATGGCGCAAAGCTTAACACAGATCTTAACGGAGCGCTCAGCACGCGGAACATTGCGTGCGGAGACTGCGCAGGTTGAAACCGCAACAAGGTTCGACCGGCTGATCGCCGAACTCGGGCGCAAGCCCGGCCTGTTCCGAAAAGCTCACCGCCCGCGCGGCATCTATCTCTGGGGGGAAGCTGGGCGCGGCAAGACCTTCCTGATGGATCTGTTCTTCCGCCACGCGCCCGAGCCGCGCAAAAAGCGCGTCCATTTTCATGCGTTCATGACTCAAATGCATGAGCGGCTGAAGGACTTCAAAGAGGAACGCGGCCGCCAGCCCATTCAGGCTCTGGCCGAAAGCGTCGCCGCCGAGGCGCGCCTTCTGTGCCTCGACGAACTGCAGATCAAGGACATCGCCGACGCGACGATCGTCGCGCGCCTGTTCACCGAACTGATCGCCCAGGGCACGGTGATCGTCACCACCTCAAACGCCCCGCCGGAGCGGCTCTACTGGAAGGGCATCAACCGCGATCTCTTTCTGCCCTTCATCGCGCTGATCCAGCGCGAGCTCGATGTGATCCGTCTGGATGTGCCCCAAGACTTCCGGCTGCAGAAGCTGCTCGCAGCGCCCGTCTGGTTCGTGCCGCCGGACGAGACGGCGAAAGCCGCGCTCGACCGCGCCTTTGCCGATCTTGCCGGCGCTCCCAAAGGCGAGCCCGAAACGCTGCGGGTTCAGGGCCGCGATCTCGTCATTCCAAATACGCTGAACGGGGTTGCGCGTTTTACATTCGCCGAGCTTTGCGACCGCCCGCTCGGGCCCGCGGATTTCGGCGCGATCGCCCGCACGTTTCACACGCTGATCGTCGACGGCGTGCCCAAACTCGATAGCCAGTCTAACGACATTGTGCGCCGTTTCGTCATTCTTATCGATGAATTGTACGAATTACGGGTCAAACTCATCGCCTCGGCCGAGGCCCCGCCGGGCGAGCTGATGACGCGCGGCGACCAGAGCTGGGACTTCCAGCGCACACGCTCGCGCCTCGCGGAAATGGGCTCGAAAGATTGGCTCGCCCTGCCCCATGGTCAGGAAGTTGACTTGAATTCAGATTAGCAACCGCCTAGTCACACGGCCAAAGAAACTGCCCCTAAGAGGAAACCCAGACATGGCCCGCAAGAAGATCGCGCTCATCGGCTCCGGCCAGATCGGCGGCACGCTCGCTCATCTCATCGGGCTGAAGGAACTCGGCGACATCGTCCTCTTCGACATCACCGAGGGCACGCCGCAGGGCAAGGCACTCGACATCGCCGAAAGCGCGCCGATCGAGGGCTTCGATGCCGGCTATAGCGGCACCAACTCTTATGCCGATATCGAAGGCGCCGATGTCGTGATCGTCACCGCCGGCGTGCCGCGCAAGCCGGGCATGAGCCGCGACGATCTCGTCGGCACCAATCTCAAGGTCATGGAACAGGTCGGCGCCGGCATCCGGAAATATGCGCCGGGCGCATTCGTGATCTGCATCACCAACCCGCTCGACGCCATGGTCTGGGCGCTGCAGAAGGCTTCGGGCCTGAAGCCGAGCATGGTGGTCGGCATGGCGGGTGTCCTCGACGCCGGCCGCTTCCGCTATTTCCTCGCCGACGAATTCGGCGTGTCGGTTCAGGACGTCTCGGCCTTCGTGCTCGGCGGCCATGGCGACGATATGGTGCCGCTGGTCCGCTACTCGACCGTTGCTGGTATCCCGCTACCGGACCTTGTCCGCATGGGCTGGACCAGCCAGGCCAAGCTGGACGCCATCGTCGAGCGCACGCGCAAAGGCGGCGGCGAGATCGTCGGCCTGCTGAAGACGGGCTCGGCCTTCTACGCTCCGGCCTCTTCGGCGATTGCGATGGCGGAATCGTATCTTAAGGACAAGAAGCGGGTTCTGCCCTGCGCGGTCTTCCTCGAAGGCCAATACGGGGTCGACGGTCTTTATGTCGGCGTGCCGGCCGTGATCGGCGCGGGCGGAATAGAGAAAGTTGTAGAGATCGAACTGAACTCGGGCGAACGCTCCATGTTCGACAAGTCGATCGAAAGCGTTCGCGGTCTGGTGGAAGCCTGCCAGCAAATTGCGCCGCATCTCGGTTCGTGACACCGGGCTGCCGTAAACCGCATTTAGTTTAGAGGAACAATCGGTTTCGGGTTGAAACGCGGCGCGTAATGGCCGACTTTACCCGAAGGGGGTTAGTTGTCTCAGCAACGTCCAGGAGTGGGGCCGTTGCGCAGTCGGAAACCAAAATGTCTCGCCAGCAGGCCAATCAGGCCTTTCTGAATACCGCCTTCCTGTACGGCGGTAATGCGCCCTATATCGAAGATCTCTACGCCCGCTATCAGGAGAACCCCGCCTCGGTTGACGCCGAATGGCAGGAATTCTTCGCAGGCTTCAACGACCACCCGGCAGACGCGGTGAAAATCGCGCGCGGCGCCTCCTGGACACGTCCGGAGACGCAGCCGCCGCTTGCCGCCGTCAACGGCTCGGCCGCAGTCGCCGAGAAGGTGGCCCGCGGAGCCGAGCGCGTTCTCAGCGAAAAGATCGAAACCAAGGCGCAGTCGGCCGGCCAGTCTCTCCTGCCGGAGGACGTGCAGCGCGCAACGCGCGATTCCGTCCGCGCGCTGATGCTGATCCGGTCCTACCGGATGCGCGGCCATCTCGCCGCCGATCTCGACCCGTTGAAGCTCGAACCGCGCGGCGATCATCCGGAGCTCGATCCGGAGAGCTACGGCTTCACCGAGGCCGATCTCGACCGCAAGATCTTCCTCGACCATGTGCTCGGCATGGAATTCGCGACCATGCGCGAAATCCTGACCATCCTGAAGCGCACCTATTGCTCGACGCTCGGCGTCGAGTTCATGCACATCTCATCGCCGGCCGAGAAGGCCTGGGTGCAGGAGCGCATCGAAGGTCCGGAAAAGACCATCGCGTTCACGCCGGAAGGCAAGCGCGCCATTCTCAACAAGCTCGTTGAGGCCGAAGGCTTCGAGAAATTCCTCGACGTCAAATTCACCGGCACCAAACGCTTCGGCCTCGACGGCGGCGAAGCTCTTATTCCGGCGCTCGAGCAGATCATCAAGCGCGGCGGCAATCTCGGCGTCAAAGAGATCGTGCTGGGCATGGCCCATCGCGGCCGCCTCAACGTGCTCACGCAAGTCATGGGCAAGCCGCACCGCGCGCTGTTCCATGAGTTCAAGGGCGGCTCGTCCACCCCGGATGAAGTCGAAGGCTCGGGCGACGTGAAGTACCATCTCGGTGCCTCCAGCGACCGCGAGTTCGACTCGAACAAAGTTCATCTGTCGCTGACGGCGAACCCCTCGCATTTGGAAATCGTCGATCCCGTCGTTCTCGGAAAGGTCCGCGCCAAGCAGGACCAGCACAAGGACGCCGAACGCACACAGGTTCTGCCTCTCTTGCTCCACGGCGACGCGGCCTTTGCCGGCCAAGGCGTCATTGCCGAATGCTTCGGGCTTTCGGGACTGAAGGGTCACCGCACCGGCGGCTCGATCCACGTCATCATCAACAACCAGATCGGCTTTACGACGTCGCCGCGCGTCGCGCGCTCCTCGCCCTATCCGTCGGATGTGGCGAAGATGGTCGAAGCGCCGGTCTTCCACGTGAACGGCGACGATCCGGAAGCGGTGACCTTTGCCGCCAAGATCGCGACCGAATTCCGCCAGAAGTTCAAGAAGCCGGTCGTCATCGATATCTTCTGCTATCGCCGTTTCGGCCATAACGAGGGCGATGAGCCGAGCTTTACCCAGCCTCTGATGTACCGGGCGATCCGCTCGCATCCGACGACGCTGGAAATCTACACCCGCAAGCTCGTCGCCGAGGCCGTCATCACCGAGGCCGAAGTCGAGGAGATGAAGGCGGGCTGGCGCTCGCATCTCGATTCCGAGTTCGAGACCGGACAATCCTATCTGCCGAACAAGGCGGACTGGCTCGACGGCCGCTGGGCCGGCATGAAGCCCGCCGGCAAGGATGTCGAGGATGCGCGCCGCGGCTCAACCGGCGTTCCGGTCGCAACCCTGCGCGAGATCGGCGAGAAGATCACGACCGCGCCCGAAGGCTTCCACCTTCACAAGACGATCGGCCGCTTCCTCGAAAACCGCAGGAAAGCGATCGAGACCGGCGAAGGCATCGACTGGGCGACCGGTGAGGCTCTGGCGTTCTCGTCCTTGCTCATCGAAGGCAATCCCGTGCGCCTGTCCGGACAGGACGTCGAACGCGGCACCTTCTCGCAGCGTCACTCGGTTCTCACCGATCAGGAAAACGATGCCCGCTGGAAACCCTTCAACCATGTGAAGGACGGACAGGCGCGCTATGAGGTCATCAACTCGATGCTGTCGGAAGAAGCGGTGCTCGGTTTCGAGTACGGCTATTCGCTGGCCGAGCCGAGCGCGCTGACCTTGTGGGAAGCGCAGTTTGGCGATTTCGCCAACGGCGCGCAGGTCGTCATCGACCAGTTCATCTCCTCCGCCGAGAGGAAATGGCTGCGCATGTCGGGCCTCGTAATGCTCCTGCCGCATGGCTATGAAGGCCAGGGACCGGAACATTCCTCGGCGCGCCTTGAGCGCTTCCTGCAGATGGCGGCGGAAGACAATATGCAGATCGCCAACTGCACGACGCCGTCGAACTACTTCCACATCCTGCGGCGTCAGCTGAAGCGCGACTTCCGCAAGCCGCTCATCCTGATGACGCCGAAAAGCCTTCTGCGTCACAAGCGGGCGGTCTCGAAGCTCGAGCATATGGGCGAAGGCACCTACTTCCATCGCTGGCTGCACGACGATGCGGACCCCCGCGTCGGCGGCAAGGGCCTGGTCGAGCCGAAGAAGATCCGCCGCCTGATCCTGTGCACCGGCAAGGTCTATTACGACCTCATCGACGAGCGCGAAAAGCGCGGCGTGGACGACGTCTATATCCTGCGCATCGAACAGCTCTATCCGTTCCCGGCGAAATCGCTGGCGCAGGAACTGGCGGCTTTCGAGAACGCCGAGATCGTCTGGTGTCAGGAAGAGCCGCGCAATCAGGGCGCCTGGTTCTTCGTCGAGCACTATGTGAGCTGGGCTTCCGGCAAGAAGGGTTCGGATCGCCGTCTGCGTTATGTCGGCCGCCCGGCCGCAGCATCGACGGCTGTCGGCCAGATGTCGAAACATCAGGCTCAGCTCCGCGCCTTCCTCGACGAGGCTTTCGCGTAATTACTAGCGGCACAAGCGGCCTTGGCGCCGCCAACAGGTGAAAAATGGCAACCGAAATTCGCGTACCGGCTCTGGGTGAAAGCGTCACCGAGGCCACGATCGGCAAGTGGTTCAAGAAGCCGGGCGATGCCGTCAAAGCCGACGAGCCGCTGGTCGAGCTTGAAACCGACAAGGTGACGGTGGAAGTGCCGGCGCCCGCCGCCGGTGTTCTGTCCGAAATCGCCGCCAAGGAAGGCGACACCGTCAATGTCGGCGCAAAGCTCGGCGCCATCGATGCCGGCGCGTCTGCTGCCGCCTCCAACGGCAGCGCCGAGAAGAAATCCGGCGGCACCGGTAACCCGAACGAGAAGACCGATACGGCAAAGCCGATCAAAGCTGCCGAAGAAGAGGTGAAGCCGCGCGCGGTTCCGAAATCTGCCGACGATCAGGCGCCGTCCGTGCGCCGTCTCGCGGCGGAATCGGGCGTCAGCCCGCCGGCATCGGGAACCGGCAAAGACGGCCGCGTGACCAAAGGCGACATGCTGTCGGTCATTCAGGGTGGTGCGCAGTCGCGCCCAGCCGCATCGGCTCCTTCGGCTCCCGCCGCGCCGCGCGCGCCTTCCGCTCCGGCCGATGTAGAGCGCGAAGAGCGCGTGCGCATGACGCGCCTGCGCCAGACCATCGCGCGCCGCCTGAAGGATGCGCAGAACACCGCGGCCCTGCTGACGACTTATAACGATGTCGACATGACCGCCGTGATGGAGCTGCGCTCGCATTACAAGGACGATTTCGAAAAGCGCCACGGCGTGAAGCTCGGCTTCATGGGCCTGTTCACCAAGGCCTGCGTGCACGCGCTGAAAGAGGTTCCGGCCGTCAACGCCGAGATCGACGGCGACGACCTCGTCTTCAAGAACTACTACCATATGGGCATCGCCGTCGGCACCGAGCGCGGCCTTGTCGTGCCGGTCGTGCGCGATGTCGACAAGAAGACCCTGCCCGAGATCGAACGCGCCATTGTCGAAGCCGGCAAGAAGGCACGCGAAGGCCATCTCGGCATCGAAGACATGCAAGGCGGCACGTTCACCATCTCGAATGGCGGCGTGTATGGCTCGCTGATGTCGATGCCGATCCTCAACGCGCCGCAATCGGGCATTCTCGGCATGCATCGCATCGAGCAGCGCCCGGTCGTGCGCAATGGCGAGATCGTGGCGCGGCCGATGATGTATCTGGCACTGACTTACGATCACCGCGTGGTCGACGGCCAGGGCGCCGTCACCTTCCTCGTCAAGGTCAAGGAAGCTCTCGAGGATCCCGCGCGCCTCGTGCTCGATCTGTAAGAGCGCAAAATGCCTTCAATGCCTCAAGAGATCGTCGTCCTCGCCCTCGGGGTCGCCCTTCTCTTCTTCCACATCTCGCTGCAGGCGATCCTGGCGACGATGGAACTCGGCCGCGCCTGGAACGCCAGCGCGCGCGACGAGCGCATTCAAGTGAAAGGTCTCTATGCCGGACGCGCCGAGCGCGCACTGAAAAACTATCTTGAAACCTTCACCGCCTTGATCGCGCTTTCGCTGGCGCTCGCCGTTCTGAACAAGACCGGCGGAATTGCCACGACCGGAGCCTGGATCTGGCTTCTCGCTCGTCTTGTCTACATACCGCTATATCTCATGGGCATTCCCTATATCCGTTCCGCGGTCTGGGTTGTGGCCGCCCTTGGCCTCTTCCTGATGTTCATCGCGCTCTTCATGTGAGTTTGAAAAATTATGGCTGACACTTACGATCTCGTCGTTATCGGCACCGGCCCCGGCGGCTATGTCTGCGCCATCCGCGCGGCGCAGCTCGGGCTGAAAACCGCCGTCGTCGAAAAACGCGCAACGCTTGGCGGCACCTGCCTGAACATCGGCTGCATTCCGTCGAAAGCGCTGCTGCACGCCTCGCATCTCTTTGAAGAAGCCGAACACAAATTCGGCGGCATGGGCATCGGCGTTTCGCCGAAACTTGATCTGAAGACCATGCAGGCCTTCAAGCAGAAGGGCGTCGACGGCAATGTGAAGGGCGTCGACTTCCTGATGAAGAAGAACAAGATCGATGTGCATTTCGGCGCCGGCACGATCACCGCACCCGGCAAGATTTCGATCAAGCCCGAGAAAGGCAACGCGACCGAGATCACGACGAAAAACATCGTCATCGCGACGGGATCCGACGTCACGCGCCTCAAAGGCGTCGAGATCGACGAGAAGAGGATCGTCTCCTCGACCGGCGCGCTTGAGCTGTCGAAAGTGCCGGGCAAGCTGCTCGTCATCGGCGCGGGCGTGATCGGCCTTGAGCTCGGCTCGGTCTGGCGTCGCCTTGGCTCTGAGGTCACCGTCGTCGAATTCCTCGACCGCATCCTGCCCGGCATGGATACGGAAGTGGCTCGCCAGTTCGAACGCCTGCAGTCCAAACAGGGCATCACTTTCAAACTCGGCTCGAAGGTCACCGGCGTCGATGGGTCGGGCAAGACCCTGAAGGCGACGATCGAACCCGCCGCCGGCGGCAAAGCGGAAGTGATCGAAGCCGATGTTGTTCTCGTCGCCATCGGCCGCGTGCCGTATACGGCAGGTCTCGGCCTCGACAAGCTGGGCGTTCAGCTCGACGAGCGCGGCCGCGTCAAGACCGACGGCCATTTCAAGACCTCGGTCAACGGTATTTACGCCATCGGCGACGTCATCGCCGGACCGATGCTCGCTCACAAAGCCGAAGACGAAGGCATGGCGGTTGCCGAGATTCTCGCCGGCAAAGCGGGCCATGTGAATTACGGCGTCATACCGAGCGTCGTCTACACCTATCCGGAAGTCGCCAGCGTCGGTCAGACGGAAGAAGAACTGAAGACCGCCGGCACCGCTTACAGTATCGGCAAGTTCCCGTTCACCGCGAACGGCCGCGCCAAGGCGAACGACACGACGGACGGTTTCGTAAAAATCCTTGCCGACGCCACGACCGACAAGGTGCTCGGCGTACATATCATCGGCCCGGAAGCCGGAACCCTTATCGCGGAGGCTGCGCTCGGCATGGAATTCGGCGCATCGTCCGAAGACATCGCCCGCACCTGCCATGCGCATCCGACTTTAAGCGAAGCGGTGAAGGAAGCAGCGCTCGCCGTCGATAAGCGCGCGATTCATATGTGATCGGGCATATGTAATCCGGCACCCTGTATTTATACGGTAGACTGAGGTATCGGCGCGCCGCCCCTTGCGGGCGGCGCTCTGCCCTCCATCTTCCTGAGCGATGGACTATATTTTTACGCTGCTTGCCGATCCCGCTGCCTGGGCGGCATTGCTGGCGCTGATCACGATGGAAGTCGTGCTCGGCATCGACAATCTTCTTTTTATCTCGATCCTCACCAACAAGCTGCCGCCCGAGCGGCGCTCGTTCGCGCGGCGCCTCGGCATCGGCATGGCGGTCGGCATGCGCATTGCGCTGCTCTTCGTCATTGCGTGGATTATCGGCCTGACCGCGCCATTGTTCTCGGTGTTCGGCAATGAGATTTCCTGGCGCGACATCATCTTGATCGGCGGCGGCCTCTTCCTCGTCTGGAAAGCGACGAAGGAAATCCATCACCATATGGAGCCGCCCGAAGAGGGCGATATGTTCGAATCCCGCGCGGCGGAACTCACCGTTGCCGCGACCATCGGCCAGATCCTCGTGCTCGATCTCGTCTTCTCGATCGACAGCATCGTCACTGCGGTCGGCATGACCGAGCATGTGCCGATCATGATCGTGGCGGTGCTCGTCACCGTCAGCGTGATGCTGCTCGCCGCCGACCCGCTCGGTAATTTCATCGGCCGCCATCCGACCGTGATCATGCTGGCGCTGGGCTTTTTGCTCTTGATCGGTGTTGCGCTGATTGCCGACGGCTTCGGAGTCAAAATCCCGAAGGGCTATATCTATGCGGCCATGGCCTTCTCGGCGCTGATCGAGGCGCTGAACCTCTTCGCGAGGCGAAACCGCAAAACGGCCTGATGCGGATGGCTCCAAATGCGGAAAAGGCCCGGCTCTACAAGCCGGGCCCTTTTCGTTTCTCCGCGAGGGTCTCGAGTCCTTGGGAAGAAAACTACTGCTGCTGGAGCTGCTCAATCACCGCCGCCGGCGCAATTTGGGCATCCGCCTCGATCAGCATGAACGGCAGAGCCATAAAGCTCAGCGCCATGAAGTAGGCGGCGACCATCAGGAGAGTGCGCTTCAGCGACATTGTTGTGAGCCCCAGAAACCAAATTCGATGGACAACGTCTTAAGGGGCGGATGTTTCCCAAAAATTGCGATTCATATTTCAGCGCGGAAATATGGCTTCAGGCTCAAGCGGATCGTGCCCTTGGGTGGGCGGCGGCATGGACCGCGATCAGCTTGGCCGCATCGACCTCGGTATAGATCTGGGTGGTCGACAGGCTGGAATGGCCCAAAAGCTCCTGAATCGAGCGGAGATCCCCGCCCCGCGCCAGGAGATGGGTCGCAAAGGAATGGCGCAGCGCATGCGGGGTCGCGGTCTCCGGCAGGCCGAGCGCCGAGCGCATCTCCTGCATCGCCCGCTGGACGATGCGCGGCGATAGGGGGCCGCCTTTGGCGCCGAGAAACAGCGGCCCGTCGGGCTCAAGCGTCCAGGGGCACAGGGCGATATAGTCCTCCACCGCCTGCACCACGCTGTCGATCACCGGCACCTGCCGCGTCTTGCCGCCTTTGCCGGTAACCCTCAAAGCGCGCTGGCTCTTCGAGGGCGCCTCGCGCCGGGTCAGCGACAGCGCCTCGGCGATACGAAGTCCGCATCCATATAAGAGAGCGATCACCGCCGCATCGCGGGCCAGGACCCAGGGCTCGCGCGGATCGCCGGCCCGTGTCTCGGTGTCGGTCATTTTCCGGGCGGCCGACGCCGTCAGGGGTTTGGGCAGGCTGCGGGCGATTTTCGGGGCGCGGATGGCAGCCAAAGCCGAAGCCGAGCCATTGCCGGCCCGTTCGAGGAAGCGGGCGAAGCTGCGCGAGGCCGCCAGCGCCCGCATCACCGAGCGGCTCGACAGGCCCTCGGTTCGTCTGCGGGCGAGAAACGCGCGGATGTCGCGCGGCTTCAGCGTGTCGAGATCGTTCAGCGAAGGCGGGCCGCCGAGATGCTCCTGCAGGAAGCCGAGAAAGAAGCGCACATCCCGGCCATAGGCCTCGACCGTCAGCTCGGACAGCCGCCGCTCATCGGCGAGATGGGCGATCCAGGAGGCGAACTGCGCCTTCACGTCGGATGCGGCGGGAAGATCGATCTGCATCGCTCTAATATGGAGCTTGGGCATTTAAAGAGGAGTGAGCATTCTCCCTCCTCCCGCGCGCGGGGAGAGGGCCGGGGTGAGGGGGCGTCGCGTTGGAACTTGCCCCTCACCCGGCACTGCGTGCCGACCTCTCCCCAAACCAAGTCGGGTGTTCCCGACTTGGTCGTAGACGAGCTGAACTCGGAAACATCCGAGTTCAGGCGGGGAGAGGTGAACTATCAGATCGACTGACCCGTCTTCTTCCAGTCGGCGACGAACTGGGCGAGGCCCTTATCCGTCAGCGGATGATTGACGAGGCTCTTGATGACCGCCGCCGGGCAGGTCGCGACATCCGAGCCGATCATCGCGGCCTGCTTCACGTGAAGCGGTGTGCGGATCGAGGCGGCGAGGATCTCGGTCTCGAAGTCCGGATAGTTGTCGTAGATCGTGCGGATTTCCTGGATCAGCTCCATGCCGTCGAGATGGATGTCGTCGAGGCGGCCGATAAAGGGCGAGATGAAGCTGGCGCCGGCCTTGGCGGCGAGCAGCGCCTGATTGGCCGAGAAGCAGAGCGTGACATTGACCATCGTCCCTTCCGAGCGGAAAACACGGCAGGCTTTCAGCCCGTCCCAGGTCAGCGGCACCTTGATGACGATGTTCGAGGCGATCTTGGCCAGCGTCCGGCCTTCTTTGAGCATGCCGTCGAGATCGGTCGCGGCGACTTCGGCCGAGACCGGGCCGGGCACGACTTCGCAAATCTCTTTCAGAATGGTCGGATAGGGCCGGTTGGCCTTCAGCACCAGCGAGGGATTGGTGGTCACACCGTCGATCAGGCCGGTTTCGGCCAGGTCCCGGATTTCCCCGATATCGGCGGTATCGACAAAGAATTTCATGGCGTAAGTTCCTCGCGCGTGATGCGCCGTGCATCGCTCGCCCCGCCCGCATTTGCAAGAGAGACGAGAGAGAAGCGGATGATCCTCGACCATATAGGGTTCGCCGTCGAAGATTATGAAGGCGCCAAGGCATTTTACTCCGCCGCCCTGAAACCTCTCGGCATTTCCATCGTGATGGAGGTCCAGCAGGAGGAGCATCCGGGCTACAGGGCCTGCGGCTATGGCGGACCGGGCGGCAAGCCGGATTTCTGGCTGGGCGCCGAGGGCCGGACCACCCCCCATGTGCATGTCTGCTTCGCCGCCGAAAACCGCGCCGCGGTCGAGGCCTTCTATAAAGCGGCGATAGCCGCCGGGGGCCGGGATAACGGTCCGCCCGGCATCCGCGCCCATTACCATCCCAACTATTACGGCGCCTTTGTCCTCGACCCCGAGGGCCACAATATCGAGGCCGTCTGCCACACACCCGAATGAAGCGCGCCGAGGTTCTGCTGCCGGTCGCCCTCGACCGCAGCTTCACCTATTCCGTTCCCGAGGGGCTCGATCTGCAGCCCGGCGACATCGTCGAGGTGCCGCTTGGCGGCGGCATGCAGGCCGGCGTCGTCTGGGGCCCGGGCGATGAGGATGTGCCGGCGAAAAAACTGAAGCCGGTCGAGGCGGCTTACGATCTCCCGAGGCTTCCGCCCGAAATTCTGAAGTTCGTCGATTGGGTGGTGCGCTACACGCTCTCGCCCGCCGGCATGGTGCTGCGCATCGCGCTGCGCGGGGCGCGCAATGCCGGCGACGAATCGCCCAAGCGCGCTGTCATTACGACCGGCGATGCGCCCGCGCGCATGACCGCGGCGCGCGAGCGCGTGCTGAAGACCGCGTCAGATAATCTGGCGCGCATCAAATCCGATCTCGCGCGCGAAGCAGGCGTCTCCGTCGGCGTGATCGACGGGCTGATCAAAGAAGGTGCGCTGCGCATTGTCGAATTGCCGCCCGATCCGATCGGCTCCGGCCTCGATGCGGAGTTCGCCAAGCCCGAACTCAATGCCGAACAGGCGAAGGTCGCGGAAGAACTCATCGCGTCCGTACGCGCGCGCAAGTTTTCGCCGCATCTTCTCGAAGGCGTCACCGGCTCGGGCAAGACCGAGACCTATATGGAGGCGGTCGCCGAAGCCGTGCGCAGGGGACGCCAGGCGCTGATATTGCTGCCGGAAATCGCGCTGACGCGGGTGATGATCGACCGCGTTGCCGCCCGCTTCGGCGCACCGCCCGGCGAATGGCATTCGACGGTGGCGC
This sequence comes from Terrihabitans soli, assembly GCF_014191545.1. Classification (GTDB taxonomy): domain Bacteria; phylum Pseudomonadota; class Alphaproteobacteria; order Rhizobiales; family Methylopilaceae; genus Flaviflagellibacter; species Flaviflagellibacter soli. The sequence continues at coordinate 147,923 of NZ_AP023361.1, read as the reverse complement.
CGAGGCGCCGCGCCCGCACCTGGGAAGGCGCGGCGACCGGCGAAACACAGATCGTCGTCGGCGCGCGTTCGGCGCTGTTTCTGCCGTTCAAGGATCTCGGCGTCATTATCGTCGACGAAGAGCACGATACCGGCTTCAAACAGGACGATACGCCCGTTTATCACGCACGCGACATGGCGGTGGTGCGGGCGCAGATTTCCGAAATTCCTGTGGTTCTGGTCTCCGCAACGCCGTCCATTGAAACACGCGTCAATGCCGATGCCGGGCGGTACAGACATCATCTTCTCGCCGAGCGCTATGGCGGGCGCTCGCTGCCCGATATCGAACTTCTCGATCTTCGGGACGATCCGCCCTCGCCCAATCGCTGGATCGCGCCGCCGCTCGAAACCGAAGTGCGCGAAACTCTGGCGCGCGGCGAACAGGCGCTGCTGTTCCTCAACAGAAGAGGTTTTGCGCCGCTGACGCTCTGCCGCGCCTGCGGCCACCGGTTTCAATGTCCGAACTGTTCGTCCTGGCTGGTCGAGCACCGATTCCGCCGCCAGCTCGTCTGCCATCATTGCGGACATCATGAAGACGTGCCGCCGGCCTGCCCGAAATGCGAAATGCCCGGCAAGCTCGCTGCGGTCGGCCCCGGCGTGGAGCGCATAAGAGATGAAGCCGCCGAGCTTTTCCCCGAAGCGCGGCTCTCGGTTCTCTCCAGCGACATCACCGTCGGCGCCGAGCGCATGCGCGCCGAACTCGACGCCATCACAAAGCATGAGGTCGATCTCATTATCGGCACCCAGCTCGTGACCAAGGGCCATAACTTCCCGGACCTCACTCTGGTCGGCGTCGTCGACGGCGATCTCGGCCTCGGCACCTCGGACCCCCGGGCCGCCGAGCGCACGTTCCAGCTTCTCGAACAGGTGACGGGACGCGCCGGACGCGGCGCAAAGCCCGGGCGCGGCGTGGTGCAGACCTTCGATCCCGGCCATCCCGTTATGCAGGCGCTGAAAAAGCATGATGGCGAAGCCTTCTATAAAGCCGAGATCGAAGCGCGGGCCGATGCGGCCCTGCCGCCGTTCGGAAGGCTCGCCAGTCTCATCGTCTCGGCGCCGGATAAGAGACAGGCCGAGCTCTATGCCCGCGCGCTCGCTCAGATTTTCCCGGAAACGCCGGGTATTCGTCTTTTGGGGCCGGCCGAACCGCCTTTGGCTCTGATCCGCGGCCGTCACCGCATGCGATTGATCGTCAAAGCGCCGCGCACGACCGATCTTTCGGGCTTCATCCGCTCATGGCTTGCGAACGCGCCGAAAGCCCCCGGATCGCTGCAGGTGCAGATCGATGTCGATCCGGTGAGCTTTGTGTAGCGCTGTTTAGAACGGCGCTGATTTATGTGGCCATTCAGTCGCATCCTCGTTGTGTTGCACCACTCACGCCATCGTGTTAGTCAACCCGCGGTTTGCGGGGGCTGCTTTCCAAGACTGGCTCCCGCGGCCAAAACACCACGATATTTCAAGGGTTTAGGCAGGCCGGAAGCGACCTGAACAAGCCCCTGAACTGGACGACGAAAGATCGCCATCCGTGTCAGCAAACGACGCGACCCCGACGAGCATGGCCGGCCGCTACGCGACGGCGCTGTATGAGCTTGCCGAGGAGTCCAAATCCGTCGACGCCGTTCTGAAAGATCTGCAGCGTTTCGATGAGCTTCTCGATAGCTCCGCCGATCTGAAGCGCCTCGTCAAAAGCCCCGTTTTCTCGGCGGAAGAGCAGCTTGCTGCCATCTCCGCCATTTTCGACAAGGCCAAATTCACCGGTCTTGCCGCCAATTTCATCAAGCTTGCCGCCAAGAACCGCCGCCTGTTTGCGGTCGACGCCATGATCCGCGCTTTCCGCGCGATCGTTGCAAAGGCGCGCGGCGAGCTGACCGCCAAGGTGACCGTCGCCGAGCCGATGAACGATGCCCGCCTGAAGGACATCAAATCCGCTCTGAAGGACGTCACCAGCCAGGATGTTGAGATCGATGTTAAGGTCGATCCTTCGATCATCGGCGGCATCATCGTGCAGCTCGGCAGCCGCATGGTCGACGCCTCCCTGAAAACTCGCCTTTCCGCCATTCAAACCGCCATGAAAGAGGTGCGCTGATGGATATCCGCGCCGCAGAGATCTCCGCGATCCTGAAGGATCAGATCAAGAATTTCGGCGAGGAAGCCGAAGTCTCCGAAGTCGGCCAGGTTCTGTCCGTCGGTGACGGCATCGCCCGCATTTACGGCCTCGACCAGGTCCAGGCCGGTGAAATGGTCGAATTCCCCGGCGGCATTCGCGGCATGGCCCTGAACCTCGAAACCGACAATGTCGGCGTCGTTATCTTCGGTTCGGACCGCGACATTAAAGAAGGCGACACGGTCAAGCGTACCGGCGCCATCGTCGACGTTCCCGTCGGCCCCGAACTTCTCGGCCGCGTCGTCGACGCGCTCGGCAACCCGATCGACGGCAAAGGCCCGATCAACGCCAAGAAGCGCGCCCGCGTCGACGTGAAAGCCCCCGGCATCATTCCGCGCAAATCGGTGCATGAGCCGATGCAGACGGGCCTCAAGGCGATCGACGCCCTGATCCCGGTCGGCCGCGGCCAGCGCGAGCTGATCATCGGCGACCGCCAGACCGGCAAGACCGCCGTCATCCTCGACACGATCCTGAACCAGAAGCCGATCAATCAGGGCAAGGACGAGAAGGCCAAGCTCTTCTGCGTCTATGTCGCCATCGGCCAGAAGCGTTCGACCGTCGCGCAGTTCGTGAAGGTGCTCGAAGAGCAGGGCGCTCTTGAGTATTCGATCGTCGTCGCCGCCACGGCTTCCGATCCGGCCCCGATGCAGTTCCTGGCGCCGTTCGCCGGCTGCGCCATGGGCGAATATTTCCGCGATAACGGCCTCCATGCCCTCATCGCCTATGACGATCTGTCCAAGCAGGCCGTCGCCTACCGCCAGATGTCGCTGCTGCTGCGCCGTCCGCCGGGCCGCGAAGCCTATCCGGGCGACGTCTTCTATCTCCACTCGCGTCTCCTCGAGCGCGCGGCGAAGCTCAATGACGATAACGGCGCGGGTTCCTTGACCGCCCTCCCCGTCATCGAGACGCAGGCCAACGACGTGTCGGCCTATATCCCGACCAACGTGATTTCGATCACCGACGGCCAAATCTTCCTCGAAACGGACCTGTTCTATCAGGGCATCCGTCCGGCGGTGAACGTCGGCCTCTCGGTGTCGCGCGTCGGCTCGGCCGCCCAGATCAAGGCGATGAAGCAGGTTGCCGGCAAGATCAAAGGCGAGCTCGCGCAGTACCGCGAAATGGCGGCCTTCGCGCAGTTCGGCTCGGATCTCGATGCGACGACGCAGCGCCTCCTGAACCGCGGCGCCCGCCTGACCGAGCTTCTGAAGCAGGGCCAGTTCTCGCCGCTCAAGGTCGAAGAACAGGTCGCGGTCATCTGGGCCGGCACCAACGGCTATCTGGATACGCTGCCGGTCGCGCAGGTCCGCCCGTTCGAAACGGGCCTCCTGAACGCGCTGCGCTCCAAGCACGCAGACATTCTCGACTCGATCCGCACGTCCAAGGAACTGTCGAAAGAGACCGGCGAAAAGCTCAAAGCTGCCGTCGACTCGTTCGCCAAGACCTTCGCCTGATCTAAGAAAGAAACGAGCGAATGGCTTCGCTTAAGGACCTCCGCAACCGCATCGCCTCGGTGAAGGCGACGCAGAAGATCACCAAGGCGATGCAGATGGTCGCCGCGGCGAAGCTGCGTCGCGCGCAGACGGCGGCCGAAGCGGCGCGTCCCTATGCCGAGCGCATGGACCGCGTGCTGGCCAATCTTGCCGCCGGCATGAAGGACTCACCGGAAGCGCCGTTGCTGCTCCGCGGCACGGGCGCCGACAAGAAGCACCTTCTTCTGGTCGCGACCGCCGAGCGCGGTCTTGCCGGTGCGTTCAACTCCTCGATCTCGCGTCTTGCCCGCCAGCATGCCGAGCGTCTGCTCGCCGAAGGCAAGGACGTCACGATCCTGCCGGTTGGCCGCAAGGGCGCGGATATTCTCCGCCGTACGTTCGCGAGCCGCCTGAACCCGACCGTCGATCTGCGCGAAGTGAAGCAGGTCGGCTTTGTGAACGCGCAGAGCATCGCCCAGGCGGTCATCGACCGTTTCGAGGCCGGCGAGTTCGACGTCGTCACTTTGTTCTTCTCGCGCTTCAAATCGGTGATCGCGCAGATCCCGACGGCGCAGCAGATCATTCCGGCCCAATTGCCGGAAGGCACCGCGGCTCCGGCCGTGCCGTACGAATTCGAGCCGGACGAGGCGGAAATTCTCGCCGAGCTTCTGCCGAAGAACGTCGCGATCCAGATTTTCCGCGCTCTGCTTGAGAACGCCGCGTCCGAACAGGGCGCGCGCATGAGCGCGATGGACAATGCGACCCGCAATGCGGGCGACATGATCAAGAAGCTGACGATGAACTATAACCGCTCGCGTCAGGCGCAGATCACCAAAGAACTCATTGAAATCATCTCGGGCGCCGAAGCGCTCTGACCGGATAGACGAAGAGGACAGGTATCATGGCGAAAGCAGCATCGGCCAAGAAGGCCGCAGGCGCGAAGGGCCGCATCTCCCAGGTCATCGGCGCCGTCGTCGACGTGCAGTTCGACGATCACCTGCCGGAAATTCTCAACGCGATCGAAACGACGAACCAGGGCAACCGCCTCGTCCTCGAAGTCGCCCAGCATCTCGGCGAGAACACCGTCCGCTGCATTTCCATGGACACGTCGGAAGGTCTGACGCGCGGTCAGGAAGTCATCGACACCGGCGCGCCGATCTCGGTGCCGGTCGGTGAAGCCACGCTCGGCCGCATCATGAACGTCATCGGCGAGCCGGTCGACGAAGCCGGCCCCATTGAGGCGGTCGGCGGCGTGCGCGCCATCCATCAGCCCGCGCCGTCCTATGCGGAACAGGCGACGGAAGCCGAAATTCTCGTCACGGGTATCAAGGTCGTCGACCTGCTGGCGCCTTACGCCAAGGGCGGCAAGATCGGCCTGTTCGGCGGCGCCGGCGTCGGCAAGACCGTTCTGATCATGGAGCTCATCAACAACGTCGCGAAAGCCCATGGCGGCTATTCGGTGTTCGCCGGCGTCGGCGAGCGCACCCGCGAAGGCAACGACCTCTATCACGAGATGATCGAGTCGAACGTCAACAAGGACCCGAAGGAAAACGGCGGTTCGACCGCCGGCTCCAAATGCGCCCTTGTGTACGGCCAGATGAACGAGCCCCCGGGCGCCCGCGCCCGCGTCGCTCTGACCGGCCTCACGGTCGCCGAGAACTTCCGCGACCAGGGCCAGGACGTGCTGTTCTTCGTCGACAACATCTTCCGCTTCACGCAGGCGGGTTCGGAAGTGTCGGCGCTTCTCGGCCGTATTCCTTCGGCCGTCGGCTATCAGCCGACGCTCGCGACCGACATGGGCGCGCTGCAGGAACGCATCACCACGACGAACAAGGGTTCGATCACTTCGGTGCAGGCCATTTACGTGCCGGCCGACGACTTGACCGACCCGGCGCCGGCCGCCTCCTTCGCCCATCTTGACGCGACGACCGTTCTGTCGCGCTCGATCGCCGAAAAGGGCATCTACCCGGCGGTCGACCCGCTCGACTCGACCTCGCGCATGCTCTCGCCCGCCATCGTCGGCGAAGAGCACTACAACACGGCCCGTCAGGTCCAGCAGACGCTGCAGCGCTACAAGGCCCTGCAGGACATCATCGCCATTCTGGGCATGGACGAGCTTTCGGAAGACGACAAGATCGCGGTCGCCCGCGCCCGCAAGATCGAGCGCTTCCTGAGCCAGCCCTTCCACGTCGCCGAAATCTTCACCGGCTCGCCGGGCAAGCTCGTTGCGCTGGAAGACACGATCAAGAGCTTCAAGGGCCTCGTCGAAGGCAAGTACGACCATCTGCCGGAAGCGGCGTTCTACATGGTCGGCTCCATCGAGGAAGCCATCGAGAAGGCTCAGAAACTCGCCGCCGAAGCGGCCTGATCGAAAGGTTCTGACCGGTGAACACCAAGGCGCTTCTTCTTGTGATCGGCCTCATCGCCGGCGCCCTGGTCGGCTATGTGACCCGGCCGCAATCGGCTGAGATCAAGCTCCCCGGTCTGAACATCCAGATCACCGGCGAAGGCCGGGCGGAGGGCGGCGGTGAGCTGACCTCCGACCAGTGGCAGCATATCGGCATCTTCGCCGCGATCGGCGCACTCATCGGCCTTGGCGCCGGTGTCGTCGTCGGACGCCGCGCGTAAGGAATCAAGGTCATGGCTTCTTTCGCCTTCGAACTCGTCTCCCCCGAAAAGCTGCTCGTCTCCGAGCAGGCCGAAGCCGTGACGGCTGCCGGCGTCGAGGGCGAATTCACGGTGCTGGCGCAGCACGCGCCCTTCATCACCGTGCTGAAGCCGGGCTTCGTCCGCATCAAGGCGGCGGGCGGCGGCGAGCAGGTCTTCTATGTCCGCGGCGGCTTTGCCGAAGTGAACCCGGACGGCCTGACGATCCTCGCCGATTTCGCCGTCCCGGCGGCCGAACTCGACGGCGCGGTCTATGCCAAGGAAATCGAAATTGCGGAGGCCGCTCTCGGCCACGCCCATTCCGACGAAGCCAAGCGCCGGGCGCAGGAGCGCCTCGACTGGCTGAAGGATCTGCGCGCGCAAGCGACCGCCGCAGCTCACTGATCTTCAAAGCCCGGCCAGCCGGGCTTTTTCATATCCGCACCCGGAGGCGTCTGAATGTCCTTCAGCACCGATGCCTGGACCGCCAACAAGGCGCTCTACGACACCATCCGCGCCATGCCCTTCAACGTGGCGCTGAAAGAGGGCTCGCTGTCCGAGGACCGCTTCAAGCACTACATCATTCAGGACGCGCATTACCTGATCGCTTTCGGCCGCGCGCTGGCGGTTGCCGCCGCCAAGGCCGACGATCCGGACGGCATCGTGCAGTTTTCGGAAGGCGCCAAGGTCGCGATCATCGTCGAGCGGGCACTGCACGCCGATTACTTCCAGCGCTTCAAGGTGACGCCTGCGGATTTCGAGAGCACGCCGCTCTCGCCCGTCTGCCATCACTATTCGAATTTCCTGATCGCGACCGCCTGGGCCGAGCCCTATCCGGTGGTGCTGGCGGCGCTGCTGCCCTGTTTCTGGATCTATGCCGAAGTCGGCCGCGCCATCCATGCGGAAGCCGCTTCCCCGAACAATTACCAGGCCTGGATCGACACTTATGCCGGCCAGGAATTCCACGATGCCGTCGCCGCCGTGATCGCAACGACTGACCGCGTCGCGGCAAAGGCCTCGCCTGAAACGCTGAAGGCGATGCACCACGCCTTTACGCGCGCCACGCAGCTCGAATGGATGTTCTGGGACTCGGCCTGGAATCTGGGTGATTGGCCGGTGTGAGTCAGACCGGCGCAGCAAACCCCGCAAACGCTTCCGCGACTTTCTCATAGACCGGGCGGCGGAACGGCACGACGAGGCGCGGCAGGACGCTGAGCGGGAAGAAGCCCCAGGCGTCGAATTCCGGATCTTCCACACAGCCTTCGACATCCATCTGGATCTCATCGAGCCCGCCTTCCATCCGGAAGGCGACCCATTTCTGCCGCTGGCCGCGGAAGGGCGCGAGCTTGTGCGTCTGCGGGCCTGAGTAAGGCGGGAAATCGTAGAACCACCATTCGTCGGTCTTTGCGAGAAACGACACCGATTTCACGCCCGTCTCTTCCCAGAGTTCGCGGCGCGCGGCTTCCACCACGTCCTCGCCCTCGTCGATGCCGCCCTGCGGCATCTGCCAGGCGGTGGCGGGATCGATGGTTTCCGGACCGGACGACGCGAAACGGTGGCCGGCAAGAACAAGGCCCTCGCGGTTGAACAGCACGACGCCGACATTGGGACGATAGGGTTTGTCGCTCACGCCTTCACCAGCGGCAGAAGCTCGGCGACGACTTCTTCATAAGCGGCGCGCTTGAACGGCACGATCAGGCCGGGGAGTTTTTCGATCTTCTCCCAGCGCCAGTCTTCGAATTCCGGCCGGTGCTTGCCGCCGCCCGGCTTCTTCACATCGATCTCTTTGTCCTTGCCGGTGAAGCGCAGCGCGAACCATTTCTGCTTCTGGCCGCAATACTTCCCCTTCCAGGCGACGCCGACGAGTTCGGGCGGAAGATCGTAGGTGACCCAGCCTTTCGTGGAGCCGATCAGCTCGACCGAGCTTGCGTTCGTCTCTTCATAGAGTTCGCGCAGCGCCGCCTCATAAGGATCTTCGCCCTCGTCGATGCCGCCCTGCGGCATCTGCCAGACATTTTCGGTGGGCTCATTGCCGCCGGGCGCGCGCTTGCCGACAAAGGCAAGTCCGTCCCGGTTGACGAGCATCACGCCCACGCAGGGGCGGTAGGGCAGTTTCGGCATGGAAGTGAATTTAGGAAGGATTGAAACGCTTTACCACCGCGCTGACCGGCACGAGGGCAATGCCCTTGGAGGTGAGCTGGCCGGCCCAGGCCTCGAGGCGGGCAATGGTGATGGGCAGAGGGCTGGCAAATCCGATCACAGCGCCTTCCCTCTTCGCCTTTTCCTCGAGCCGCACGAGAGCCGCATCAATATCGTCGGCATTCGGTGTCGCATCGATGACAAGCTCGGCGCGGGCGGTAATCGTGCCGGTCTCGGGACCGACCTTCGAGACGAGGCTTCGCGGCGAAGAGGCATTGTCGACGAAGACGAGGCCGCGGCGGCCGATCTCGGTGAGAACCGGCGCAAGCGCCTCCTCGGACGCGGTGAACTTCGCGCCCATATAGGAGGTGACACCGAAATAGCCGCCGGTGCGGCTCATCACCCAGAGCAGACGATCGATATTGGCGGCGGCGGGCAGCGAGGTCAGCAGCGTCTGCGGGCCGGGATCGTTGTTCGGATAATCGAACGGCTCCATCGGCACCTGGAGCATGATCTCATGCCCCTCCTCACGCGCCCGGGCGACCCATTGTTCGAGATTGTCGCTATAGGGCGGGAAGCCGAGCGTGATCGTGCGCGGCAGTTTCTCGAACACCTCGTTCGTCGCCTCGCGGCCGACGCCGAGCCCGCCCATCAGAATGGCGATCTTCGGCCTTTTGTCTTCTGCTTCGGCGACGGAGGTTTTCGAGAAGATGTCGGAGGGCTTGCGGCCGTCGGCACCGATCTTCGGCACCATGCCGTATTTCGACGCTTCGGAGACCACCGTATCGCCCTGGCCCATCACGGAGGGGCCTGACGGCGCGCCGTTCTGCGGCACCTTGATGATGAGCGGGCCGGATTTGCTCGCCGTCTCGGCAGAGGGCTGACCCGATTGATCCTTGGCCGATTGCGGCGGCGCGCCCTGAGCCTGATTCTGCTGTGAGGGAGCTGCGGTCTGTTTGGACTGGCCCGCCTGCGGCTTGGTGCGATCGATGGCGACGACGGCCACAGGTTCGCCGCCGAGCGGATTGTCGATCAGCATGACCCAGGCGATGCCGATGCCGAAAATCGTAGCGACAATGCCGGCGACGACCGGCGCAACATTCGGCAAACGGCGCTTCTTCCGTTCGTTCATGCCGAGAGGTGTGTCCAGGTCGTCCGCCGCCACTCGCGCGAACCTCAAGAATCAGAAGCGGCGGATGTTATCCGCCGCCTGTGATTCTCGGTAGTGGCTGAGCCTATCGGCGCTTAGTTCGCCTGGCTCTTCTTGGCCGGAGTGCCGGAGGCCTTGGCGACCTGCGAGCACTCGGACGACAGCTCGCCGGGCTTCGGCGGGAACTTGCCGTCGGTCTTGGCGCCGCGGATCAGCTCGTAAGCGAGCTGCAGCTGCACGTCGTCCTTCGGATCCGGCGGCACATAGGCGGAGGAACCGCCCTCTTCCTTCTTGCCGTCGGCGTCGGTCTTCTTCTCTTCGCTCTTGATCTCTTCCTGAGAGACGGGAGCCGCCGGACGCGCATCCTTAGCGTCCTCGTTCGTGCCGCGCAGGTGGCCGCGCAGACCCGCTTCGCCCTGCATCCGGTCCTTGCCCTTCAGCTCGTCCGGAATCTTCGGCTCGATCAGGATGTCGGGCTCGATGCCCGTCGCCTGGATGGAGCGGCCGCACGGCGTGTAGTAACGCGCCGTCGTCAGCGACAGAGCGCCGTTCACGCCGTTCGGGCCGAGCGGCAGGATGGTCTGGACCGAGCCCTTGCCGAAGGAACGCGTACCGACAATCGTCGCGCGCTTGTGGTCCTGCAGAGCGCCAGCGACGATTTCAGAGGCCGAGGCCGAACCGCCGTTGACGAGCACGATCAGCGGCTTGCCGTCGATCACATCGCCCGGACGGGCCGAATAGCGGTCGATGTTTTCCGGCTTGCGGCCGCGGGTCGACACGACCTCGCCGCGATTCAGGAACGCATCGACGACGCGGATCGACTGGTCGAGCAGGCCGCCCGGATTGTTGCGCAGATCAAGGACATAGCCCTTGAGCTTATCCTTCGGAATCTTCTTGTTGATGGTGTCGATCGCCTTGAGCAGCTCGTCTTCGGTCTGCTCGGTGAACTGGGCGATACGGACATAGCCGAGATCGCCTTCGTCACGGTTCTTGACGACGCGGATGCGGATGATGTCGCGCACGAGCTTGATCTCGAGCGGCTCCGAATCCTTGCGCAGGATCTTGAGCAGGATCGGTGTGTTGACCGCGCCGCGCATCTTCTCGACCGCCTGCGGCAGGGTCAGGCCTTCGACCGCTTCGCCGTCGATATGAGTGATGATGTCGTTGGCCTGGATGCCGGCTTTGGAGGCCGGCGTGTCGTCGATCGGCGACATGACCTTGACCAGGTTGTTCTCCATCGTGACCTCGATGCCGAGGCCGCCGAACTCGCCGCGGATATCCACCTGGCGGTCGCGATAGCGCTTGTCGTCCATATAGCTCGAATGCGGGTCGAGCCCGTTGAGCATGCCCTGGATGGCATTTTCGACGAGCTGCTTGTCGTCGGGCTTTTCGACATAGTCGGCGCGGACGCGCTCGAACACATCGCCGAAGAGATTGAGATTCTTGTAGGTCTCCGCATTGGCCGCCCAGGCCTTGGAGATAATGTCCGGATCGCGGGCAAGACTCATGGCGGTCGCGCCGAGAAGGGCGCCTGCAAGAACAAGTGTCGTCTTACGCATTATCCACGAACCTTTTCCGAATTGAGGGCCCACCAAGGCCCGGGATCGATCGACTGACCATCTTTGCGGAACTCGACATAGAGCACCGGCTGTCTTGCGGCGCCCCCGACCACTGAGACAATTTGGCCGGATGCGGCGCCCATCTCGGCAACCGGTTCACCCGTCAACACAAACTGCCCTAGCGATACGCTGATCTTTTCCATACCGGCGAGCAACACATGGTATCCGCCGCCGGCGTTCAGGATCAAGAGTTGTCCATAGGAGCGGAACGGCCCAGCATACACCACCCAGCCGTCACAAGGCGCGGTGACTTGAGCCTGAGATCGCGTCGAAATTGTGAGCCCTTTCTGGGATGAGCCCAGATCGTCGGTCTCGCCAAAGCTCCTGAGACGAGTTCCCGAAACAGGCAATGGCAAGAGGCCCTTGGCCGAACCGAAGGCAACCGCCGGGGCCATCCGCCCGGGGTCCGAGAGGGCGGCGAGGTCCTGGCGGGGGCCTCCGGTGGGCGGCGGAGGCGGCTCGGGCGCCGCGGCAGCCGCCTCGGCGGCCTTCCTGGCGGCATCGACATCCTTCTCCATACGGGCAATCAAATCTTCGAGAGATTGCACCTGGCGTCCGAGTTCGGCCGCCTTGCGGGTTTCGCCCGCCAAGGTCTGCTCCCGCTCCTTGAGCTTGGTCTGCCGGACCTCGACCAGAAGGCCGAGGCGCTGCTGCGCCGCCAGGAGGTCGGCTTTGTCGGCGGCGAGGAGATTGCGATGGCGGACCGCTTCACGGCGGATGCGCCCCAGTTCTTCGAGATCGGCGGCGAGCTCTTCCGCCTGTTCACGGATCTCCGGCAGCACTGCACCGAGGACGATCGCCGAGCGAATCGAGGCGAGCGCGTCTTCGGGCTGGACGAGGAGCGTCGGCGGCGGATTGCGGCCCATACGCTGCAGAGCGGCGAGAAGCTCGGCGACGACGGCGCGCCGGCTTTCGAACTTCTTGCGGATATCGTTCTCGGTGTCGGCGAGATCGGCGAGCTTGGCCTCGCTCGCGCTCATCTTCGCCTCGGTGTCGCGGGCGCGCGCCGCGGTCGCGACGAGTTCGGCCGACAGGCGCGAGCGCTCTTCGGCAAGCTGCTGGATTTCGGCGCGCAGCTTCTGCTGCATTTCCTTGGTGCGGCCGAGATCTTCGGCGCTCTTGCCGAGATTTTCGCGGCGGATATTCAGCTCCTCGGGAACAGCTTCCGGCGCTGTTTCCTGCGCCGCGGCGAAAAACGCCACGGCAAACAGCCCCGCGCCGATGGCGCCGGCAATAAGCTGTCGTGTCGTCCGTGGCCGCATGATGCGAATCGCTATCCCCGCCCTAACCTTCGCGGTGATAGGGATGTCCCGCAAGAATCGTCGCCGCCCTATAGATCTGTTCGGCGAGCAGCGCACGGACCAATTGGTGGGGCAAGGTCATGCGCCCGAAGCTCATCGTCAATACGGCGCGCTCGCGCAGAGCGGGATCGAGGCCGTCGGGGCCGCCTATGACGAATTGCGCCGTCTGCGTGCCGTCATCGCGCCAGCGGGCGAGCTGTTGTGAGAATTCCGTGCTGGTGAGGGTTTTTCCGGTCTCGTCGAGCGCGATGAGCACGCCGGGAACGAGAAGTTCGGTCAGCCCTGCCGCCTCTTCGCGCTTTCGGTCCTCGGCGCGCTTGGCTTTACTTTCGGAGATTTCGTGAATGTCGAAGGGCGCTAGCGCCAGAGCGCGACCGATCTGGACAGTGCGGTCCGCATAGCGGGCAACGAGGTCACCCTCGGGCCCGTGCTTCAGTTTACCTACGGCGGCAATAAGGAGTTTCATTGCCGCACTATAGACGCGTCAGACCGCCATCCGCTCCACCGGACGATCCGCCGACCACATCTTTTCCAGATTGTAGAAGGAGCGGACTTCCGGACGGAAGATGTGAAGGATGACATCGCCGGCATCGATCAGAACCCAATCGGCGGTGTTCAGCCCTTCGACGCGAAGACCCTTATGCCCCTGTTCTTTGAGGCCCCGGACGACGCGGTCGGCGATCGCGGCGACATGGCGGTTGGCCCGCCCTTCGGTCACGATCATCACGTCGGCTATGGAGGATTTTCCCGTCAGGTCGATCACGGTGGTCTTCTCGGCTTTCGCATCGTCGAGGAGGCCTTGGATCAGCGAATTCAGGTCCGCGGCGGCCGGGACGGCGGCCGGGGCACCTTTCGGGAGCGTGTTCTTGCCCGCCCCCTGAGACAAAGACATCTGCAGTGTTTTCGCCCTCACTCACGCTGTGGGACGCACCCATATGCGGCCACACGAATCAATATAGGGATTCGGTAAAGGTTCGTTCAAGTGAAGTTCTACCTCACTTGCGTGACGTTTTTGCGCGGATGGCCGTCGAGGACAGGCTAGAGCGCGGGCCGTGCAGGAAAGTCCAGGCCGGAGGGACAAGATCGGCCAGAAGGCCGGCATCGCTCTCATCGATCCGGTGCTTGGAGAGGGCCAGAGCCGCCTTCCCCCTTAGGGCACGGTGGGTGAAGCCCGGCCGGTCGATCACCGCGAAAGGCACCCGCGCGGCCAGCGTCCGCCAGTCCCGCCAGCGGCCGAACTGGGCGAGATTGTCCGCCCCCATCAGCCACACAAACCGCACATCCGGGCAAAGCCGCTGCAGCGCGCCCACCGTATCGACGGTAAAATGCGTGCCGAGTTCGGCCTCAAGTCCGGTCGCCGAAATGCGGGTGTCGTCGATGAGCTTGCCCGACAGCTCGAGGCGCTCCCCGAGCGGTTTCAGATCGGCGCGCGGCTTTAAGGGATTTCCCGGCGTGACCAGCCACCAGACCCGGTCGAGCCCGAGACGGCGCAAAGCGGTTTTCGAGACCATGAGATGCGCCGCGTGCGGCGGGTTGAACGACCCGCCGTAAAGACCGATGCGCATGCCGGGCGCATGCGGCGGCAGAGCGATCACGGCCGTGTCTGCCCCTCGCCGCGGACGCGATATTTGAAGCTTGTCAGCTGCTCAAGCCCGACCGGCCCGCGCGCGTGCATACGCCCCGTGGCAATGCCGATCTCGGCGCCGAAGCCGAATTCGCCGCCATCGGCAAACTGCGTCGAGGCGTTGTGGAGCACGATCGCGCTGTCGACCTCGCGCAGAAAACGTTCGGCGGCAGTTTTATCGGAGGTGATGATCGCGTCGGTGTGATGCGAGCCGTAACGCTCGATATGAGCGATCGCGGCATCAAGGCCGTCGACGACGCCGGCGGCGATGATGGCGTCGAGAAACTCCGTCGCATAATCCTGCTCGGAGACTTCCGTGACGCGCGGATCGGCTTTCCGGGCAGCCGCATCGCCGCGCACGGCGCAACCGGCATCGAGCAGCATGGTCACAAGCGGTTTCAGATGCGTTTCCGCCAGAGCCCTGTCGACGAGCAAAGTCTCGGCTGCGCCGCAGACGCCGGTGCGGCGCAGCTTGGCGTTCAGCAAGATCTTCTTCGCAAGATCGAGATCGCAGGGCGCGTGCACATAGATATGGTTGTTGCCGTCAAGATGGGCAAAAACCGGAACGCGCGCTTCTGTCTGTACACGCGCAACAAGACCCTTGCCGCCGCGCGGCACGATGACATCGAGATTTCCGTCAAGACCGGACAGCATTTCGCCGACCGCATCGCGATCCTTGGTCGGCACGATCTGCACTGCGCCTTCGGGAAGGCCCGCGGATTTGATGCCCTCGACGAGAGCTTCATGAATCGCAGCGGAGGATTTCAGACTGTCCGAGCCGCCGCGCAGGATGACGGCATTGCCGGATTTCAGCGTCAACGCCGCAGCATCGGCCGTAACATTGGGGCGGCTCTCATAGATCACGCCGATGACGCCGAGCGGCGTTGCAACGCGCTCGAACTTCAGGCCGTTGGGTTGCTGCCATTCGGCAAGTACGCGCCCGACCGGATCGGGCAAAGCGGCGACGGCCTCTATACCGGCAGCCATGCCTTCGATGCGCGCCGCGTTCAGAATGAGGCGATCGATCAGCGCCGCGCTCGCGCCGGCCTTCTGCGCCGCGGCAACATCTTCCTCGTTGGCGGCAAGGATCTTTGCCGCGCGGGTGCGGATCGACGCAGCCATGGCAAGAAGCGCTTTGTCCTTGGTGGCCGCATCGGCCAGCGCCAGCACGCGCGCCGCCGCCCGCGCCGAGTTGCCCAGACGGGACATCAGCGCGGCTATCGGATTGCCGGAAGGCTTGGCGACGGGACGGTTCATCGGGACTTTATATAGCGAAGCGGGAGCGGGTTCGCACGCAGGATAGGAAAAGAAGGCAAACGGGACGTCATTGCCGCCCCCTACGCGCCGACAACGAGATCGTCGCGATGGATCATGGCGCTGCGGAACGGCGCGCCGAGGATTTCCTCGATGGCCGCCGAATTCTTTCCGGCGATCTTGATCGCATCCACCGCGTCATAAGCCACAAGACCGCGGCCGATTTCATTGCCGGCAGGATCGCGCACGACAACCGCATCGCCGTTCGAGAAATTGCCCTCGACGCGCGTCACGCCGGCGGGAAGAAGGCTCTTGCCGGAACGCAGCGCCTTCACCGCACCTTCGTCGAGATAGAGCGAGCCGCGGGCGACAAGCGTGCCCGCGATCCAGCGCTTGCGCGCTGCGGACGGACTTCCGGTCGCGAGGAACCAGGTGCAGGTGCCGCCCTGCTCGATCTGGCGAAGCGGGTGCAGAACCTTGCCCGACGCGATGACCATATGCGCGCCGCCATTGGTCGCGATCTTCGCCGCGTCGATCTTGGTCTTCATGCCGCCGCGCGAGAACTCCGAACCCGCGGCGCCCGCCATGGCTTCGATCTCGGCGGTGACGCGCTCGACGACAGGAATGTGTTTCGCATCGGGATCGCGCTGCGGCGGCGCGGTGTACAGACCGTCGATATCGGACAGGAGAACGAGAAGATCGGCCGAGGCCATGGTGGCAACGCGCGCCGCAAGGCGGTCATTGTCGCCGTAGCGGATTTCGGTCGTCGCCACGGTGTCGTTTTCGTTGATGACGGGAACGGCCTTGAAATCGAGAAGGCGCTGCAGCGTTGCGCGCGCATTCAGATAGCGCTCGCGTTCTTCCGTATCTCCCAAGGTCAGAAGGATCTGGCCTGCCGTCAGCCCGTGCCCGCCGAGCACTTCCGACCAGGCGCGGGCAAGCGCGATCTGGCCGACGGCCGCGGCCGCCTGGCTTTCCTCGAGGCGCAGCGCCCGGCCCGGCAGGCCGAGCACGGTGCGCCCGAGCGCAATCGAGCCGGAGGAGACGACAAGGACGTCCGCGCCGCGCTTGGTGAGAGCGGCCATGTCTTCGGCGAGGCTTTCCAGCCAGGCGCGTTTCAGCGCGCCCTGTTCGGCGTCGACGAGAAGGGCCGAGCCGATTTTGACGACGACGCGGCGGAACTGGATGAGTTGGGGCACGGACACGGGGCGAACCGCTTAAGAGAATTGGAGTGGCGCTATCACAAAGTCAGTGAAGCGTCACGGTCGCCATGCGGTGTCGGTTACCGGAGCCTGGGCTTCGGCCTCCACGGCGCGGTCCTTATCGATGACCTGCAAGAGGAGACTGAGGGCCTCCTGAACGCCGGCGCCCGAATGGGCCGAGAGCAGAAGCGGCGTCTGCTTGCAGGCGCGCTTCAGGCTGGCGAGCTGCTTTTTCTTGGTCTCGTCGTCGAGCGCATCGGCTTTGGTCAAAGCGACGATCTCGGGCTTGTCTTCCAGCCCGCCGCCATAGGCGATGAGCTCGGCGCGGACGGTCTTGTAGGCGGCGCCGGCATTTTCCGAGGTGCCGTCGATGAGATGCAGAAGAACGCGGCAGCGCTCGACATGGCCGAGAAAGCGGTCGCCGAG
This sequence comes from Terrihabitans soli, assembly GCF_014191545.1. Classification (GTDB taxonomy): domain Bacteria; phylum Pseudomonadota; class Alphaproteobacteria; order Rhizobiales; family Methylopilaceae; genus Flaviflagellibacter; species Flaviflagellibacter soli. The sequence continues at coordinate 130,891 of NZ_AP023361.1, read as the reverse complement.
GCCGATGCCTTCATGGGCGCCTTCGATCAGGCCGGGAATGTCGGCGAGGACAAATTCACGATTATGGACGCGCACCACGCCAAGGCCTGGATGAAGCGTCGTGAAGGGATAGTCGGCGATCTTGGGCTTTGCTGCCGTCACCGCCGCAAGGAAGGTCGATTTGCCGGCATTGGGCAGGCCGACAAGCCCGGCATCGGCAATGAGCTTGAGGCGCAGGATGATCCAGCGCTCTTCGCCCGGCAGGCCCGGATTGGCATGGCGCGGGGCGCGGTTGGTCGAGGTCTTGAAGCGTGTATTGCCGAAACCGCCATTGCCGCCTTTGGCAAGGAGCACGCGTTGGCCGATTTCCGTGAGGTCGGCCAGGAGCGTTTCGCCGTCCTCATCGAAAATCTGGGTGCCGGCCGGGACTTTGAGTACGACATCGTCGCCGCCGGCCCCGGTGCGGTCCTGGCCCATTCCATGACCGCCGGTCTTGGCCTTGTAGTGCTGCTGATAGCGGTAATCGATCAGCGTGTTGAGGCCGTCGACGCATTCGGCAAACACATCGCCGCCGCGCCCGCCATCGCCGCCATTGGGTCCGCCGAACTCAATGAATTTCTCGCGGCGAAAGCTCACCGACCCCGCACCGCCGGTGCCGGACTGGATGAAGACTTTCGCCTGGTCGAGAAATTTCATTGCGTCACCGTTTCGGCATTCCGCTTAGCGGAAAGCGCGTTTACAGGCCATCGTTCCCTCCGGCCATGACCCCAGGCAATCAGGCTTTCCCAGATCCGCCGGTCGAGGCGGAACCGGTCGACCGGAACCGAACCCTTCAGGCCGATCGAGGAGGAGAGGCCGCAGCCCGACCACTGAAAGCCGCACTTCTCGATCACCCGGCGCGAGGCCGTGTTCGTCACTCGGCAGGAGACGTTGATCTTGTCCGCCTCCGTCGTTTCGAACACGTGATCGACCATGGCGCGCGCAAGCTCCGTCGCAAAACCTTTGCCGCGATAGGCGGCGCCGACCCAGTAACCGACCTGCGGCACACCCTCGACGAGGGTGACGCCGACCATGCCGATCGCCGTACAGACACCGTCCACCTCCGCGAAAGCGAGCAGCGCCTCGTGCTCATCGCCTTCTTTGGACGAGGCGATGAAGGCTTCCGCATGCGCCAGCGTGTACGGATAGGGAATACGCGCCGTGTTTTCGGCGATTTCCCTATCGTTGGCGAGACAGGCGATGCCCGTTGCATCTTCCGCTCGCGGACGGCGCAGCACCAGCCTGCCCGTCCTGAGGATACAGTCCTCGTTCTGAGTAAATTCCAGTTCTTCGCAGATCATTGCAGTGCTCCAGATGCGACGAAGGGGAGGCGGTGGTGTCCGTCTCCCCTTCGAATTCCGGAGCTTTTTCGGCTCCACCGGGTCAACTGACACCGGCGGATCCGTCGCTCGATCCGCCGTTTATTCTGCGGCTTTCATTGCCGGTGCGACCGTCACGTACGTGCGGCCGTCTTTTTTGGACACGAACTCGACTTTGCCGTTTACGAGAGCAAAGAGAGTGTGATCGGTGCCCATGCCGACATTCGCGCCGGGATGCCACGTCGTACCGCGCTGACGCACGATGATGTTGCCGGCAATAACGGCCTGGCCGCCCGACTTCTTGACGCCGAGGCGACGGCCGGCCGAGTCGCGCCCGTTGCGCGAAGAACCGCCTGCTTTTTTATGTGCCATCGGTCTTACTCCTCAGTCTTGGCGGGCTTGGCCGCCTTCTTCGCCGCCGGCTTCTTGGCCGGGGCGGAGCTGTCTGCATCTGCTTTGGCCGGGGCAGCCTTCTTGGCGGCCTTCGGCTTGTCGCTCGGCTGCTGGCCCTTGGCCAGAACGTCCGTGATCAGCAGAACGGTCTGCTCATCGCGGTAGCCGCGCTTGCGCTTCGAATTCTGGCGCCGGCGCTTCTTGAACGCGATGACCTTGTCGCCGCGCGAATGCTCGACGATCTCAGCGATCACGCGGGCGCCGTCGACAAACGGCGCGCCGAAGGACGGCGTATCGCCGCCGAGAGCGAGAATATCGCCGAACTCGACGGTGGAGCCGACATCGCCCGCAAGGCGGCCGACGGTCAGCTTCTGATTGGCGGAAACATTGTACTGTTTCCCACCGGTCTTGATGACTGCGAACATCATAGTCTCCGTGTTCGATCCCGCCTCATGGACGGGCTTCTTGGCAGCCTGGATGGGTGAAACGAATGGCGCGGGAAATACATCCCGCGCCCTCGGGAGGTTGAATACTCTCTGAAGGGGGACTTCGTCAACCGAAGGTAACGGAAACCTTGACCTTCGCTCGCCTCGCGGAAAAGCTGCGCCCCTGAAAGGGTTCGCGGGGACGGGGCATGGAAGGGCTGATCGGCATCCTATCAGAAATTCCCGGGCCTGTTCTGGCGGGGCTTTTCGGCCTTCTGGGAATCGGCATGGGGGCCTTGATCGGCCTGCTTCTCAGGAACGAATTCCTTCGGGTCGTCGCCCTTCTCATCTGCACAACGGCTGCCACTCTCGGCGGCGGCTTTTTCATCAAGCCGGCCGAGAGCAGCACCGATGCCGACCGGGTCCTCGACGAGCTCAAGACCACCTCAAAGCTCTATGCCCTCCTGGCCGAGATCCATCCGGAGATCGAAACCGCGATGAAGGACAAGGTTAACGAAGTCTTGTCCAGCGGCCTTTCCCCCGAGGGGGTCTTCCAGCAAGCGGGCGCCGGAAGCGCCGAAATCCTCTCCGGCTACTTCCTTTATTATGTCGAAGAGGCGGGCGATGAGCCGACCTACCGGCTGCTGCAGCGCAATGCCGAGACGATCCGCCTTCTCGAGACGAGCCCGGATGCCTGTGTCGGCTATTATCTCGGTGTGCCGAGGTTTACCCAGGAAGAGGTCGAAGGCCTCCTGAGGGAGCCCATCCGCGCCGAGACCGAGATCAAGGCCGAAATGGTCGAGAGCGCGCTGAACAGCCCCTCAAAGGCGAACATCCTCGAGGTCAACGATCTCATCGATGTCCTGACCACCGCCTATTCGCGCAGCGGCTACGACCCGGACAATCTCGGCAAGATCGGCGATGTCGAAAGCCTGCCGCCGGAAGAGGGCTGCAAAGTCGGCATCGAGTTCAATGCGGCGGTTGCCGGGCTCGACCAGGCGACGGCGGTGTCGGTCTACAAATCGCTGACCAAACTGGCGCTGGAACCGTAAAGGCTGCTCGCGCGAGCTTTGGCTTGCCCAGCGCGGGCGGCCCGTATACATCACCCGCTCCCAACCAAACCCTCGTCTCGCGGAGAGGTGCCAGAGTGGTCGATTGGGACGGTCTCGAAAACCGTTGTGCCTGCAAGGGTACCGTGGGTTCGAATCCCACCCTCTCCGCCATTTGCCTGGACACTTTTCGCCATTCGCCTGTATCGAGGCGTGTGGCGCGCCTCACGCCCCACCTCGTCCGTTCAGGCAACGCCTACCTCTTCCAGATACGAATTCCGCGGACCCTTGATCCGGACGGTCGACTCCCACCGCTCAGGATCGGACTTGGCGTTCTGCCGGCGCCTTGTCGTCAGGGAGAGACGCTCGGGGGCAGCGGCGGGGCCGCATTGAGCAGCGTGATCGTCACCCGTCGGTTCGGCGCGAGGTAGGGATTGTCGGGGTAGAGCGGCTCGGTGTCGGCGCGTCCAGTCACGGAGGCGAAGTGGTCCTTGGGGAGCCCGGCAACAAGCAGGATTTCGCGCACGGCGAGCGAGCGCCCGGCGCTTAGGCTCCAGGGATCGCCATCCGCCACCGAGCCCGGGGGCGCAGTGGCCGTGTGGCCGGTGACAGACAGTCGGTTGGGCAACAGGCGCAGGGCGGGCACGAGCGCCTCCAGCGCGCGACGGGTGCGCTCGTAGGGGCGTGTCGAGCCCTCGGGGAACATCGAGCGGCCGTCCTCGTCCACGAGGGAAACAGTCACCCCCTCCTCGGTCTGCTCGATCACGACGTTGTTCGACAGCTCGGCAATGTCGGGCATCTTCTGGAGCGCCTGCCGGATGCTGGCCATGGCGTTGTTGGCCTGCGCGTCGGCGGCCGGGCGGCCGAGGTCGCGGTCGCTGGTGCGGCCCGAACTGGTCGGGCGCGTTCCGTCGTCCTGCTCGGCCGGACCCCTCACCGCGTTGGGAAGCGCCATTGCCGACGACTTGTTGCCTGACTGGTCTAGAGCAGTGCCCATCAGGACGCCGCCAGCGCCACTGGTGCTTCCCGGCGCGAAGTATTCCGCCAAGCCTCTCTTCTGCTCCTGCGTCGTCATGTTGATCAGCCACATCAGCAGGAAGAACGCCATCATGGCGGTCACGAAGTCCGCATAGGCGATCTTCCAGGCCCCGCCATGGTGCGCATGAGCGGCCTTCTTGATCTTCTTGATGATGATCGGCTGGAATGGGTTGGTCATCGGGGTCCTGCTGGAGATTGCGTTAGATGTTGGCGGGCAGCGCGGCGGTTGCCTCTTCCACTTCGCTGAAGGTCGGGCGGACGTCGCTCATCAGGGCCTTGCGGGCAAATTCCACCGCCATCACCGCCGGCTGGCCGCTGATGTGGGCGAGGAGCCCCACCTTGAGTGAAAGGTAGTATTTGGATTCCGCCTCGAAGATGGCCTTGAGTGATTGCGCCATGGGCCCGAAGAAGCCGTAGGCGACGAAGACGCCGAAGAACGTACCTACGAGCGCGCCGCCGATCAGATGTCCCAGCACCTCTGGCGGCTCTGTGATCGCCCCCATCGTCTTGATCACGCCGAGCACGGCGGCGACGATGCCGAGCGCCGGTGTTCCGTCGGCGATAGACTGCATGGACGCAACGATACGCTCCTGCTCCTGGTGATGCGTCTCCATTTCCTCGTCCATGAGAGCGTCGATCTCGTGGACGTTGTTGGCGCCCATCGTCACCATGCGCATGTAGTCGCAGACGAACTCGACCGCATGATGGTTCGCTGCAAAAGTCGGGAAGGCGTTGAACAGCGTCGAAGAACCCGGATTTTCGATGTGCGGCTCGATCGCGATCAGGCCCTTCTGATTCGCAAGCTTGTACAAGGAATACTGCATCCCCAGCAGTTCGACATAGCATTCCTGCTTGTACTTGGTGCCCTTCATAAGCGTGCCGAGCATGCCGGGCACGGCCTTGAGCACCGGCGCGGGGTTGCCGATGATGAAGGCGCCGATCGCTGCACCGAGGATGATAACAAACTCGAACGGCTGCCAAAGGACAACGAGGTGACCGCCCATCGCCGCGTAGCCGCCAAACACGCAGACAAAGACGATGATTGTACCGACGATCAGACGCATGGATATGCCACTCTTAAGCTACTGCAGGTATAGGTCGCGCGAAGCCACTGCTGATCCAAATGACCGACCGAAGTTAAGGGCAAGTTTAGAGCCCATTGGTTCGCAGGTACGTAAAAACCGCGATCAACAGAGATGTGTCGGCACGCCCATTGATGTCGTCCCGATCGCCAAAGATAAATCCTGAAGCCACGACGGTCCGTTAACGCGCAGCGTCGGGCTGCGCGAAGAAAGGAAATCGGCGTGGCGAAACTCGTCTTCGGAATGAACCGGTCGCTCGACGGCCATGTCGGCCATACGGGGTTTGCGCCGATACGGGATTATACGCATTGGGACGACGAGCATCCCGAATGGAACGCAGACGAGCGCGAGATCAAGGTTGGCAGCCCGACGCTGGCGCAAAACCTCACGGAACTTGGCCTGATCGATGAGTATCGCATCTACCTGCATCCCGTCGTGATCGACAAACGCAAGCGATATTTGGTCGGACCGCGACCGCGACCGCGACCGCGGCTTCGCCTCGTGACTCAGACCGCATCGGAAAGTACGTACGCATGCTGACTTACGTGCCGGCTTAAGCCCCGAGCCTTCGCGCCAGATAGCGGACGGTTTTGGTGCCACCATGAATCTCGGCCGCACCGACTTCTTCAAAGCCCAAGGACGTGTGGAATCGGTCGGACGCCGGATTGGGCGGATCGATATTCACCTCGCACACGATAAGATCGTGCCCCGCTTTCCGGGCCTCCTCGAACAGATCGGCATAAAGCCGCCGCGCATGACCCTTGCCGCGCGCCGAAGCTGCGACCACGACCCGGTCGACATAGATGAAGCGTGCATAGCGGGACCGGTACCAGAGATAGTTCGGGCTGGCATAGCTCGGATGCGCCTGATCGAGCGCGATCAGCGCCGCGTCGAGACCGCCGATACGCCGGGCGTAAAAGGCGTTGTCGAGAAGCGCCCGCAGGCTCGCCGCATCCAGAAAGGACAGCTCCGCCTCATGAGCGTTGTTGAGGGCAAGAAACTCCGTCTCGCTCTCGCGTCCCAGCGCCCGCAGCGGTGAGGCTTCCTCGGATTCCACAAATCCACTCCGTGATTGGCCGGCGCTCTTTGCCCCGGTATCGCCGATATACCTCACTACCGTCCGGAAAATCGCATAGGAGCTGCGCCGCAGGTGCAACCGTGCCGCATTGGAGAATCACGCCTGCTACTTTAGTAAGGCATCATCAATCGGCCTTTTGGGGAGGGCCTTGAGTGCTCAAAGACCGCACCAGTCTCGCGATTATGCCAATGCCGCTTCCGACACCTGCCATCGGCACCTGGGAATGCGAACTGCCGTTCGAACACCTCACCTGGAGCGATGAGGTCTACGACCTTTTCGAGCTGCCGCGCGGCATGCGCATCACCCGCAGCGAAGCTCTCGGCTTCTACACGGACGAGTCGCGCGCCGCTCTCGAGACGATCCGCGCCGGCGCGATCGAGAAGCAGGAAAGCTTCACCCTCGATCTCGAAATCCACACCGCGCTTGGCAAAACGCGCTGGGTGCGCATTACCGCCAATATCGAATATCGGGACGGCGTGCCGCATCGCCTGTACGGCACCAAGCAGGACATCACCGCCGAGAAGACCGAAGCCTGAAGGCGCGGTCTACTTCATCAACGGCATGACGAATTCGGCGCCTTCCTTGACGCCGGAGGGCCAACGCGAGGTGACGGTTTTCGTCTTGGTGTAGAAGCGGAACGCATCCGGACCGTGCTGGTTGAGATCGCCGAAGCCCGAGCGCTTCCAGCCTCCGAAGGTGTAGTAAGCGAGCGGCACCGGCAACGGAACATTGACGCCGACCATGCCGACATTGACTTTGGCCGCGAAATCGCGCGCCGCATCGCCGTCACGGGTGAAGATGGCGACACCATTTCCGTATTCGTTTTCCGACGGCAGGCGCAGCGCCTCGTCATAATCCTTCGCGCGCACAACGCTGAGGACGGGGCCGAAAATCTCGGCCTTGTAGATGTCCATATCCTTCGTCACATCGTCGAAGAGACAGGCGCCGAGATAAAAGCCTTTCTCATAGCCCTGCATTTTGAACTTGCGTCCATCGACCACGAGCTTTGCGCCTTCCGCAACACCGCGATCGACATAGCCGCGCACCTTGTCGAGATGGGCTTTCGTCACGAGCGGGCCCATTTCCGCCTGCGGATCCGTCGACGGCCCGATCTTGATGGCTTCGACGCGGGGCGCGAGCGCGGCGATGAATTTATCCGCCGTCGCCTTGCCGACAGGAACCGCAACCGAAATCGCCATGCAGCGCTCCCCGGCCGAACCGTAAGCCGCGCCCATGATCGCATCGACGGCCTGATTCATATCGGCATCGGGCATGATGATCATATGGTTTTTTGCGCCGCCGAACGCATGTACGCGTTTGCCGTTATGCGCGCCGCGCTCATAGACATAGTGCGCGATGTCGGACGAGCCGACAAAACCGATGGCCGCGACGTCCTTGTGATCGAGCAGGGCATCGACTGCATCCTTGCCGCCATTGACGACGTTGAAGATGCCGGGTGGTAGGCCCGCTTCGATGAAGAGTTCTGCGAGACGTAAGGGCACACCTGGATCGCGCTCGGACGGCTTCAAAATAAAGGCGTTGCCGCAGGCGATCGCCGGACCGGCCTTCCAGAGTGGGATCATCGCCGGAAAGTTGAACGGCGTGATGCCGGCGACGACACCCAAGGGCTGGCGCATCGAATAGACATCGATTCCGGGACCTGCGCCTTCGGTGAACTCGCCCTTCATCAGCTGCGGCGCACCGAGCGCAAATTCGATGACTTCGAGGCCGCGCTGAATATCGCCGCGCGCATCGGCCAGAACCTTGCCGTGCTCGCGCGCCAGAAGATCGGTCAGGCTGTCGATCTCCTGATTGGCGAGATCGAGAAATTTCATCAGCACGCGGGCGCGCCGCTGCGGATTGGTTGCCCCCCAGGCCGGTTGCGCGGCTTTCGCACTGGCGACGACAGCGTCGACATCGGCGCTGTCGGCGAGCGCGACCTTTGCCGCGATCTCGCCGGTCATCGGCCAGAACACATCGGCGGTCACGCCGGACGTGCCGGCCGCATGGCGGCCGGCAATGAAATGCCCATAGGTCTTCATGATCTAAGCTCTCACTTCAGGCGGTCGAGCGCCGCACCGAGTTTGGCAAAAATATCGTCGATATCGGAGGTCTTGGCGATCAGCGGCGGTGCCAGCGCAATGATGTCGCCGGTGGTGCGGATGTGCAGACCGTGATTGTAGAAGCAATCCTGCAGCAGCTCATAGCCGCGTGCGCCGGGGGCGCCGTCGCGCGGCGCAAGTTCGACCGCCGCCATCAACCCGATATTCCGGATGTCGATGACATGCGGCTTGCCCTTCAGCGCATGCACCGCGTCCTCGTAATATTTCTCGATATCCTTGACGCGCGTCAAAAGGCCTTCGCGCTCATAGATATCGAGCGTTGCAAGACCGGCGGCGCAGGCCGTCGGATGCGCCGAATAGGTATAGCCGTGGAACAGCTCCATCGCGCTTTCGGGGCCGACCATCAGCGCATCGTGAATCGTGCGGCTGGCGAGCACAGCGCCCATCGGCAGCACGCCATTGGTGATGCCTTTGGCGCAGGTGATCATGTCCGGCGTGACGCCGAAGCGCTGCGACGCAAACGGCGCGCCGACGCGGCCGAAGCCTGTAATGACTTCGTCGAAGATCAGAAGAATGCCGTGCTTGGACGTAATCTCGCGCAGGCGCTCGAGATAGCCCTTCGGCGGCGGCAGAACGCCCGCCGAGCCCGCGACCGGCTCAACGATGACGGCGGCGATGGTGTCCGCGCCGTGCAGCGCGATGATGCCTTCGAGCGCATCGGCCTTCTCGATGCCGTGTTCCGGCTGGCCGCGCGAGAACGCATTCTTCTTGAGATCGAAAGTGTGCGGCAGATGATCGACCGAGGGCAGAAGCTGCGCGGCGAACTGGCGGCGATTATTGACGAGACCGCCGACGGAAACGCCGCCGAAGCCGACGCCGTTATAGCCCTTTTCGCGGCCGATAAAGCGGATGCGGCCGCTCTCGCCTTTCGCCTTGTGATAAGCGAGCGCGATCTTCAGCGCCGTGTCGACGGCTTCAGAACCGGAATTGACGAAGAAGACGCGGTCGAGATTTTTAGGCGCCAGACGGCCGACACGCGCCGCCATATCGAAGGCGCCGGGCTGACCCGTCTGGAAGGCCGGCGAATAATCGAGCGTCAGGAGCTGACGGTGGACCGCGTCGGCAATCTCTTTGCGGCCGTGCCCGGCATTGACGCACCACAAGCCCGATGAGCTGTCGATGAGCTTTGTGCCGTCTTCCTTCGTGTAGTGCATGCCTTCGGCACCGACGAAGATACGGGGTTCTTTTTTGAACTGCCGGTTCGCGGTGAACGGCATCCAGAAGCTCGACATGTCGAGCGCATTTGCGGGGGTGTTCATAACGGCCTCTTTTACCCGCCAATTTTGCGCGCTTTCGCGCGGCGGAACAAGGCGTGAAGATCACGCTTTCGGATTATTCCTTGTCCGAAATCCGCCTTTTGACGCCCCATTCGGCCAGTTTGTCGTTCATCGCGTCCAGAACGAAATGGCGGGCGGACTCAACGTCATAGTTGTCGTCGAGCAGAGCGTCGTAATCGGTAAAATTGTGCCGGATATAGGCGGTCAGCGACAACCAGAGCGCGGTTTCGGGTACCGACCGGCTCAAAGTCGGGCTCATCATCGCGTGATCGATAACGGCCTCGAACTCAAATTCGGGAATGTGCGGCGCAAGGTACCGGAGCGCTGTGGCGAGATCCTCGCGCCGCATGTCGTCAGGCCGACAAAGCCGGATAATCGGTATAGCCCTTGGCGCCACCGCCGTAGAACGTATCCTTGTCCGGCGCGGCAAGCGGCGCATTCGTCTTGATGCGTTCGACGAGATCGGGGTTCGAAATGAACCATTTGCCGAACGCCACCATATCGGCCTCGCCGCTGTCGATGGCCTTTTTGGCCATCTCGCCGTCAAAGCCGTTATTGGCGATGTAGACGCCGCCGAAGAGCTTTTTCAGCTTCTGGAAGTCGAAATCCGGAACGATGTCACGCGGCCCACCGGTCGCGCCTTCCACCATATGCAGGAAGGCGATCTTGCGCTTCGAAAGCTCGGACACGGCCAGATCGAAGAGCGGCTGCGGATTGGAATCGGACAGATCGTTTGCGGGCGTGACCGGCGACAGACGGATGCCGACGCGATCGGCGCCGATGGCCGCGATGGCGGCATCGACAGCTTCCGTCATGAAGCGGACGCGATTTTCGATCGAGCCGCCATACTGGTCCGTACGCTTGTTGGCGCCGTCGCGCAGAAACTGATCGATGAGATAGCCGTTGGCGCCGTGCAGTTCGACGCCGTCAAAGCCCGCGGCAATCGCATTCTTGGCGGCCGTGCCGTAATCGGCGACGACCTGTTTGATTTCATCGAGCGTCAGGGCGCGCGGCGCCGCGACGGGCACGAACTCGCCCGATGAAATGAACGTCTTGGCGTTGGCCGCCACAGCGGACGGCGCAACCGGCTGCGTGCCGCCCGTGTGGTCGGGATGCGAAATGCGGCCGACATGCCAGATCTGCGCAACGATCTTGCCGCCGGCTTCGTGTACCGCGTCCGTCACCTTTTTCCAGCCCGCGATCTGCGCCGGCGAGTAGATGCCGGGCGTCGTCACATAGCCTTTGCCGTCGGGGCGGATCTGCGTGCCTTCGGATACGATCAGGCCGGCCTGAGCCCGCTGCTTGTAATAGGTGATTGCGAGCGGGTTCGGCACATCGCCGTCGACAGCGCGGCTGCGTGTCAGCGGGGCCATGGCGATACGGTTCTTGGCTTCGATAGCGCCGATCTTGATCGGCGTGAAAATCTTGTCGGACATTTAGGAAAAGTCTCCAGGCAGGAACCGGCTTCAAGGACCGGTCTGCAGCCTGATGTGTGCGCAGCACTTTTACGCCGCAAGGGCGGTTACTCAAATGTGCCTATAGCAGTTCGGCGTAGGGGGGATTGGGAATGCTTTGATGGGCGGCGCGCAGCGCCTTCGACCAGCGTTCGCGCAGATCGCGGAAATACTCGTCGTGATCGTCGATCCGGTGGTACACCGCCGCCTGCAGCTCGCCCCGGCGGATAACCAGAATATCGATGGGCAGGCCCACCGAAAGATTGGACTGCAGCGTCGAATCCATCGAGATCAGGCCGATCTTCAGCGCGTCCCTGATCTCGACTTCGTGCGAAATGGCGCGGTCCAGGATAGGCTTGCCGTATTTCGGTTCGCCGATCTGCAGATAGGGCGTATCCGGCGTCGCCTCGATGGAATTGCCTTCGGAATAAAGGTGGAAGAGGCGCAGCGGCTGATCGCCGATCTGACCTCCGAGCAGAACCTTCATGTCGAAATGCAGCCCGTGCTCTTCGAGCGCCGCGCCGTCGATCTCATAAACCTTGCGCATGGCGCGGCCGATCAGATGAGCAGCGGCCAGCATGGTCGGTACGTTGAACAGGGTTTCGATCTGCCCTGTCTCGGGGTTGAGAATGCCCTCATTGACCAGCGACAGCACCGACTGGCTGAGCGAGAGATTGCCGGAGGTCGCGATGCCGACGACGCGCTCGCCCGGCGTCTCGAACAAATGCAGTTTGCGGAAGGTCGCGATGTTGTCGATGCCGGCATTGGTGCGCGTATCGCCGATCATCACGAGACCGCCGGAAACGAGTATGCCGACGCAATAAGTCATTCGAGTTCGTCCCCCTACCCTCGCCGCTCTTCTTATTATCAGGACTGCGTCTGCCGCGCGCCGTCTATTCTCAGTTTGACTTCGAGATGCTCCTCGGCCGCCCCATAATAGGAGCCGCGCACGGGAGCCGCCTCGAGATAGTCGAGGCCGATGGCGATGCGCACATAAAGATCCGTCGCGCAGATCGCATTGGCGGCGTCGAACGATATCCACCCGAGATCGGGCACATAGGCCTCAGACCAGGCATGGCTCGCCTCCTGCTCGATCGTGCCGGGCCGCATCAGATAGCCCGACACATAGCGCGCCGGGATGCCGATGCTGCGCGCAGCCGCGCAGAAGATATGCGAGAAATCCTGGCAGACACCGTGCCCGGCATGAAAAGCCTGCACGGCCGTCGTGACGACATCGGTGGCGTTGGTGTCGAAGGTCACAAGATCATGCAGCGCGTGCATCAGCGCATGCAGCTTATCGAGCGCGCCCACAGGGCCTGCCGTCGCGGACGCCGCAAAATCGGCGAGCGCGGCATCGGCTGTTGTGAGCTGGGTTTGACGCAGAAACAATGCCGGCGGAAAGCGCTCGACCGTGCCGCGGACAAGGCCGGCCTGATCTTCCGTTTCGACCTCTCCGGACACCTTGATTCCGATCTCGGACGCCGGACCGTCGATATTGAGGCTGTGGGTGATGTTGCCATACCAGTCTTCACGGCGGACGATGCGCGCCTCGCCGTCGATATCGACCTTCCAGCGCGCAACGAACTGCCCCTCATGATTGCGGGGCGTCAGACGCAGAATCTGGATCGCCGATTTAACCGGCGCGCCGTAGGAATAGGTCGTGTCGTGGCTGATACGAATACGCATGATCAGATCAGATATTGATCGGTGATGGCTGCGCCAAGCCTGTTATTGTCGTCGATGAACTCGCGCAGAAATTCGTGCAGGCCGGACTGGAAAATGTCTTCGATCCGGCCGTTCGCAAGCTTGGCGTGAATCTGCCGGGCAAGGCGCTGCGACGGCCCCGCGCGTCCATACAGATGCGAAATCTCATCGAGCCTGCGCGTCAGTTCGGCATAGCAGGCGGCGAGCGAGCGCGGCATTTCCTGTTTCAGCATCAGAAAGTCCGCAACCAGCCAGGGCTTGAGATTCTGGTGGTAGACCCATTGATAGGAGACCAGCGCCGACACCGAGCGCAGGATCGCCGCCCATTGGTAATAATCGATGCCGCCGCCGACTTCCGCCTCGCGCGGCAAGAGCACGTGATACTTCACATCGAGCACGCGCGCGGTGTTGTCGGCGCGCTCGATATAGACGCCGAGCCGCGTAAACCAGTAGGCGTCCGAGCGCAGCATGGTGCGCATCGCCGATCCGTCGCAGCGCAGGCTCGCTTCCTTCACCCAGTTGAGAAAATTCGGAAGCTGATCGCGCGAGAAATCCTTCGTCTTGAAGCGGCGCATTTCCAGCCACGCGCCGTTGATCGATTCCCACATCTCCGAGGTCAGCGAGCCGCGCACCGCGCGCGCATTCTGCCGCGCATTCTCGAAGCATTTGCGGATCGAGACGGGATTGGCGTCGGAATGAACGAGAAACTCGATGACGTTTTCGGGCGTCACTTCGCTATAGGCGGCTTTGAACGGCTCATAGGCCGAGGCCGTCAGAAGCGCCGATTCCCATTCATTGCCGTGGTCGGTCGGGCCGTAAGAGGCGGGCATGGTCGCCAGGCGATAGGCGACATCGAGAATGCGCGCCGTATTTTCGGCGCGCTCCACATATCGGGAGAGCCAGTAAAGACTGTCGGCATCGCGGCTCAGCACGGGTCTACTCGCTCAAAACCCATGTGTCTTTGGTGCCGCCGCCCTGGCTTGAATTGACGACGAGTGAACCGGCTTTCAGCGCAACGCGTGTCAGTCCGCCGGGAACGATGCGGACGCCGTCGCGCCCGTTCAGCACAAAAGGACGAAGATCGACATGGCGCGGCTCAAGCCCGCCATTGGCCAGCACCGGACATGTGGACAAAGACAGCGTCGGCTGGGCGATGTAATTGGCGGGGTTGGCGAGGATGCGGTGGCGGAAATCCTCACGCGCTTCTTTCGTTGCGTGCGGGCCGACCAGCATGCCGTAGCCGCCGGAGCCGTGCACTTCCTTCACGACGAGCTCATCGAGATGAGCGAGCGTATAGTTCAGCCCCTCTTCGTCGCGGCAGCGGAAGGTCGGCACATTTTTCAGGATGGCTTCCTCACCGAGATAAAAACGCACGATGTCCGGAACGTAGGAGTAGATCGCCTTGTCGTCGGCAACACCCGTGCCCGGCGAATTGCAGATCGTGACATTGCCGGCGCGGTAGGCCGAAATCAGACCCGGCGCGCCGAGAATGGAATCGGGGCGGAAAGCCAGCGGATCGAGGAAATCGTCGTCGATACGGCTGTAGATGACATGGACGCGCTGCGGCCCCTGGGTCGTGCGCATATAGACCATGTCGTCGCGCACGAAGAGATCGCGGCCTTCGACGAGATAGATGCCGAGCCGGTCGGCCAGGAACGAGTGCTCGTAATAGGCGCTGTTGAGCTGGCCGGGCGTCAGAAGCGCAACGACGGGATCTTGCGGCGCACCTTCCGGCGCCATGCTTTTCAGCGTGTTGAGAAGCTCGTTGACGTAATTGTCGATCGGCAGAATGCGCTGCTGGGCGACGAGATCGGGGAAGAGCCGCATCATGATCTCGCGGCCTTCGAGCATATACGACACACCGGACGGCGTGCGCAGATTGTCTTCAAGAACGTAGAACTCGTCCTCGTCGGTGCGCACCACATCGATGCCGGCGACCTGCACATACACGCCGCCCGGCGGCACGACATTGTTCATCTGCGGGCGGTAGTAGGGATTCTGGAAGACGAGATCCTGCGGCACGACGCCGGCCTTTAAGATCTCGCGCGCGCCATAGATGTCTTTGAGGAACAGGTTGAGCGCGCGCACGCGCTGCTCGAGCCCGCGCGACAGGCTCCCCCATTCGCGGCCGGTAAGGATGCGCGGCACGATGTCGAAGGGGATAATCTTTTCCTCACCCTCTTCGTCGCCATAGACGGCGAAGGTGATGCCGACCTTGCGAAAGAGGAGCTCGGCTTCTTCGCGGCGGCCTTCAAGCAAAGCCTGCGGCGCCGTCTTCAGCCAATGTTTGAAAATCTGGTACGCGTCACGGCAACCGCTTCCGCGGCCTGCCATTTCGTCGAAATGAACGGGGCTCATGAGAGCACCGGGCTGAGACAGCCTGTTGTGACCATAGAGCCGAGCTTAAGCGGCTCATTTTTGGGCACAAGCGGTTTGAGGCGGCATTTGCTGGTCACAGGACAAGCAAATGCTCAAACGGCGTGCATGTTCCCCAGAAGATGCGTCAGTCGGCTGGTGTTTCCACCGTCTCGGCTCCGGCCGGCGTGAACAGCAGCTTGTCGATTCGCCGTCCGTCCATATCGACGATCTCCACGGTCCAACGGCCTATCCTGACCCGCTCGCCGGTCGCAGGGATGCGGCCGAGCGTGTCGAGTACAAGGCCCGCGACCGTGTGGAAGTCGGCATCGGGGTCCATCTTGATGGCGAGCGTCTGCTCGATGTCGTCGAGCGAGGTCGCGCCATCGACAAGGAACGAGCCGTCGCCGCGCGCAAAGATCTCGCGCACATCGTCGGTCTGCGCCGAGGCAAGATCGCCGGCGATGGCTTCGAGAACGTCGGTCGGCGTGACAAGACCCTCCACCGCGCCGAACTCGTCGACGATCAGCGCGATATGGGCCGGCTGCGTCTTGAACATGTTGAGCAGCGTCAGAACCGAAACGTTTTCGGGCACATAGAGCGGCTGAAGCAGATAGGCCGAGACATCGAGCTTCTCGCCGCTCAGGAGCTGGCGCAGAAGATCCTTTTTGCGGACAACGCCGATGGGCTCGTCGACATTGCCGCCTTTGGCGACGATGAGGCGCGAGGCGCTGTTCGACATCAGATCGGCTCTGATCTGCTCTTCGCTGTCGTCGATATCGATCCAGATCATATCCGGGCGCGGCACCATGATGGCGCGCACCGGGCGGTCGGCGAGGCGCAGCACGCCTTCGAGCATTTTGTGCTCGACCGGATCGATGACGCCCGAGGCCGTGCCTTCGGCGATGACGGAGCGGACTTCCTCTTCGGTCACCGCATCCTTGTCGCTCTCGCGAATGCCGAGGAGCTTCAGGACAAGACTGCCCGACACGCTCAGCACCGAGACGATCGGCTTGCCGACGATCGAGATGATCATCAGCGGGCCCGAGACCATCATGGCGATGCGTTCGGGGGCTGCGAGCGCGATGCGCTTGGGAACGAGTTCGCCAAGGACCAGCGACAGATAGGTGATGATGACGACAACAAGCGCCACCGCCAGCAGATGACCGTAGGGGGCGATCGCCGGGATCATATCGAGGCGGTCGCCGAGGCTCTCGGCGATCGTCGCGCCGCCATAGGCACCGGTCAGGATGCCGATCAAAGTGATGCCGATCTGGACGGAGGACAGAAAACGGCCGGGATCCTCTGCCAGCTTGAGCGCACGCGCCGCTTTGCGGTTGCCGTTCCTGGCCAGAGGCTGCAGCCGGGCGGGGCGGGCGGAGACGACCGCGAGCTCGGACATGGCGAAAAAGCCGTTCAGTAGAATGAGCGCCAGAACGATAACGCTTTCAAAAATAGGCATTTGGGTCCTTGAGGGCGGTGGGTGAAGCTGCCCTTGCGAACCCCCTATGTAGCGCATTCGGGGCCGGTTGTTCGAGACGGGAGACACAAGTCCATACGGCGAACCGGCTATTAACCGTCGTTTTACTGTTAATTTTCCTATCCGCCCACTTATATGTGACAGTGCGCTTCCCTTTGATTCGCTTGAGATCATGACCGATTCGATCAGCCGGCTTTATTCTTCGGTGCTTGCCGCCCGCGACAGCGATGTCGAAGGCTCGCGCACGGCCAAGCTGATGCGCGAGGGCATGAGCAAGATGGCCAAGAAGGTGGCCGAGGAAGCCGTCGAGGTTTCGCTGGATGCCGTCGCCGGCAATCGCGAAGCGCTGATCCGCGAGAGCGCCGATCTGATCTATAATCTCGCCGTCCTCTGGGCCGGCTCCGGCATCACACCCGAAGAGGTGTGGGAGGAGATGGACCGGCGTGAGCGGCTCTACGGCATCGCCGAAAAGCTCCCCAAGGGTTCGAGCGATCATCTGCCGAAGCCGGCGCTGTCGCGCCCGCGCCGCTAGGCACCGACTCTCTGCCGCCGGGCGGCAGGAACTCCCTCTCATCGCTTCGCGTTCAGTCTTTAGGGCGCCTTTGCGCCTTCAAGACACAGGGGAGCGTTCGATGAAAATTTCCGAAGTGATGACGCGCGAGGTGCGCGTTGCCGGTCCAGACATGACGCTCGCCGAAGCGGCGCGGCTCATGGAAGAGCTGGACGCCGGCGTGCTGCCGGTTTCGAACAGCGAAAGACTGATCGGCATGGTGACCGACCGCGACATCGCCATTCGCGGCATCGGCCAAGGTCTCGGCCCGAAGGCCAAAGTGTCCGAGGTCATGACCGAGGACGTCAAATATTGCTACGACGACGACAGCTGCGACGACATCGCCCGGAATATGGGCGAACTCCAGTTGCGGCGCCTGCCGGTCGTCAGCCGCGACAAGCGGCTTGTCGGCATCGTCTCGCTCGGCGATCTGGCGGTCACGATGGGTCCGGACGGCGATGCCATCGGCGACAGCCTGGCGGCGATTTCGCGTCCCAACGGCTCAGACGTACACGCGCACTGAACGGACGGACTTGGAAGCAGAGCGCCGGCCAAAAGCCGGCGCTTTGCATTCATAATGCATATACCGCCGCGCGAGCGACGGCGGACGCACAATCCAAGGTCACCCTATCTATCGGAAATAAAAAGGGAATTTACTCTGAATTAGGACGAATCACCCAAGCTTTTCTCAATTGGGGAAAGCTGCCGGGGTTTCATCATGTCCTTCAAGAATCTGCCTCTCATATGGAAGGTGGTCAGCCTTCTGTCGCTTCTGGGCATTGTCAGCCTCGGCGGCGCGCTCTTCTCCGCCTACGAGATGAAGAAAATCGACGCCGAGTATTCGAGGCTGCTGGACAGCGAGTCCAAGGCCATCCTCGCGATGTCGCAAGCCTCCCGCTACACGGTGGCGACGACCGGCTCGATCTTCCGCCTGATCGCCGCGACGAATTCCGGCGTTGCCTTCAAGGTCACCGGCATTCGCGAGAAGGCAATGAAAAACTTCGAGGCGCAGCTCGAACTTGCCCGTGAGGCGACGCCGGAGCGGGCCGACAAGATCAACGAAATCAGTGCGGCCTTTAACCGGGCGGTCAACGACACCTGCCAGGAAACCCTTTCGCTGGCCGCAGGTAAAAACCCGGGAGACAAGGAAAAGGCCGCCGACCTGATGGAAAGTTCGTGTGAGCCGGCGCTGGAACTCGCCGAGAGCCTGATTGGCGCCTTCAACGACTTCAACATCGAAGCGACCGACAAACATCAGGCCGGCCTGCAGAACATGACGACGGTGATCGTCATGGCGACGCTCGGCGGCATCCTGGCCGCGCTGGCCGGCGTGATCGCACTTGCGGTGTTCCTGGTACGCACCGGCATCGTTCGTCCCCTGCGCGGCATGATGGACGTCATGGCCGCCATGGGCCGCGGCGAACTCGGCACCAAAGTCGCCGGCACCGAACGGCGCGACGAAGTCGGCGCCATGGCCAATTCTCTGGAAGTTTTGCGCGGCCAGCTCGCGGAGGCCGAGAAGATGCGGCTCGAGCAGCAGGCGCATGAAGGCGCCGCGCGCGAACAGACCGCCAAGCGCGAGAAGCTTGCGGAAGGTTTCGTCGCACGCATGCAGGAGCTGGCCTCAGGCTTCTCCCGCTCTTCCGGCCAGGTCGCTGAAGCGGCGGAGAATCTTTCGGCGTCCGCCGAAGAGACATCGCGCCAGGCCAGCGAAGTCGCGGCCGCCGCCGAACAGGCCTCCGCCAATATGCAGACCGTGGCCGCCGCCGCGCAGCAGCTGTCCGCATCGGTGCTCGAGATCAACGGCCAGGTCACGCAATCGACCAAGGTCGCCGATACCGCCTTCTCGGAAGCGCAGACCTCCAACCAGCGCATCAACATGCTGGCGACATCCGCCACGGCCATCGGCGAAGTCGTCAGCCTGATCTCCGGCATTGCCGAGCAGACCAACCTTCTCGCCCTCAACGCCACCATCGAAGCGGCGCGCGCCGGCGAAGCGGGGCGCGGCTTTGCCGTCGTCGCCGCCGAGGTGAAGGATCTGGCCTCGCAGACCTCCAAGGCGACCGACGACATCTCCAAGAAGGTGGCAGAGATTCAGGAAGCAACCAGCGGCACCGTGTCGTCGATCGCCGAGATCGTCCGCACCATCACCGACGTCAAGGAGATCGCGACGGCGATTGCCGGCGCGGTTGAGGAACAGGGCGTGTCGACCGCCGAGATCGCCCAGAACTGCACCCAGGCGGCCGACGGCACGAATCTCGTGACGCATTCGATTTCCGGTGTCGGCCAGGCGGCCAATTCGACCGGCGAGGCGTCCGCCGAGCTGATGACGCTGTCGACCGCTTTGCAGAGCCAGGCCGGCGATCTCCGTAACGAGGTCGAAGAATTCGTCCGGCGTCTTGCCGCCGCGTAACACTCAGCGCTTTTCCCAATTGAAAACGCCGGCCCTAAATTTAGGGCCGGCGTTTTTCATTTTGGAGCGTTTACTTTGCCTTGGCGACGTGATCGCGGACGATCTTCATATTGCGCAGATTGGCGCGCCAGAAGACGTCGAACACATCACCCGCGATCGGCACAGAACCGAAAACAAGGTCGAGCAGCACATTGCCGCCCATACGGACGAGCTTGTGCTTGGGAATGCCCATCTGATGGGCCTCGTAAAGTATGTATGCCGAGGCAATCTTCGCCACGAGATCGCCGACGCCCGGCACAAGGCCGACAACGGCGTCCGCGCCGAGCGAGATGCGCGTGCCCGGAATGGCGATGGCGGCGTCCATGAAGCGCGCCAAACGTTCCAGCCGCGCCAAACGCTCCGTATGGCTCAGCGATGCGGTGCGCGGATAAACGCGCGGTCCTGCGGCGGTGCGGGAAATCATCGGCATCATCCTCCTCGCGGCGCGATATGGCCCTTCGCGCCGCGCACGCAAGAGGAGAACGCTTCAGCGGCAAAAAGTTTCAGGCGGCAACGGCCGCGCGCTGCGGGCGGATGAACAGCGCGATCACCGCCGCCGCGATGCCGGTCGCTCCGGCGATGACAAAGGCCATCAGATAATCGCCCTGCACGCTGCGCATCGTGCCCGCGAAGAAGGCGGCGCTCGCCGCGCCGAGCTGATGGCCGGCGACGATCCAGCCGAAGACGATGGGGCCGGAGCGGTCGCCGAACGCCTCATTCGTCAGGCGTAGCGTCGGCGGCACGGTCGCGATCCAGTCGAGGCCGTAGAACACCGCGAAGATCGACAGCTGGTAGAAGGAGAAATCCGAGAACGGCAGATAGATCAGCGACAGGCCGCGAAAGCCGTAATAGACGAAGAGAAGCTTCCTCGGATCGTAACGGTCCGTCAGCCAGCCCGACAAAGTCGTGCCGATGAGGTCGAACACACCCATCATCGCAAGAAGCCCTGCCGCCTGCACTTCGGGAATTCCATTATCACCGCACAGCGCGATGAGATGCGTGCCGACCAATCCGTTGGTCGTGAAGCCGCAGATGAAGAAGGTCGCGAACAGATACCAGAAGACGCGCGTCTTCACCGCGCGCATGAGCGCGCCGATGGCGGTCTGCAGCGGACCTTCCGCCGGGCGCTGCGGCTCGACATCGGCTTCATCGGCGCCATAGCGACGAAGGCCGACCGAGACGGGACGCTCGGGAACGAAGACATAGATCAGCGGAATGAGGGCTGCGGCGGCGAGCGCGACGGCGAAAACGACAGATTGCCAGCCGAAGTTCTGCGACAGCGCCGCCATGCCGGGCACGAAAATCAGAGTTCCGGTGGCGGTCGCCGACGTCAATACGCCCATGGCGAGGCCGCGATGGGCGGCGAACCAGCGATTGACGACGAAGGCGCCGAGCGTCACCGCCATGCAGCCGGAGGCAAGGCCCGCCATCGCGCCGATGGTCAGCGCGAGTTGCCAGGCTTCGCGCACAAGCGAGGTCGCCGCCATGGCGGCGGACAGAAGGATGAGCGCGCCAATCAGCGTGCGGCGGATGCCGAACCGGTCCATCAGCGCGACCGCAAACGGGCCGACGAGACCGTAGAGGAAGATGCCGACGGCGGCGGCGAAAGAGATGGCCGCTCGACTCCAGCCGAATGCTTCTTCCAGCGGAAGGATCAGAACGCCCGGGGCACCGCGCGAGCCGGCGGAGACGAGGAGGGTCGCGAAAATCGCTGCTACGACAACGAAGGCATAGTTCTGGCCGAGGCGGCGGGCGAGCAGCATGTTCAGTCCGAATGTTACCGAGCGGTACGTTTCGCTTGACATTGCGTACCGATCGGTAACATTGTCAAGCGAGGATTTGTGATGGCGACCGCAACAGACACTGATCGAACTCCCAATCGCGCTGCCGACCGCATTCTCTCAGCGGCCCGCGATCTCTTCTACCGCCTCGGCATCAGGGCTGTCGGCGTCGATGAAATCGTAACGCACGCCGGCGCGACGAAACCCAGCCTCTACAGGAGCTTCGGCTCCAAGGACGACCTCACCGAGCGCTATCTCAAAGAGGTCGAGGCGCGGTTCTGGTCGTTCTTCGATGCCGCCGTCGCCGCCCATCAGGGCGATCCGAGATCGCAGATCCTGTCCTTTCTCTCGGGCCTCTCGCAACGCGCCGCCTCGCGCGGCTATCGCGGCTGCGGGCTGACCAATGCCGCCGTTGAATATCCCGAAGAAGGCCACCCGGCCCGGCGCATTCCCGTCGCCAGCAAGAAGGAACTGCGCCGCCGCCTCCGCGCCATGGCGGCCGAGATAGGCGCCGCCTCCCCCGACGCGCTCGGTGACGGCCTCCTTCTTCTCATCGAAGGCACTTATGCCTCGGTCCATATGTTCGGAACCGAGGGCCCGGCCCGCTCTTTGGTTGAGAATGCGCGGCGGCTGATACAGGCTCACCTTGCGCGCTAGCGAGGTGATTCATGGCTGCCCGCCCCAAGAAGACCGCGAAGAAAAAAACTGCGAAGAAGACGGCTCCCAAAAAGACCGCTCCGAAGAAGACGACCCGGACAAAATCGGATTTTCCGGTCGATGAGGTGCGGCGCTTTCTGGAGCCCGGTCCGATCGTCCTCGTCTCGTCCGCGCATGACGGCGAACGCAATATCATGACGCTCGGCTGGCATATGGTGATGGGCTTCGAGCCGTCGCTGGTCGGCCTTTACATTTGGGATCAGAACCACAGCTTCGAGCTGATCAAGAAAAGCCACCAATGCGTCATCAATATTCCGACCGCCGATATGGCCGCGAAGATCGTCGGCATCGGCAATACGACCGGCGGCGAGATCGACAAGTTCGAGAAATTCAAGCTGACGGCCGAGACCGCGAGCATGGTGCGCGCGCCGATGATTGCCGAATGCCATGCCAATTTCGAGTGCAAGCTCGTCGATGGTTCGCAGATCAGTAATTACAGCCTTTTCATCTTTGAGGTCGTCAAGGCGCATGCCTATGAGACGCCGCGCGTGCCGAACATGCTGCACTATACGGGCGACGGGATTTTCCTCACCGGCGGCAAGAGCGTGAATTACGCAAAGCGCTTCAAGCCCGAAATGCTCTGAAAAAGCCGCACAAATTTGCGGGTTTGACTTTCCTTCTGTTCTCTCCTAGATACTTAACCTGATGGTTAAGTTTCACGACGCGGCGCTCGACCGCACCTTCTCCGCTCTCGCCGATCCGACGCGGCGCGCCCTTCTCGCGCGTCTCGAAAACGGCGAGGACATGTCGGTCTCGGATCTTGCGCGTCCGCTGCCGATGTCTCTGCCGGCCGTGATGAAACATCTCGACGTTCTCGCCGATGCGGGACTGATCGAGCGGCACAAAAGCGGGCGCACGGTGTCGTGCCGGATCAATGCCGCCCCGATGGAGGACGCCATGAAATGGCTTATTCACTATCAGAGGTTCTGGGAGCAGAGCCTGGAGCGGCTCGCCAAATTCCTTGAGCGAAAAAAAGCGGAAAAGGGAAAATGACCGCAAAGCCCAGCCTGACGATCAAAAAGCGCCTCTCAGCGCCGGTTTCGCTCGTCTATCAGGCGTGGACGGACCCGGAAATGCTGATGCACTGGTTCGGTCCCGATCACTGCACGGTGTTTCACGCCGAAGCCGATGTGCGTGTCGGCGGCTGCTTCCGCGTGCGCATGAAAGCGACGGATGGCGAAATTCACGATGTGTCGGGCACCTATATTGTTGTCGAACCGGATGCGCGGCTCGAATTTACCTGGGCGTGGATCACCATGCCCGAGCGGGAATCGCGCGTGACGGTGACTTTGAAAGCCGATGGCGATATCACCATCCTGACCCTGCTTCACGAGCAGTTTGCGGATGAGGCGGCGCGCGCCGGCCACGAATATGGCTGGACGCAGGCCTTCGGCAAGCTCGAGCGCACGCTCGAGGCCAGACCGGCCTGATGTAAAGACAAAAGAGATTCGGATAGAAAAATGCAGGAAGCCGCAACGACTGTCCCGCAGAAGGCGACTGCGCGCGAGTGGATCGGCCTTGCCGTCCTTGCGTTGCCCTGCCTCATCTACTCCATGGATCTGACGGTTCTGAACCTTGCGGTTCCGCAGCTGTCGGAGGATCTACAGCCATCGATCACGCAGACGCTCTGGATCATGGACATTTACGGCTTCTTCGTCGCCGGATCGCTGATCACCATGGGCACGCTCGGAGACCGCATCGGGCGCCGCAAAATGCTGCTGATCGGCGCGTTCTGTTTCGGTCTGTTTTCGCTGCTCGCAGCCTTCGCTCCTACGGCGGAAACACTGATCGTCGCGCGCGCCTTGCAGGGCATTTCTGCGGCGAGCCTGTCTCCATCGACGCTTTCCCTCATCCGCAATATGTTCCTCGACGATCGCCAGCGCACATTTGCGATCGGCGTGTGGATCGCGGCTTTCTCCGCGGGCGGCGCGATTGGTCCGCTCGTCGGCGGCGCCGTGCTCGAACATTTCTGGTGGGGCGCGGTCTTCATCATCAATGTGCCGATCATGCTGCTGCTGCTCGCGGTCGGCCCGATCCTTCTGCCGGAATACAAGGACCCGGATGCCGGCAAGCTCGACATCCTCTCGGCCGCGCAATCGGTCACCGGCGTGCTCGGCATTATCTTTGCGCTGAAGCATATCGCGGCCGTCGGCTTCGATCTTCTTGCCGCGGCAAGCCTCGCGCTCGGCATCGTCGTCGCGATCCTGTTCGTGCGCCGCCAGAGGCGCCTCGCGGAACCCCTGATCGACGTGTCGCTGTTCGAAGTGCCGGCGGTGCGCTCCTCGCTCGTCGTCAACATGGCCGGCATTTTCGTTCTGTTCGGCGGCTTTTTCTTCGTCGCGCAATATCTGCAGCTCGCTGCCGGAATGGGCCCTCTCGAAGCCGGCCTGTGGCTCGCTCCCTCCGGTGCGATCTTCGCCGTCGGCTCGCTCGTCACACCGGCCATCGTTCACAGATTCCGCCCCTCGACGATCATCTCGATCGGCTTTGCGCTGACGGGCTTGGGTTTCCTTGTCATGACATCGATCGACTACGGCGGCGCCTGGTCGGTGCTTGCGGGCCTCATCCTGTTCTCGACCGGCTTTGCGCCGATTGCGACACTGACAACCGACATCGTCATGACGGCCGTGCCGCCCGAACGTGCCGGCCAGGCCTCGGGCGTGTCGGAAACGAGTTTCGAATTCGGCGGTGCGACAGGCATCGCTGTTCTCGGCACGATCTTCATCGCCGTCTATCGCACCCTTCTCGACCCGCTGCCGCAGGGACTTCCGGCGGGCGCGGAGGAAAGGCTGCGCGAAACGCTGGGCGGCGCTTTTGAAATCGCGCCGGCTTTACCCGAGCCGCAGAGCACGGAATTGCTCGCACTCGCCAGCCAATCCTTCACCCATGCTCTCGCGG
Organism: Terrihabitans soli; assembly: GCF_014191545.1. Taxonomy (GTDB): domain Bacteria; phylum Pseudomonadota; class Alphaproteobacteria; order Rhizobiales; family Methylopilaceae; genus Flaviflagellibacter; species Flaviflagellibacter soli. The sequence goes on along the minus strand of NZ_AP023361.1, from coordinate 105,698 downwards.
TGACATGCTCGGTCAGCACCGTGATCGCGATCGGCATTGCCATCTTTGCCGCCACGGCCCTGCGCGGCCCGCACGATCTTTCGGGCCGCGAACGCGAGGCCGCGCAAGCCGCCTGACGTCCGGACGAAGGACGAAACTCAAGGGAGATAAACCATGCGTGTGATGGTTTTTGTAAAGGCCACGGAAGACAGCGAAACCGGCCCGCCGCCGACGGAAGAGATGACGGCGATGTTCGAGGCCATGGGCAAGTTCAACGAAGAGCTGGTCAATGCCGGCATCATGGTGGACGGCGACGGATTGAAGCCGACGAGCCATGCCAAGCGAATCGCATTCAGCGGGCCTGACCGCAAAGTGATCGACGGCCCCTTCCCCAACCCGAACGAACTCGTTGCCGGTTACTGGATCTGGAATGTGAAGGACATGGACGAGGCCGTGTCCTGGGCCAAACGTTGCCCCAACCCGATGCCGGGTCCGAGCGAACTCGAAATCCGCCCGTTCTATGAGATCGCGGATTTCGGCGAGGCTGTGACGCCGGAAATCGCCGCGCATGAGCAGAAATTGCGCGACAAGCTCAGCAAGGAGTGAGCTTTCAGGCCTCTGGTGCGGGTGGTCGGACTCGAACCGACATATTCTTGCGAACGGGGGATTTTGAGTCCCCTGCGTCTACCAATTCCGCCACACCCGCGAGCCCGGCAGGGCGATCTCTCTAGCGGGGTCCGAGCTTCATCTCAAGCCGGGGCTTCATTTAAGCCTCGGCGTGCTCCTTGCGGGCCGCCTGGAAGACATCGGCCGCCGCATCGAGATTCATCACCGCGATGGCAAGCCCGACGATGAGATCGGGCCAGGCGGAGAGCCAGAAAAAGGCCGTAACGAGCCCGGCGCCGATAATGGCGATATTGGCCAAAGCGTCGTTACGCGCCGAAAGGAACGCCGCTTTCGTCAAACTGCCGCTGTGATGGCGGTAGCGCGCGAGAAGAAAGGCGCAGAAAACATTGACGGCAAGTGCGCCAAGGCCCGCCAGCGTCAGCGGCACGGGATCGGGCGCGACCGGCAGGTTGAACTTCTCCCAGGCCGTCCAGAGCGTGGCGATGCCGGGAACAAGGAGAATGGCGGCAAGCGCCATTCCAAGCCGCGCGCGGTTCCTTGCCGTCCAGCCCAGCGCAACCACGATCAGGAAATTGACCGACGCATCTTCAAGAAAATCGACGCTGTCGGCAAAGAGCGCGACCGAGCCGATGGTCAGCGCGACCGCAAATTCGACGCCGAAATAGGAAAGATTGATTGTGCCGACCGCAAGAACCGTGCGGCGCAAAGCGTGCTTCTCGTCCGTCACGCGAGGAAAAGCCTTTGTTGCTCGCTCACGCGAGCCGGAGGCGAAGGATGTCCTTGGGCAGCATGTCCTTGAACAGCGTGATCGAGGCCTGCCCCTCGCCCGGCTCCAGCGAAATGGCGTGGCGCACCGCAGCGGCGACAAGCTGCATCAGAAGCGCGGCAAGAAGATTCTGGCGGATGGGGTTTCCGTCCGGGTCAAGCCGCGACAGCGTCTCGGCCAGCATTTTGCCGTGCGCATCGCAGTCCTCGGCATCGATGGCCTGGAGTGCAGGATCGGCCTGCGTCGCCTGCCAGATGGCGCGCATGGCCGGCAGGATCAGATACATGTCGTAATAGCCGTCGACGATGCGCATCAGCGCCGGACGAAGATCCGATGATGTACGTACATTGGCAAGTTCGGCGGCAACGCAGGCCTGGCCTTCGGCGTTGTAGCGCTCGGCAAGGCTCGAGACGATGGCCAGCTTGTCGGGGAAGTACTGGTAGAGCGAGCCGATGGACACGCCCGACTGCTCCGCAACATCGCTCATCGTGACGCCGTCGATGCCGCGATCGGCGATCAGATCGGTCGCAATCGACAGAATGCGCTCGACGCGTTCCTGAGCCCGTTTCTGGCTCGGTACGCGGCGCATCCCAAGCTGGGTGCGCGGAGGAAGTTCGTGGGTGATGGACATGACAAAACCAGCCCGATTGACAGTGACAATATGAGGAATTATCACATACAGCAAATGTGAGGAACCCTCATATTGCTAATGACACCCTGCTATCCAACGGAAATATATGATCTTTTTCGTTAACGTCGAAACTTTGACACCCCCTGTGGGTATCCTGTCTCGGGTGCTTACGCCCCTCCGGCATGCCGGGCTCGTCCGGCCGCCGGGCGGCGTTTTCGGCTCGTAACAGGCCCTTCTCGACCTCGAAAATTCGCACCGGGAGGGGTGTCTCCGGCGGGCGTTCCGGGGCCGAACCGCACCTCTTCATCGCCGCGCCACAAGGCATGTACATACAGTGAAAACAGGAGGCAAAACGATGCGTGACGATGCGCGCGAAATGGTGATTGCCCGCCTGTTCGATGCCGGGCGGACGGAGGTCTTCGAAGCCTGGCTCCAACACCTGCCCGCCTGGCTGGGCGAGGCGCCGGTCCTTCAGACCATTCCGCCCGAGCTTGCCGTTTTTACCCATATGCCGGTTGAAGCCTCCGGCGACTATGTGACGGTCATCGCCCGCTTCGAGGAGAAAGACGGCCAAACGCTCTATACGTCCCGGGCGAGGCGCTGGCGCTGAGCCTTTTTCTGCCGAACCCCGGGAACGCCCGGGTCCGGTGTCCGTTCGTTCAGAAACGGAGGCGCGCCATGGCCAAGGAAGCCGAACTCGAAGCCAAATTCTGGAAACACCTGAAATCCGACATGACCGTCATGCTCGGCCTTGTCGGCAAGGAAGACGGGCATGCCCAGCCGATGACGGCGCAGCTGGACGATGATCTCGGCGATTCATCGCCTATCTGGTTTTTCACCGCCAAAGACAACGGCCTCGTCAAATCCATGGGCCGCGGCGGCCGTGCCGTCCTGCATTACTCGTCGAAGGATCACGATCTCTTCGCCTGCGTGCATGGTGAGCTGAAGCCCGACGACGACGCGCTGACCATCGAGCGACTGTGGAACCCCTATGTCGCCGCCTGGTTCAAGGGCGGCAAAACAGACCCCAATCTTCAACTTCTTCGCTTTTCGCCCGAACATGCCGAAATCTGGCTGAACGAGAACAGCCTGTTCGCCGGCGTGAAAATGCTGCTCGGGGCCGATCCGAAGAAGGAATACAAGGACAAGGTCGCCAAGGTCGCGCTCGGCTGACCGAAGGCCACATGGACGGAGCATGAGATAGCGGCTAGACCGGCGCCCTCACCGGACGCCCCGAATGCTTCGCCCGCTCTACAATTGGACCATGCGCTTTGCCGAAGGACGCCATGCCATCCCGGCCATGGGCGCCATTTCCTTCGCCGAAAGCTCGTTCTTTCCTATTCCGCCGGACGTCGTCCTCGTCCCGATCGTCCTTGCCAATCGCGACAAGGCGTTTCAGATCGCCGCCTGGTGCACGATCACCTCGGTGCTCGGCGGCATTCTCGGCTATGCGATCGGCGCATTTCTTTATGAGAGCCTCGGCCAGTGGCTGCTCGGACTCTACGGCTATGGCGACCGGTTTGAAGAGGCGCGCGCCTGGTATCAGCAGTATGGCGACTGGGTCATTCTCGTGAAGGGCCTGACGCCCATTCCCTACAAGCTCGTCACCATCACCTCGGGCGTGTTCGGCTATGACTTTTTCTGGTTCGTGCTTCTGTCGCTGATCACGCGCGGCGCACGCTTCTTCCTGATCGCGGGCTTGCTCAAGGCTTATGGCGAGCCGATCCGCGCCTTCATCGAAAAGCGTCTCGAACTTGTGATGGTCCTGTTCCTTGTGATTCTTGTCGCGGGCTTTGTCGCCGTGAAGTATCTCGCCTGATGATGCCGCTTCAGACTCGCTCCGCAGCTTTGCTCGTCGCGCTCGGTGCGACTGCTGCGCTCGGTGCGGCGCTCTATTTTCAGTATGCGCTCGGCTATGCGCCCTGCCATCTGTGCCTGTTGCAGCGCTGGGCCTACTATATCGGCATTCCGCTGGCGCTCGTCGCCGCGGTCACCAATTGCCGCAAGCTTCTTCTTCTGATCGCGCTGATCTTCGCGGCGAACGCAGCGTTCGGCCTTTATCACGCCGGTATTGAATGGAAGTTCTGGGCGGGACCCGCAAGCTGCGGCGAGGGTGCCGCCACGCTCGGCGGCGGCAATCTCATTCAGGATTTGCAGACGCAACGCATCGTGCCGTGCGATCAGGCGAGCTGGCGTTTTCTTGGCTTCAGCTTCGCCGGCTGGAGCATGGTGATCTGCGCGGGGCTTGCGGCGATCTCGCTGATCGGCGCGCGCAAGAAGGCGTAACCGCTCTTACGGTTCGAGCTCGGTATCCCAGTAGAGAAAGTCGAGCCAGCTATCGTGCAGATAGTTGGGCGGGAACATGCGCCCGTTCTGATGCAGGTCCTGTATGGACGGCTGGAACGGATGCTGCGCCGGCTGCATGCCGCAATGATGCGCCAGCATTCCGCCCTTCTGCAGATTGCAGGGCGAGCAGGCGGTAACGACATTGTCCCAGGTCGTCATGCCGCCTTTCGAGCGCGGGATGAGATGATCGAAAGTGAGATCGTCGCGCGAGCCGCAATACTGGCAGGTGAAACGGTCGCGCAGGAAAACGTTGAACCGCGTGAAAGCGGGATTGCGCGCCGGCTTGATATAGCTTTTGAGGCAGACGACCGAAGGCAGCTTCATTTCGAAGCTCGGCGAATGCACGGTCTTCTCATAGGTCGAGAGCACGTTCACGCGATCGAGGAAGATCGCCTTGATCGCGTCCTGCCAGCACCACAGCGACAGCGGGTAATAGGACAGCGGCCGGTAATCCGCGTTCAGAACCAGCGCGGGGCAGGCATCAGGGGAAACATGAACGTTCACAAAAACGCTCCGGCAGAACCGGCACCGTCCCTGACCCGGCGCCCAGACCCATCACTGGGACACACTGTATATTTTCATGTGTCACGCTTGTGAAGCATCAACATTTTGTGGGTGCCCCCAGTGATTTTTCTAGCTGAGGCGTTTCTGCAGGAATTCGGCTCCGAGCGACAGGCCCGTCCGGTCGATCCCATGGGCCATGCCATGGGCAACATGCCAGGACCGCGGGACCTCATTTTCGGCCAAGGCCTCGACACTCGACACCAGCGCATCGACCGGGATGACCTGATCCATGGTCCCATGGGCCAGGAAAACGGGAGGGCGGCTTTTGATCTCGCCCTTCAGATGCTCGGCCCCGGCCAGAATGCCGGAATATCCGATAATCCCGGCAAGGGCTTGCGGTCGGCGGAGGCCGACATGCAGGGCCATCATCGTGCCTTGCGAAAAGCCGACCAGCGCAAGCTTTCCGGCCGGAAGGCCGGTCCGCTCCAGCTCTGCCGTGATGAAGGCATCGAGGCCGGGGCCGGAGCGGTTCAGCCCCGCCCAGCGCTCGGCGTCGGAGCGGACGTTCAGATCCCACCACTGACGGCCGGACGGGCTCTGCGGGAGCGGTTCGGGCGCATGCGGCGAGACGAATTCGGTGTCGGGCAAAGCCCGCTGCCATTCATTTCCGAGGCCGATCAGATCGTGGCCGTCGGCGCCATATCCGTGCAGGAAGATGACGAGCGATTTGGCTTTGCCGGAGGCGGCGGGGAGGCGGGGTCCATCCAGACCGTTATTGGGGGCCATTATTACTTCTCCAGGAATTCTTCGCAGCGCGGGGCGGACGCATCGCCCCAGGGCATGATCGGCACGGACGAGGTCGAATTCTGCGGCGAGCCTTCGATCACGCGGTCGGAATAGATGAGATAGACGAGCGTATTGCGCTTGGCGTCGCAGCCGCGGACGATCTGCACCTTCTTGAAGAACAGCGAACGCCGCTCGCGGAAGGCCTCGTCGCCCTGCTCGAACTTGCCCTTGAAGCTGACGGGCCCGATCTGGCGGCAGGAGATCGAGGTCTCCGAACGCTCTTCGGCAAAACCCGCCCAGCCCTTCCAGCCGCCGATTTCCGGCAGCGTGAAATGGCAAGCGACGCCGTCGACCAGCGGATCGTCGATCGCATAGACCGCGAGCTTGGCGTCGGGCGAGAGGAGGCGGAACACCGTCGACTTCTTGAACAGAAGCTCCGGATCGTCATTTGCAAAGGCGGGATTGATGACGGGCAGGGCGGTGCCCAGAACCACCAGAAACGCAAAGAGAATTCGCATGACGTTACACCGGAGTTGCGTCACGGCCGGAGCGCGCGACACGGTAATATGCCCATAGCAAACGGGCCGCTGCCGCGCGATGGGGCCGCCAGGCCTCCGCACGCGACAAAAGCTCCTTTTCCTTCGGCCGGGCATCGAGATCGAAGGCGAGCCGGGCGCTTTCCTGCAGAGCAAGATCGCCGGCGGGGAATATATCGGGATGGCCGAGCGCAAAAAGAAGATAGACCTCGGCCGTCCAGCGCCCGATGCCTTTGACGGCGCAGAGCGTGGCGACCGCCTCCTCGGCTTCCACGCCCTTTAGCGCCTCGAGATCGAGCCCCTTTTTCACCGCCATGGCCGATTCGCGCAGCGTCGCGATCTTCTGGCGCGACAGCCCGGCGGCGCGAAGATCCTCGTCCGAGACCTTGAGCACGGCCTGCGGCGTGACCGTGCCGAGCAGGGCCTCGAGCCGCGCCATGATCGCCTTGGCGGCAGCGACCGAGATCTGCTGGCCCATGACCACCCAGACAAGGCCGGCATAGCCGGGCTGCAGCCAGCGCAGCGAGAACACCCCCGTCGCGACCCTGATGCCCTTAAATTCCGGGGCGATGGCGCAGAGTGCGTCGAGATGCGCCTCCAGGCCCCGCGGACTCTTAATAGCCGGTGGAAGCCTCTTCAATTTTTTGGTTTTCGCCTTCATCTGGCGTTCAGGCAGCATGACCGAGACTTGAGAGCAAGATGTCCAGACCCGTGTTCCGTTTCGCGCCCAGCCCTAATGGCCAGCTCCATCTCGGCCATGCTTTGTCGGCGCTCCTGAACCGCGATCTCGCACGCGAGGCCGACGGGCGCTTTCTGGTGCGCATCGAGGATATCGACCCCGGCCGCTCCCTGCCGAGCTTTGAGGCACAGATTCTCGACGATCTCGCCTGGCTCGGCCTCGATTGGGAAAAGCCCGTCCGGCGCCAGTCCGAACATCTCGGCACACATGAAAAGGCGCTGGACGAGTTGAACCGGCGCGGGCTGCTCTTTCCCTGCTTCTGCAGCCGCGGCGCGGTGAAGGCAGCGCTACCCAAGGGAGCCGCCGTCGATCCGGACGGCGCACCGATCTATCCCGGCACCTGCCGCGAATTGTCGGCCGGAGACCGGGCCCGCCACATCCGCAACGGCGATCCTTATGTGCTGCGCCTGAATATGCAGAAAGCGCTGGCGGAGATCGGCCGCCCGCTGACCTGGACGGAGATCGGACCGGACGGCAAAGCGAAGGAGATCGAGGCCGACCCTACCGCCTGGGGCGATGTCGTCCTCGCACGCCGCGATGTGCGTACGAGCTATCATCTGGCCGTCGTCATCGACGACGACGCGCAGAACGTTTCGCATGTCGTGCGCGGCAAGGATCTCTACCACGCAACGAGCGTGCACCGCGTGCTGCAGACGCTGCTCGACCTGAGAGCGCCGGTCTATCGCCATCACCGGCTCATTCTCGACAAGGCCGGCAAGAAACTGTCGAAGAGCGAGGGCGCGGAAAGTTTGAGAACCCTGCGCTCGAACGGCAAGGCGCCCGCCGATATCCGAAAGCTGATCGGAATCTGAAACCTTACACGCCGAGGATAACGAGCCAGACCGCGACTGTCACAACGGAAAGCGCGGTCGATACCGCAATGGCGCTCGACGCGAAACGCTCGCCCGTGCGGTAGCGCACAGCAAGGAGATAGCCGTTGATGCCGGAGGGCAGGGCGGCGAACAGAACGCCGACGCCGGTAAAAACCGGATCGAGCGCAAACACAAAATGTGCAAAGACGAAGACGAGCAGCGGATGAAGCATGAGCTTCAGCACCGCTGAGACGGTTGCGGCTTTCGGATCGGCGCTGAAACCGTAGCGCGACAACGCAAGCCCCATCGCCACCAGCGCGACCGGCGAGGCGGAGGCCGACAGCCCGTCGAGAATGGGCTTGAGCGATTCAGGCGCCCGCACGCCGACGATCTGCGCCAGAACGCCGGCAAACAGCGCAAGAAGAATGGGATGCGTTGCGAGCGTCTTGATGAACGGCCCGAAACGGAAACCGGCATCTCCCGCATCCGCGCTTTCGATCATGATACTGGCCGCGCCCATCATCAGCGGCAGATGCACGGCCAGCAGAAGAAAGAGCGGCACGGCGCCAGCATCGCCATAAGCCTGCAGGATGAGCGGAATGCCGAGAAAGACCGTGTTCGACTGCGCCGAGCAGAAGCCGTGAATGACGGACTCCCGCGCATCGCGCGAGAAGACGCGCCGCGCGAAGATCATACCGATGCCCCAGGCAACCGCGGCCGCCGCGAAATAGCTGACCCAATAACCCCAGGGACTATCGGTGAGCGGCACTTTGCTTTCCGACAGCGTGCGGAAAATCAGCGCCGGCACCGCCAGCGCAAACACATAATCGGCAAGACCATCGCCTGCGCGCTCGGTGATCAGCTTTAATTTCGCGGCCGCAAATCCGATCGCGATCAGGCCGAAGACCGGCAAAACGATGGCTAGAACGTTTGTCATATGTTCCCCGCGCGGACGCATCCGGCTTTAAGTCCCGCATTCCGCAGCGTCAATCCGAGCATACGATTCCTTTGTGCGGGAGGGTCCGACTATGACAGCACAGCGAACATTTTCCGGCGAACCATCCCCTGTGACGTGCGTTGGTCTCACAGAAGGCAGGCTTTTCACGCCAACCCGCTGGCCTGCCCGAAAACCATCTCTTGGAGGGACTTATGCTCAAACGTCTTCTTCTGTCGGGCGCCGCGCTGACGGCATTTGTCGGCATCGCCGCCGCACAGACTTCGCCTGCTCCGGCCGATCCGGCCATGCCGCCGGCCGCCGAAGCGCCTGCCGCACCGGGCAGCGGGGCTGTTGTGGATCCGTCGGTCAAGGCCGATCCCAATCTGTTTTCGAACATCAAGGGTGCCGAAGTCATCGGCGAGAACGATGAATCGGTCGGCAGCGTCGCCGACCTTCTGCTCGACTCGAGCGGCCAGCTGAAATCTCTCGTGATCTCGCATGGCGGTATTGTCGGCATCGGCAAGACTTATCGTCAGTACGAAGTCTCGGCTCTGCCGGAACTCGTCGACGGCAAGGCCAAGATCGCCGAGCTGAACACCGCTGCGCTGGAAGGCGTCCCGGAATACACCTATCCGGAAGCTGAGACCGGTCGCGCCTCGACGAGCGATGCAGCGGCGCCGAACGCGACGGCGCCCGCCCCGGCTGAAACCGCCGCCGCTCCGAGCGGTTCGGAATTGTGGCCCGTCTCCTATCTCGTCGGCGCAAAGGTCGGCGCGGACGAGGACAAGGCCTCGATCTCCGACATCCGCTTCGAAGGCGATAAGGCCGCAGCCGCATTGATCGACAAGGGATCGCTTGGCCTTGGCAACAAGGTTCAGGAAGTCGCCTTCTCGGATCTCGAAATCTCCGGCACGCCCGCCGAGCCGAAGGTTTCGCTGAAATCGGGCGCTTCGGCTGCGACCCCCGCTCCGGCTGCTCCGTAACAACGGCACGTCTCTAAAGAAAACGCCGGGCTCATCGCCCGGCGTTTTTGTGTGTGCGTGAGAAAAAGGAAATCAGGCCGTGGCGCGGGCCGGGCGCTTATGGGCGCGCGTGCCGAAGAACAGCGCCTGGCTGACGATCGCTTTCACGGTCTGCGTCTGGAACGGCTTCGAGATCAGGAACACCGGCTCGGGGCGTTCGCCCGTGAGCAGACGTTCCGGATAGGCGGTGATGAAGATCACCGGCACTTCGAACTCGTTGAGGATATCGTTCACCGCATCGAGACCCGACGAGCCGTCGGCGAGCTGGATATCGGCCAGAACGAGTCCCGGCTGGCTTTTGCTGGCGAGCGCAACGGCTTCCTTCTGCGTGCGCGCGACACCCGCGACGCGATGGCCGAGGCTTTCGACCAAAGCTTCGAGATCCATGGCGATGATCGGCTCGTCCTCGATGATGAGAACATCGGTGGCGACAAGGCCGGCAAGTTCGCGGCCCGTCTCGTCGATCGCCTGCGTCACCTCATCCTCGGAAATGCCGAGAATGCGCGCGGTGTCGGAGGTCGAAAAGCCCTCGACGGACACGAGGAGGAAGACCTGGCGTGAGCGGGGCGCAAGCGCCTCGAGGGTCCGGTTGCCGGAAAGACCGCCGGGATCGGCGCTCTCCATATTGACCCGGACCGACGACCAGATGCGCGTGAAGACCTCATAGACCGCAACGCGCGGCTCGATATCGGTCGGAAACAGCGACGGGTCGGCGACCAAAGTCTCCAGGGCGGCTGCCACATAGGCATCGCCGGAGAGCTGGCTGCCGGTCAGGGCGCGGGCATAACGACGTAGAAAGGGAAGCTGAGCGGCAATAATCGGCGCGATCTGCATATAGGAATTAACCCCCTGTTCGTCGCGTGGCCGCGACGGTATCAAGCCCACAAACGCAGCGCGAGCCAAAAAGTTTCCAAGGCTGCCGGAACAAGTTTCAAATTTCGGCGTTTTGACGGGATGGCTCGCGCCCATTCGATATGTGTTGAGGGTGCGAAGGGGCAAGGTGTCATGCAAAAACGGCCGGATAAGCCGAGTACAGTTAAGGACCCATCGGTGACAGACCAAAGTCAGATCGACCAGGGTCCGGAGATCGATTCCGAACTGCAGGCTCATATTGGGCGCCATCTGAAGGCGTCCTACGACGATATCCTCAGCCAGGATGTGCCGGATCGATTTCGGGACCTCCTCTCCCAGCTTGAGGCGAAAGAGGGCGGCGACGCCGGGGCCAAAGGCGGTAAAAAATGACCGCAACCCCACCCGTCAAACGGGCGAAGCCGGAAGCGAGCGCGTCGGTACGCGACGAACTGCTCGCCCAGATTCCGAGCTTGCGCGCCTTTGCCGTCTCCCTGTGCGGACAGATGGACAAGGCCGACGACCTCGTTCAGGAGGCGCTCGTTAAAGCGTGGTCCAATCTCGGTTCGTTCACCGAAGGCACGAATATGCGCGCCTGGATGTTCACCATCCTGCGCAATGTCTACTATTCCGAGCACCGCAAACGCCGCCGCGAAGTCCAGGACGCCGACGGCATGTTTTCGGCCCGGCTCGTCGTCCACCCGTCGCAGAGCGGCCATATGGACCTGCAGGACTTTCGCGAAGCCCTGTCGAAACTTCCCCCGGACCAGCGCGAGGCCTTGATTCTCGTCGGCGCGTCTGGCTTCTCTTACGAAGAAGCAGCCGAGATCTGCGAGGTCGCGGTCGGCACCATCAAGAGCCGCGTCAACCGCGCCCGTAGCGCGCTGACGCGTTCCCTGTCGGTACAAACCTCATCCGAATTCGGTCCCGATCCAGATCTTCAGGCGGCGATGATAACGACTCCCGGCGGATCCTCGAGCTGATCCGGCGGCTGAAAGAGGAAATGTGCCGAGCAGTCTAAGGAGCCGCCTTGCGCTTCTGCTTGTGCTGGCAAATCTGCCCGCCGCGGCTCTCGCGATTGGGGCCACCGTCATCGGCCGCGACGCCGAAACGGAGCAGCGCGAGCACAGCATTATTCAGCGCGCTGAACTCATCGCCACGCGCGCGGGGCTAACGCTCGGCATCGCTGAGGGCGTCGCGGACACGCTGGCCGCCAATCTCGCCGTCGCCTCCGGCAGCCGCGACTGCCGCGCCCAGCTCGAACGGGCGCTCAGCCAGCGCGACGAATATACCGGCATTCTGGTCGCCGGAACCGACGGCAAAATCATTTGCTCCGCCGGCGAAACGAAAATCTCCGAAGAGAGCCAATCCTCGTTCACGCGCGCCATCCGCAACACCGAGGATGTGGGCGATGCGGTGTTCTTGCCGGAAACCATTCCCGTCGGTGACGAGACCGTGCCTCTGGCGCGCGCCTTCAACGCACCGAGCGGCGAGCGGCGGGCGATTGCGCTGCTCCTGCGCCGCAACATCTTCGACAATATCTTTCTGCCGACCGAGCCCGATGAATCCGAAATCGGTGCGCTGGCGCTCATCCGCGGCAATGGCGTCGTTGTCTCTGAGTTCATCAAGGGCAAACAGGACTGGCGGCCCTCCGAGCCGCTGCCCGTCGGCGGACGCGATGAAGGCGCGATGGGCATCAATTTCCTGACGCGTGAAGGCGCCGATTTTCACTATGCCGTCGCGCCGGTCCGCGGCACGCTGTCGAGCGTTGTCCTGGCAACGCCTCTCAGCGTCATTACGGCGACGGACTGGATGCGTTTCTCGGCGGCCATTGCGGCGCCACTTTTGATGCTGCTGCTCGGCATCTTCGCGGTGTTCAGCGGCGTCGATCATCTTGTCCTGCGCTGGATCACACGCTTTCGCCAGGTCGCCGGCTCCTATGGCCGCGGCGATTACTCACCGCGCATCGCCGGCCTCGAAAAGGCGCCGCTGGAGCTCGCCGAACTCGGCACCGCCATCAACCATATGGCCGAACGTATTCGCGACCGTTCCGTCGCCGCCGAAGAAGCGCTCGACGGTAAAAACGGTCTTCTGCGCGAACTGCATCATCGCGTGAAAAACAATTTTCAGATGATCGCCAGCCTGCTTGCGCTGCAACGGCGCGAACTGCCGCAGCGTTTGCGCACTCTGCTGCGCGTGCCGGAAGACCGCGTGCTGGCCATGGCCGCGGCCTATAAGGCATCCTATGCGACCGGCGAGATCGGTCTTGTCTCGACATCGGAACTCCTGCGCGATATTTCCGGCCAGCTTCGCCAGAGCTTCGGCGTTGCCGCGCCGGCCATACGCATCGAGGCGGGGGATGAGGCGGTCTGGCTCGATCTCGATCAGGCGGTGCCGCTCGGCCTTCTTGTTTCTGAAATCCTGTCGGCCTCGATGGAACGCGTCGATTCCGAGAATTCGCCGATCGCGGTGAAGATCGTGCGGCCTGAGCCCTCCATCGTTCACATCGAGGTATCGAGCGAGAAGATCGCCGATACCGTGCCGTCGACCGGGCTTGCGGCGCGCCTCGTCTCGGCCTATCGCACCCAGATCAGCGCAACGCTGACCACGCCGAGCGACGATGTTGTTCTGATCGAAATGCCGATGAAGAGCGAAACGCAAGCCTCGCCCGGACGCGTCGAGTTCGGATCGTAGTTACGTTTGAGTTTCATCTGAACGCCGCGGCAGCAGCATCGGCACCGCCTGCCGCTCGATCTCGAACACCAAAGGCGTGTCTTCGCGCCTGAGCTCTCCATCGACGGCGATCCACATGCGCGGCCGCTCGCTGCGGATTTCGACGCGCCGCGCCGAGATATTTTCAATCGTGTCGCCCTCGCGCCAGCGCCCGGACAACAACTCGAGCCCCGCTTTGGCGCGGCCGGAGAAGTGCGATGCGCGCATTAGGTGAAGCTCGAGCAGGCCTTCGTCGAGCTGCGCGCGGCGCCAGTCTTCACCGATGCGGTTGGCGGTAACGAGCGTTGCATAGGCGCGCGTTCGGATACGGCGGTCGTCGGCCAGAATATCGAGGCGCGTGCGCCCGGCTTTCGTCACCGAGCGCCAGACCGAGACGAGAACGCTGACGACGCGCCCACCGGGAAAATTGAAGCGCGTCTGTTCACGCTCGCGCGCCACGCGGGCGAAATAGCCGAGGCCGCAGAGCGTGTGAAACGGCCGCCCGTTGATACGGGCCAGATCGAGTTTGCGGATCTCGCCCTTCGCCAGCGCCGCAGCGTTCGCGGCAAGATCGCCGATCGCCGGATAAAGGTCGCGGCCCATCAAATTCATCGTACCGAGCGGCAGAAGGCCAAGCACTTTGCCGCTACCCGACAGTTTGGCGAGTGCGTGGCTGAATGTGCCATCGCCGCCGCCGACAATGACGATATTGCAGGTGGAGCGGGCCGCCTGCTCAAGCCGCGCATCCATATCTTCCGGTTCGACGAGTTCGACGCTCGCTGTGCGCCCGGCATCGCGAAACGCCGCCTCGACCACTTCAATCGCATCGGTGACGGCGCCCGTATTGAGGGCGCCGGCTTTGGCGTTGAGAAGAACAAGAACCGACATCAAGCTTTCCGCGCGCAGGAAGGACGCTTCTAAACGCGCGAAACCTCGATTCCGCCCACCGGAATTTTCAACTCGTTCAAGGTGCTTACAAAATGAGCCGGCAGCGGCGCTTCGACCCGGATCGGGTCTTTCTTTGGATAGAGCGGAACACTGACGCGCCAGGAATGAAGATGCAGCGCGCCTCCTTCGTTCCCGTAGATCCGGTCGCCGAGGATCGGGCAGCCGAGCGCCGCCATATGGACGCGAAGCTGATGCGTGCGGCCGGTGTGGAGGTTCAATTCAACAAGCGACTTTCCATCGGCACGGCCGAGCACTTTGTAGCCCGTGCGCGCCGGGAGGCCTTTTTCGAGATCGACCTTCTGGTGCCAGCCGCGCTCTTTGTCCTTCGGCCCGATCGGCAGATCGATCTCGCCCTCCCCAGAATCCGGCCCGCCTTCGACGACGGCAAGATAGATTTTGCCGACATTGCCCTCGCGGAACATTAAATTGAGATCGGCGATCGATTTGCGGTGGCGGCCCAGCACAAGACAGCCCGAGGTTTCGCGGTCGAGCCTGTGGGCGAGTTCGGGACGGCGGGGCAGGCCATAGCGCAGCGCATCGAAATAGCTGTCGAGCGTCGGGCCGCGCACCGCGCCGCCGGCATGGACGGCGATCCCCGCCGGCTTGTCGAGCACCAGCATCAGCGCGTCGCGGAACAGCACACGAGTTAGGATATCCTCATCGTTCATCCTGCCTCGCTAACGCATCCCTTTGGCGGTTGAAAGCGTTGGACGGCACATCACCCGCTGTTAGGCTTCTCCCATGGCTCCTCCCGATCTTGTTCTCGTCGCCGATATCGGCGGCACAAATTCCCGCTTCGGCCTGGTGCGCGCCGGCGAACTCGCCCCGCTCAACATCAAGAATTATTCGAACGACGGCTTTGCCGGGCTGCACGAAGCCATTCCGAACTATCTGAAAGAGGTGGGCCACGACGCGAACCGCGCCGTGCTCGCCATTGCAGGTCCGGTCAAAGACGGGGTGGTGCATCTGACCAACCGGCGCGGCTGGTCGTTCAAGCCGGAGGAACTGGCCAAGGCCTGCAATCTCTCCCGCGTCGAGGTCGTCAACGATTTCGCGGCTCTGGCCGAGGCGCTGCCTTATCTCGATGAGTTGAAGCCGCTCGGGCCGGGCCATCCGCGGCCGGACGCCACCAAGGTCGTGCTCGGGCCCGGCACCGGGCTCGGCGTCGCCGGGCTCGTCTACAAAGAACGCCAATGGCTCGTCGTGCCGAGCGAGGCCGGCCATATCGAATTTGCCGATCAGGGCGACCGGGAAGCGGCCGTCTTCGCCATCATCCGCAGGAATTTCGGCCGCGTCTCGGCCGAGCAGGTGGTTTCGGGCGAGGGCATTGAGAGGCTCGACATGGCGATCGCCGAACTGAACGGCGAAGAGGTGAAGCACCGCGATGGAGCTGAGATTTCCGACGCCGCGCGCAAAGGCGAAAAACGCGCCCGCGAGGTGATGGACCTGTTCTTCTCGGCGCTCGCCCGCTTTTCCGGCGATATGGCGCTGACCTATGTGGCGCGCGGCGGCGTCTATATCGGCGGCGGCGTTCTGCCCAAGGTTCTGGATCTCTTGGACATTCAGAAATTCCGGACCGAGTTCGCGGCGAAAAAGCCCCATGAGCAGCTGGTCGCGACCATTCCGACCGTCCTTATCACCGCCAAGACCCCGGCCCTGACCGGCTGCGCGGCGATTGCTGCCAGGGGTTAATCGCCTGCGCGGCAAGGCCGCGCGGGAGCTTAATCGCCCGGTTAACTGGAAACTCGGGTGAATATTGTTACATATCGGCCGTGGCCCATCAGCATTCCCACGACCATAAGCACGACCACGACCATGGGCACGGTTCCGCCCTGGAGCGGGCCGAACGGCTGTGCGCCGAGCGGGGCGAGCGCCTGACCCCCATGCGGGCCGAGGTGCTGAAGCTTCTGGCGGCCAGCCCGCAACCCCTCGGGGCTTATGATCTAATTGAGCATATCTCGGCCGAAGGCGGCCGAAGGCCGGCTCCTATTACCGTCTACCGGGCGCTGGATTTCCTTTTGGGTCAAGGACTTGCGCATAGGATCGAGTCCCGCAACGCCTTTGTCGCCTGCGACCATGCGCATGGCCATGCTGATGTCGTAGTTTTCCTCTTATGTGAAAAGTGCGGTGCGGCCGCGGAGGCTTCTGGCGATGAGCTCGGAAAGCATCTGGCCGATGTCGCCGGCCGGGCGGGGTTTGCTGCCCGGGGACAGTTCGTCGAGATCGCCGGGGAGTGCGCGGCCTGCCGCCGCGCGACGTCGGCGTGATCTTCTGCTATGGCTTTACTAAATCCCGGCCGGAATCTTGCGTTCTGCTGCCCGGTTATGGAATGAGAACCTCATGGACGTGAATCTGAGAGACGGCCGCCGTAAATCGGTTGGCGTGCAGGTAGGCAATGTGACCGTCGGCGGCGGCAATCCCGTCGTCGTGCAGTCCATGACCAATACCGACACGGCCGATCCGGATGGAACCGTCAAACAGGTCGCAGCGCTTGCGCGCGCCGGTTCGGAAATCGTCCGCATCACGGTCGACCGCGACGAGGCCGCCGCTGCCGTTCCGCACATTCGCGAAAAGCTCGACCGCATGGGCGTCCACGTCCCGCTCGTCGGCGACTTCCACTATATCGGCCACAAGCTCCTTGCCGACCATCCGGCCTGCGCCGAAGCGCTCGCCAAGTACCGGATCAATCCGGGCAATGTCGGCTTCAAGGAGAAGAAGGACAAACAGTTCTCGCAGATCATCGAAATGGCGATGAAGCACGACAAGCCCGTGCGCATCGGCGGCAATTGGGGCTCGCTCGACGGCGAGATGCTCACCGCGATGATGGACGAGAACTCCAAGAGCGCGAATCCGATGGATGCGCGCGCGGTGACGCGCGAAGCTCTGATCCGCTCGGTGCTCAACTCCGCCGCCCGCGCCGAAGAACTCGGCATGAAGCGCGACAAGATCATCATCTCGACCAAGATCTCGAACGTGCAGGACGTCGTCGCGACCTATCTCGACCTCGCCGCCCGTTGTGATTACGCGCTGCATGTCGGCCTCACCGAAGCCGGTATGGGCTCGAAGGGCATTGTCGCCTCGGCCGCGGCGCTCAGTGTCATCCTGCAGCAGGGTGTCGGCGACACGATCCGCATTTCGCTGACGCCGGAACCCGGCGGCGACCGCACGAAGGAAGTCACCGTCGCGCAGGAAATCCTGCAGACCATGGGCTTCCGCACCTTCGTGCCGCTTGTCGCGGCGTGCCCCGGCTGCGGCCGCACGACCTCGACGACGTTCCAGGAACTGGCGCGCGATATTCAGAGCTACATCATCAACCGCATGCCGGAATGGAAGAAGACCTATCCCGGCGTCGAGACTCTCAACGTCGCGGTGATGGGCTGCATCGTCAACGGCCCGGGTGAGAGCAAGCATGCCGATATCGGCATCTCGCTGCCGGGCACCGGCGAAACTCCTTCGGCTCCCGTCTTCATCGACGGCGAGAAGGTGACGACGCTGAAAGGCGCAACGCTCGCCGCCGACTTCACGCGCATGGTCGAAGACTATGTGGTGCGCCGTTTCGGCGTCGATGGCGAGAAAGCTACGCAGCCGATCCAGGCGGCCGAGTAAGCAGCCGTACGTATCGCGGCGGGCTTTCAGCCCGCGGATGCTCCACCTTCTTCTTCCTCGAACTCAACCGCAACATCGGCATTGGCCGACAGCCGGACCGTATTGCCGTCGACAGACGCAACGAGGCTGAGCGGGATAAAATGATGGTGGCCCTTATGGCTTCCCTGGCCGGATGAATCTTTCGTCAGCTTGATGCGCTCGCCTTCGACACGATCGACCGTGCCGACGCGCACGCCGTCGGCGCCGACGACTTCGGAATGTTCTTTGATCTTGCTGCGGTCTGCCATGGGGATCCTCCTTGGGGTATGGGTAACGCCCCGGACGCAGATCCGATCCCGCCCCAGATCCACAGGGGGCGCTTAACCGCTCCACGCTTTTGTCATTCGTGGCCTCCTGCGTACGGGCTAAGGTCGCCCCGCCAGGGAGGAAACCGAGCCGCTATGAGTCTGGAGTGGGGCGTAACGCGTGACGAGACGGCCGCACCTGAGGTGCAGGCGCCGGACCCGTCCGACCGTCCGGACCTCAAACGCGCCCGCCCGACGCGCCTGACCGGCATTCTTCTGATCCTCGCGGCAACGCCGATCTTTCTGTCGGCGCTCTATGCCGTCGTTCCTCCCGTCTCGACCCTGATGCTGTTCCGTTGGGCGACCTTCAGGACCGTGGAGCGCGACTGGGTGCCGCTCGAAGAGATCAGCCCCAATCTGCCGCGCGCCGTCATCGCCTCGGAAGACGGCGGCTTCTGCCGCCATTGGGGCGTCGATTGGGGCGCGGTGCGCGAAGTCATCGAGGAGGCGAGCGAAGACTGGCCGGAGCGCGGCGCATCGACAGTGTCCATGCAGCTCGTGAAGAACCTTTATCTCTGGCAGGGCTTCGGCTGGCTGCGCAAACCCATCGAGATCGTGCTCGCCCATTGGATCGAACTGACCTGGTCGAAGCACCGGATCATGGAAGTCTATCTGAACATTGCCGAATGGGGTCCGAACGGGGTGTTCGGCGCCGAAGCCGGCGCCCGCCGGGCCTTCGGCAAGAGCGCCAAGAACCTCTCGGCCCGGGAGGCGGCGATCATGGTCGCGGCCCTGCCCAACCCCATCATCCGCAACCCGGCCCGGCCGACCGCCGGCCAGCTGCGCCGCGCCGGTCAGATCGCCGGCCGGGGGGCCGACACCTCCTGCATCACCGTCCCGCGCTGAGGGGTGGTTTTTAGGCTGGTTTTCTGGGGCAGGGGGTGCTATCAGCACCGCCAATTACAGACGACGCGGCCGGATCACCGCCGCGTCGCTTGATTTTCCGGAGACTGAAATGGCTGTTCCGAAACGAAAGACCTCGCCGTCCCGCCGTGGCATGCGCCGTTCGGCCGATGCGCTGAAGGCCCCGACCTATGTTGAGGACAAGGACTCGGGCGAACTGCGCCGTCCGCACCACATGGACCTGAAAACGGGCATGTACCGCGGTCGCCAGGTGATCACGCCTAAGGCTGACGCCTGATCAATTTTTCTCAGGGCTGAGAACGAATTAGGCCGGCTTACGCCGGCCTTTTTTGTTGCCCTGAACGTCACCGCTCTCAGGCGGGCCAGCTCATGCCGGGAAGCCGGCGGGCAACCTTCAGCACGGTGCGTGTCGCGCCATAGGCGCCGGTGGCTTCCTCGGCGCTCGCACGGCGGCGGGCGCGAGCCTGCGGCAGATCGAGCTTGGCAGCAAAGAGCTGGGTGACGATGGGCGCGCTCGGCCGGAAGCGGCCCGACGTCGAACGGGTCCCGTTCTCTGACGCCACAAGTCCCGTTCCGGTCGTCTCAACCCTGCCTGTCACGCTGTTTCGTCCCATGCCGGGACGCTCCCTTGCCCTTTAGGCCAATGCTGCACGAGCGATGCCGCGGCGGCCGCTTTATGGTTAACAGAAGGTTAACGCCGCTCGCCAGCCCCGGTTTGCGTTGCGCCGCAGTTTCTTAAATCCCGTGTGATAGAAGGCGCTTGTGTCCGAACTCGACCTTCCGCAAACCCTGCGCGGCATCGATGCGGCGGCCTATCTCTGGTCGATCGCCGATGACCGGCTGCATTGGAGCCCGGCTTTGCCGGTCTCGCTGGCTTCGCTCGGCACAGTCTCGACCGGCGCGGCCTGGACGGAGCGCACCGATCCGGAAGCGATGACGACACGCTCAAGCGCCGTTTTCGGCTCGACATCGCGCGATGAAGGCTCGGGCGTT
This sequence comes from Terrihabitans soli, assembly GCF_014191545.1. Taxonomy (GTDB): domain Bacteria; phylum Pseudomonadota; class Alphaproteobacteria; order Rhizobiales; family Methylopilaceae; genus Flaviflagellibacter; species Flaviflagellibacter soli. The sequence continues at coordinate 85,697 of NZ_AP023361.1, read as the reverse complement.
CCCTACGAACTCGAATATGCGCTGCGCGTCCCCGCGCGCGACGGCTGGCGTCTGGTCTGGGTGGAAGATGTCGGCCACTGGTTTGCCGGCACGGATTCAAAGCCGGCTCATGCGCGCGGCGTTGTGCGTGTCGTCACCGGCCGCCACGAAGCCGATCAGCGTCTGGCCATACAGACCCGCTTCGACAGCCTGACCGGCACACTGAACCGCTTGCGGCTTCTCGATGTTCTCGAATCCATGCTGGCCGATGCACGGCGCTACCAGACGAGCTGCGCGCTGCTGCTCATCGCGGTTGAAAATATCGGCGCGGTGAACGAGGCCTTCGGCGATACGACGCCGGACGATCTGATTGCCGGCGTTGCGAAACGGCTCCGCTCGCGCATGCGGGTGGGCGATGCGCTCGGCCGCTTCTCGACGACGATCTTCGGCCTTGCGCTGACCAATTGCTCGCTGCCCGAACTCAGCATCGCGGCGCGGCGCTTCATGGATGCCGTGCACGAAGAGCCGATCGAGACCGCGGCCGGCCCTGTCGGCGTTCGCGTCACCGGCGCCGGCATTGTCGGGCCGCGCCATGCGTCGAGCCAGGTGGAGATGGTGGCGCGCGTTTCCGAAACGCTCGCCGAAATCCGCCGGAAGAAGCGCGGCTCTTTCCTCGCTTTCGCCCCGAGCCAGGCGCGCGAAGACCGGCGGCGCCGTTACGTCCAGCTTGCGGAAGAGCTCATCGCCGCGCTCAATGCGCGGCGTCTTGAGTTGGCGTTCCAGCCGGTGGTCGAGGCGAAGACCGGGGCGTTGCGATGGTATGAGGCGCTTGCGCGCATCACCGGCGAGGACGGCGAGACGCGCGCCATTTCCGGCCATATCGAAGCCGCCGAGAAACTCGGCCTCGTTCACCTTCTCGACCGCCGCGTCCTCGACCTGACGATCGCGGCTTTGAAAGAACATCCCGGCCGCGCCATCGCACTCAACGTCTCGGCCGATACGACGACCGACGAAGAATGGCGCGAGCGGCTCATCGAGGCGTTAAAGGCGAACCCGGATATCGGCTCGCGGCTTCTAGTGGAGATCACCGAGACGGCGGCGCCGGGAGATCTGGCCGAAGCGAAGGATTTCGTCGAAGCGCTGCGCGGTTTCGGCGTGCGCCTGGCCATCGACGATTTCGGTGCCGGGCAGACTTCGTTCCGTACGCTGCGGGCGCTCGGCGTCGATCTCGTGAAGATCGACGGCAATTTCATTTCCGACATCGCCCGCTCGACCGAAGATCAGGCCTTCGTGCGCGCCATTGTCGGCCTTGCGCGCGAGATCGGCTTTTCGACCGTTGCCGAGAAAGTCGAGGACGAAAAGACCGCCACACTTTTGCGTGAGATGGGGGTCGATTATCTGCAGGGCGATCACTTCGGCGGGGCTAAGCCTTTGACCGGACAGAACGGCGCTCCGGTATAGCCTGAGATTTACACACCCGCCTTTAGTCTAATTTAAGGGGGAAGACCTATTCCCTGTCCCCGAAGGGATTGGGGAATGCGCATCCTGCTGGTCGATCCCGGCCGCACCGCTCTAAAGATCGTGACAAGGCTTCTCGAAGCCGGGGATCACGAGGTGCGCGGTTTTACCGACGAGATGGAAGCGCTCGATTATCTCGGTCGCGATTCCGAAGTCGATGCGCTGCTGACCTCCGTCGAACTTGGCCGCATGTCGGGCCTCGAACTCTGCTGGCAGGCGCGCATCGTCACCGGCGACCGCCGCCCGCTCTACATCATCGTCATGTCGTCGAATTATGAGCGCGGTCATCTGATCGAAGCGCTCGATTCCGGCGCCGACGATTTCATTGGCAAGCCGCCCGTCGTTGAAGAGCTTTATGCGCGTCTTCGAGCCGCATCGCGCGTCGTCGGCATGCAGCGCGATCTGATCCGCCTCGCCTCGACCGATCCTTTGACCGGCAGCCTTAACCGCCGCGCCTTCTTCCGCCTTGCCGGCGAAGCCTGCGAGCGCGCCGCAACGGGGCCCTTGCCGCTCGCGGCCGTGATGATGGACATCGATCACTTCAAGAAGATCAACGACGTGTACGGGCACGATGTCGGCGACCTCGTGCTGCGCGGCGTTGCCGAGCAGGCGCAGAAAGTCGACGGCTCGGTGTTCGGCCGGCTCGGCGGCGAAGAGTTCGCGATGATGCTGGAAGGGCGCAATGCGCAGCAGGGGCTCGTCGTCGCCGATGGGCTGCGCGTGCTGATGACCCAGCTCAGCTTTCCGAGCTCGAAGGGCGACGTGTCGCTCACCTGCAGCTTCGGCGTCACCGAATATCATCCGGGCGATGCCATCGACCTGATGCTGAAGCGCGCCGACGTCGCGCTCTACGAGGCCAAGACCGGCGGCCGCAACCGGGTGATCGTCTCGGAAGACCTGGATGCAGTCGAGCGGCCGGGCGGCATCATCCGTGGCGGCAGCCGGAGCGGCGATATCGAAGCCGCGGCGGAATGATGGACGAGGACGAACTCCCCGATCCGGACCCGACGCCCGAACAGATGCGAGCCTTCCAGGCGCTTTCGCCTGCCGATATCGCCGAAATGGACCGGCGCTTGCTGTCCCACGCCTCCACCCGTTTCCGCAAAGTGGCCTATGTCGTCGGCATGTCGATGATGGAAAAGGACGATCGCTTCAAAGGGATATTCGACATCTTCTTTGCGAGGCGCGTCGCGGAGCTTGTGAAGGCCGGACGGCTCGAATCGCAAGGAGACCTGCGCCGCATGCGCTACAGCGAAGTGCGCTTACCCGAAAAATAGGCTTGGGGGTCCTTTGGTGGAGCCGAGGGGGATCGAACCCCTGACCTCGTCATTGCGAACGACGCGCTCTCCCAGCTGAGCTACGGCCCCAAAAAGGAGCGCCATTTACGGTAGGGCTCCGAAGAGTGTCAAGCAAAGCCGCCCATCCTCACCTCTTCCCTTGAAGCCCGGCGGGCCGCCGCGTACAACGCCATCTCCCGCCGCAAAGGGCACTCTATGGGCCTGATCTTCCAGCTGATCCTCCTTGCTCTTTGGGTCTATGTCATGATCGTCGTGATCACGGCGATCCTCTCCTGGCTCATCGCCTTCGACATCGCCAATGCCCGCCATCCGGTGATCGGCCGACTCTGGGATACGCTGGTCCGCCTGACCGAACCGGCGCTGGCGCCCATCCGCCGGGTGATGCCCAATCTCGGCGGCATCGACCTGTCGCCGGTCGTGCTGATCCTTCTGCTTCAAGTATTGCAGATGCTGATCGGGTCGCTGGCAGCCTCCCTCGGCTATTACGTCTAGCCGTGCATTGCGGCACGCTGACGGCATCGGGTCTTCGGATCACCGTCCGGCTGACTCCGAGAGGCGGGCGCGATGCCTTGGAGGGGATCGAGGCTCTGGCCGACGGACGCGAAATGGTCAAAGCGCGGGTGCGCGCCGTGCCGGAAGACGGCGCCGCCAATGCCGCGCTGATCGGCCTCATCGCAAAAACGCTTGGCGTGGCCAAAAGCCATGTCGCCATCGCATCGGGTCACACCGCACGGGTGAAGACCTTGGACATCGCGGGAGACGGGCCTGCCCTTCAGGCCCTTCTGCTGGAAGCTTTGAAGGAAAAAGGCGCATGAGCGCGACAATCATCGACGGCAAACTGCTTGCCGAAACCATCCGCCAGCGCGTCGCCGACGAAGCCAAGCGCCTCGGCATCACGCCCGGCCTCACCGTCGTCATCGTCGGCGAGGACCCGGCGAGCCAGGTCTATGTGCGCAACAAGGTGAAACAGACGGAAGCTGCGGGCTTTCACGGCAGCGAACACCGCCTGCCGGAATCGACCTCCGAAGCCAATCTTCTGAAGCTTGTACAGACGCTCAACAACGATCCCAGCGTTCACGGCATTCTCGTGCAATTGCCCCTGCCCGATCATATCGATCCCGATCTCGTCATCCGCACGATCGATCCGGCAAAAGATGTCGACGGCTTTCATCCGATCAATGCCGGCAAGCTTGCCGTCGGCCAGGATTCGCTTGTGCCCTGCACGCCGCAGGGCTGCATTCTTCTGGCGAAGACCGTGCATCCCGATCTCACGGGCCTGAATGCCGTGGTGCTCGGCCGTTCGAACATTGTCGGAAAGCCTGTGGCGCAGCTTCTCATTCAGGAAAGCGCGACCGTCACCGTGGCGCATTCGAAGACGCAGGATCTGTCGGATGTCTGCGCGCGCGCCGATCTTCTCGTCGCGGCCGTCGGGAGAGCCGAGCTCGTCAAGCGCCACTGGATCAAGCCGGGCGCAACGGTGATCGATGTCGGCATTAATCGCGTCGCCGATGGTCTCGGCAAATCACGCCTTGTCGGCGATGTCGCCTTCAACGAAGCGAAAGAAATTGCCGGCGCGATCACGCCGGTGCCGGGCGGCGTCGGCCCGATGACGATTGCGTGCCTGCTTGCCAATACGCTGAAAGCCGCCTGCTGGGCGGAAGGAAAGCCGGCGCCGACATTTTGATCCTCATTGCCGGACTTGATCCGGCAATCCAGGAACAGCGCCTCGTTTTTGAAAACTGCATGCCCGGCCCGGGCATGACCGAGAATCAGCCGGCCTTCTTGTCGCTTTTGGCCCGCGCGATCGCCTCGACGATCATCCGGCGCGCTTCCGCCGCATCGCCCCAGCCGACCAGACGCGACCATTTGGTGCTCTCGAGGTCTTTGTAGTGCTGGAAGAAATGCGCGATCTGTTCGAGCGTGATGTCGGGCAGGTCGGAATAATTTTTGATCTTCTCGTAGCGGCGCGTCAGATGCGAGGACGGCACGGCTACGATTTTCTCATCGCCGCCTTTTTCGTCTTCCATCTTCAGCACGCCGACCGGGCGGCAATTCATGACCGCGCCGGGCACGATGGCGCGCGTATTGGCAACCAGAACATCGATCGGATCGCCGTCCTCGGACAGGGTGTGCGGCACGAAGCCGTAATTTCCCGGGTAGCGCATCGACGTATAGAGGAAGCGGTCGACAACAAGCGCGCCCGAGGCCTTGTCGAGTTCATATTTGATCGGCTCACCGCCGATCGGAATCTCAATCACGACATTGACGTCGTCCGGCGGGTTTATTCCGATCTGAATCGCTTCAATACGCATAAAGGCTCCGGATATTATTTTCCCGCGGGCGTAGACCGCTGAGCGCTCCGCCGCAAGCTTTCTCGTTCAAACTGATTAAATTGAAGTCGCCGGAACCGGTTAGGCCCAGGTGAAGGCGATCTTGTCGAGCGTGACGCCGCCAAAGCTCTCCGAGCCCCGCGCCGCCGCCGTCCCGCCCACCGCCCGGTAGAAGTCGCAGGCCGCGTCATTATCGGTCAGCGCCCAGACGGCAAGGCCATCGACGCCGCGGGTGGCAAGCTCGGACCGGCAGGCCTCGAACAGCTTGCGGCCAAGGCCGATTCCCTGGAAATGCGGGCGGACATAAAGCTCGTAGATCTCGCCTTTCACCGGCAGGATGCCCGCCCGGTTCTTGCCGTAGCTGGCATAGCCGGCGACATCATCCCCCGCCACGAGAACGAGAATGCGGCTGCCGCGCGTAATCGCGCTTTCCCACCAGGCCGCACCGCGGCGCAGAATCATCCGCTCAAGCTCGCGCCCCGGGATGATGCCGCGATAGGCATAGCGCCACGCCTCGTCATGCGCGTCGGCGATGGCCGAGGCATCGCTTGTGCGGGCGGGGCGGATGTCGATGACGAGCGTGCTCATATGGTGAAGTCTATGCGGGCTTTCGCCAGAACGCCAACGGGACGCCCTGCCGCAGTCTCACGACAGGGAATAAGGGGACCCGCGTCCGGCTTGCAGGCGCAAAATGAGAAAGGTACATCCCGGGAGGACATTGCCCTGCGGCGAAAGCATTGCCACGACGCCGTGCGCGCATATCTAACCGAGTGCGGGCGTCATCTGCCCCGGCGCCGCCTCCTGGAGACGAAACCCTATGGCTTTCACCGACGTATCCGCGCCCGGCTCAAGCGCGCTCGTCAAGGACACGACAACCAAGGATTTCGGAGTCGACGTCGTTCAGGAATCGCGCAACCAGCCCGTACTCGTCGATTTCTGGGCGCCATGGTGCGGCCCCTGCACGCAGCTCGGCCCGATTATCGAAAAGGCTGTCCGCGAGGCCGGAGGCAAAGTGAAGCTCGTCAAGATGAACACCGACGAGCATCCGACCATTGCCGGCCAGCTTGGCATCAAATCGCTTCCCTCGGTCATCGCCTTCGTCAACGGCCAGCCGGTCGACGGCTTTGTCGGCGCGCAGCCCGAAAGCCAGATCAAGGCCTTCATCGACAAGCTGACCAAGCCGCTCGATCAGGCGAGCCTCAACCAGTTTCTCGACGAGGCCGATCAGCTGCTCGCCGCGGGCGATCTTCCCGGCGCGGCTGAACTTTTCGGCGGCGTTCTCGCACAATCCCCCAACGATGTGCGCGCCATGGCGGGTCTCATCCGCGTTCAGCTTCAGGCCGGCGATCTCGAGGGCGCGAAAAATCTTCTCGCCTCCATCCCTCCGGACAAAGCGAACGATCCGGCACTCGCGGCCATTCGCGCCCAGATAGAACTTGCCGACAACGCGCCGGACGAAAGCGAGATCGCAGCTTTTGAAGCGGCGCTCGCAAAAAATGCCAATGATCATCAGGCGCGGCACGATCTCGCCGCAGCTCTCGCCGCCGCCGGGCGGAAGGAGGAAGCGGTCGATCATCTTCTGACCATCATCCGCAAGGATCGTAACTGGAACGAAGACGGCGCCCGCAAACAGCTCGTGCAGCTGTTCGAGGCCTGGGGCCCGACCGACGAATGGACCGTATCCGGCCGCCGGCGCCTTTCTTCCATTCTGTTTTCGTAAGGACATATGCGAACGATGCCGATGAACCTCGTCTATCGTTCGCCATCGGACCTTCCAGCAAACCTGCCGGTTTTTCCGCTGCCGGCGGTCCTGCTTTTGCCGCGCGGAGAAATGCCGCTCAATATTTTCGAGCCGCGCTATCTGCAGATGTTCGACGAGGCGCTGGCCGGCGACCGGCTGATCGGCATGATCCAGCCGGAATTCGACCAGCCCGAAGATGCGCCGCACCCGCCGCTGGTCGATGTCGGTTGCGCCGGGCGCATCACCGGCTTTCAGGAAACCGGCGACGGGCGCTATCTCGTGACACTCACCGGCGTGACGCGTTTTCGCATCGGCGAAGAGCTTTCCGTCACAACGCCCTATCGCCGCTGCCGGGCGATCTATGAAGAGTTCACCGAAGATCTCGTTCCGGGCGCCGGCGAAGAGGCCGTCGACCGCCCGGCGCTGATGAAGACGCTGAAGGCCTATCTTGAAGCCAATCAGCTGGAAGCCGACTGGTCGGGCATACGCGGCGCCTCCAATGAGGCGCTGGTGAATGCGCTCTCCATGATGTCGCCTTATGGTGCGCGCGAAAAACAGGCGCTGCTGGAAGCGCCGACACTGAAATCGCGCGCCGAGATTCTCGTCGCCGTCACCGAGATGGACCTCGCGAAGACGCGCGGCGACACCGATACGAGTTTGCAGTAGGATCGCCCCATGCCGACCGAAACACCCGTGCCGCACGGCCAGATCGACCCGAAGCTGCTGGAAATCCTCGTCTGCCCGCTGACCAAGGCGACGCTCGAATATGATTCGAAGGCGCAGGAGCTGATCTCGCGTCCGGCGAAACTCGCTTACCCGATCCGCGACGGCATTCCGATCATGCTGCCGGAAGAAGCGCGCGTTCTGAAGGACTAAAGCGCTTCGCCGCGCAGAAGCCGCGGCACATCGCCGGACAAACCTGCCGCAGCTTTCGTGATGGCCGCTTTTGCCGCAGGGATGCGCTCGACCACACCGAGGCCCGCATCGCGCAGAAGACGCGCGGGCGCGCCTGGCAGCGTGAACAGCTTCAAAAGACTGTCGGTCGCCGCCAGCATCGTCATCGTGTCGAAGCGGCGCCAGCTCTCATAACGCGTCAATACATCGCTTGCGCCGATATCGCCGCCGAGACGTGCGGCATCGGCCATCGATTCCGCCAGAGCCGCCACATCGCGCAGGCCTATATTCAGGCCCTGGCCGGCCAGCGGATGCGTGACATGCGCGGCATCGCCGACAAGCGCGAGGCGCTCAGACACAAAGCTCTTTGCAACGCGCAACTCCAGCGGCCGCATGGCGCGCGGCGCAGCAAGCGAGATTTCACCGAAGCGCCAGCCGGCGCGCTCCTGCAAGGCGGTGCGGAATTCCGCATCGGGCAGGGCGTACAGACGCTGCGCCTCGATCTTGCGTTCCGACCAGATGACGCTCGCATGATTGTCCTTCATCGGCAAAAGCGCGAACGGCCCGCCTTCGAAGAAATGCTGGATCGCGACACCCTCATGCGGATGTTCGAGCTTGACGGTGGTGACGATCGCGATCTGATCGTAGCGCCAGCCCTGCATCCGAACTTTTGCGAACTTTCTGAGCGGCGAATTTGCGCCCTCGGCCGCCACAAGCAGCGCCGCCGAAATCTGCGAATCATCGGCAAGTTTCGCGACAACCCGCGCCCGCCCGGCCTCATAGGACGCGACGGCTTGCGGAATGAGGCTGACGCCCGCCGCTTTCGCGGCCTCGAACAGAGCGGCGCGGATCGCCGTATTCGGCACGACATAGGACGTTTCGTCCTCGGCGCCCGCAAAGGTCAGCATCACCGGGCGCGTCACTTCTTCGAGACGCGCATCGGAGATTTCCATGCGCGTGATGGCCTCGGCTTCCGGCGCGGCAAGATCCCAGGCGCCAATGGCTTCCATGAGATTTTTCGCGCCGGCGACAAGGGCGCTCGCGCGCGGATCGTCCGGGGGCTTTTTCGACAGCGCCGGATCGCAGATCGCAACATCGAGCCCGGCGCGCTGCAGAGCAGCGCCGAGCGCAAGGCCGACAAAGCCCGCGCCTGCGATGACGACATCGGCCTTTTTCGGCGTTTTCAATGTGCTGTGCTTCATGCCGGCTCTTGCTTGACGCGGCTCACGCCGAAGTCTCTCGTAACGCCCACTCTTCAGGAACGGTCGGGAAAGAACATATGTCCGACGCCCTCGCAAATCTGCTGTCGATCCTCGATCTCGAAAAGCTGGAGGAGAACCTCTTCCGGGGCCGCAGCCCGCAGGTCGGCTGGCAGCGTGTCTTCGGCGGCCAGGTGATCGGCCAGGCGCTGGTCGCGGCCAAGCGCACGGTCGAGGGCGATGCGGCGACGCGGCTGCCGCACTCGATGCACGCCTACTTCCTCCTCGAGGGGGACCCTTCGGTGCCGATTCTTTACGAGGTCGAGCGCATCCGCGACGGCGGCAGCTTTTCGACCCGGCGGGTCGTCGCCATCCAGCACGGCAAGGCGATCTTCTTCACCTCGGTCTCGTTCCAGGTGGCGGAAGAGGGGTTCGAGCATCAGTTCGAGATGCCGGACGTGGCCAAGCCCGAAGACCTTCCGGGCGAAAAGGACATCATCGCCAAATATCTGGAGCATATGCCCAAACCGATGCAGGCCTATTTTGCCTCGGAGCGGCCGATCGAGGTCCGGCCGGTCGATCTGTCGCTTTATATGGGGCTGTCGGCGCGCCCGCCGCACCGCTCGGTATGGATCCGGGCCGCCGGCGCCCTGCCGGACGATCAGGGCCTGCATCATTGCGTGCTGGCCTATGCCAGCGACATGACCCTGCTCGACACCGCTCTCGTGCCGCACGGCAAATCCATCTTCTCGAAAGACATCCTCGCCGCCAGCCTCGACCATGCTCTGTGGATGCACCGGCCGTTCCGCGCCGATGACTGGCTTCTGTATGTCCAGGATTCGCCCTTCTCCGGAAATGGACGGGGATTTACCCGCGGGCTGATTTACAACCGGGACGGCGCGCTCGTAGCATCGGTCGCGCAGGAGGGGTTGATCCGCACGCGACGCCCCAAACCCGAATCTGCTTAAGTTTTGGGCGGCGATTGGATTCGGTTTGTGCACAGGCTTTAGGCAATTGCTGCGCCTTGAGTCTCCCATCCCTATGACCGCCACATTACAAACACAATCGGAACACCGCCCTTTACCATTCGGCAACGTCTGGCACGGGGCTTGAATACGTATCCGGGCTGATGCGGCCGGAAGCGTGTTCGGTTGCATTCATCCAAGACCCGTCGCGGGCTCCTCCGCGGCGGTTTTAATGACGGGGAGCCCACGCATGAAACTCGTGACGGCAATTATCAAACCCTTCAAGCTCGACGAGGTGCGTGACGCCTTGACGGCTGTAGGGGTTCACGGCCTGACCGTGACCGAAGTCAAAGGTTACGGCCGCCAGAAGGGACACACCGAAATCTACCGCGGCGCGGAATACGCGGTGAGCTTCCTTCCGAAGCTGAAGATCGAAGTCGCCGTGCCTCAGAAGCTGGTCGACAAGGTCATCGACACCATCACCACCACCGCGAAGACGGGCCAGATCGGCGACGGAAAGATTTTCGTCACCCCGATCGAGCAGGCCGTCCGCATCCGTACCGGCGAGTCCGACGAAGATGCGCTCTGAGCTCGCAAAACCCGATTTCCTCTTTTCCGGAGTTCCTTCCATGAACCTTTCGAAATTCGCACGTCTGGCGGCGCCCGTAGCGCTGCTCGGGCTGCTGGCCGTTGAGCCGGCGCTTGCCCAGGATGCGGCGGCGGCGGCTCCCCCGGTCCCCAATAAGGGCGACACGGCGTGGATGCTCGTTTCCGCCATCATCGTTCTCCTCATGACGGTCCCGGGCCTTGCCCTGTTCTACGGCGGCCTCGTCCGCTCCAAGAACATGCTCTCGGTCCTGTCGCAGGTCCTCGTGATCGTCGCGCTCGTCGCGATCATCTGGGTCACCTACGGCTACAGCCTGGCCTTCACCGATGGCGGTCCCTGGAACCTCTTCGTCGGCGGCTTCTCCAAGCTGTTCCTCGCGGGCGTGACGACCGGCACCACGGTCGAGACGTTCTCGCGCGGCGTCGTCATTCCGGAGCTCGTCTTCGTGCTCTTCCAGATGACCTTCGCCTGCATCACGCCGGCTCTGATCGTCGGCGCCGTTGCCGAACGCATCAAGTTCTCGTCGCTGCTGGTGTTCGTCGCCCTCTGGGTCACGTTCGTCTACTTCCCGATGGCCCACATGGTTTGGTGGTGGCCGGGACCGGAATTCGCAGCGACCAACCCGGCTGACGCCACGGTTGCCGGTGCGGGTCTCCTCTGGGGCTTCGGCGCGATCGACTTCGCCGGCGGCACCGTCGTCCACATCAATGCCGGTATCGCCGGTCTTGTCGGCGCGCTCGTCCTCGGACCGCGCATCGGCTACGGCCGCGAAGTTCTGGCTCCGCACTCGCTGACGCTGACCATGGTCGGCGCCTCGCTCCTGTGGGTGGGCTGGTTCGGCTTCAACGCCGGCTCCAACCTCGAAGCCAACGCCTATGCGGCGCTCGCTTCGGTCAACACCTTCGTTGCCACCGCCGGCGCCATCCTGGGCTGGCTGTTCATCGAATGGATCGCCAAGGGCAAGCCGAGCCTGCTCGGTGCGGCCTCCGGCGCGGTTGCCGGTCTCGTTGCGATCACCCCGGCCGCCGGCTTTGCCGGTCCGATGGGCTCGATCGTTCTCGGCCTCGTCGCCGGTGTCGTCTGCTTCTTCTTCTGCTCGACGGTGAAGAACGCTCTCGGCTACGACGACTCGCTCGATGTCTTCGGCGTCCACTGCGTCGGCGGCATCATCGGCGCCATCGCCACGGGCATCCTGGTCAACCCGGATCTCGGCGGCGCGGGCGTTGTCGACTACACGCTGGACAACGGTGCAGGCACGGCCGGCGCCTATGTCTTCGCGACGCAGGTCATGGCTCAGGTCAAGGCCGTCGGCATCACCCTGCTGTGGTCGGGTATCGGCTCCTTCATCCTCTTCAAGATCGTGGACCTCGTCATGGGTCTGCGCGTCTCGGCGGAGAGCGAGCGCGAAGGCCTCGACATCAACTCCCACGGCGAGCGCGCCTACAGCATCTAAGCTGTAGCGCTCTTTCCAAGATCGAACCCGGGCGGGAAACCGCCCGGGTTTTTCGTTTCCCGGACACGTGAGGCGAAGCCGAACGCCGATCCGGGATCCAGGATTAAAGCGCGCCGCAGGCGCTCGATGTCAGGAGCGGCTATGCCGCGCTGATTTCTGGGCCCCGGATCACGCGACGCGGCTGCGCCGCGCGCGGTCCGGGGTGCGTAAACGCAGTTAAGCGCCCCTTTACACCTTAAACTTAAACCTTTCAGAGCCCTTCGAGCGGCGGGAGGTTTTGCGTGCGGACGCTCGTTTACCGCAGTGGTGTGAGACGCAGGCGCGCGGTCTCCGATGAGATGCGCGAAGCCTTGTCGCGCCGTGCCTGGCAGGCCGGCGGCGTCGCGCTCACGCTTGCCGTTGGCGCAGCTGCGGTTTCGCTCGTCTCGTGGTCGGCGCAGGACCCAAGCTTCAACAACGCCGTCGACGGCGAAGTCCGCAATCTTCTCGGCACGCCGGGCGCGCTTCTCGCCGACGTCCTGATGCAGACCTTCGGTCTCGGTGCCGTCGCGCTTCTGTTCGTGCCCGCTTCCTGGGGCTGGCGCCTGGCGCTGAACCGCACGCTCGACCGCGAGAAACTGCGCCTGTTCGCCTGGCTTCTGGCCGCCCTCTTTGCCGCAAGCTTTGCCGAAAGCCTGCCCGATCCCGATCATTGGCCGCTGCCCGGCGGCGTCGGCGGCATTGTCGGCCACGGCCTCGCCGGATCGCTGGCCGGCTTCTTCCCGCTCTCGGGCGTTGCCGGAATGATGTTCTCGGCCGTGCTGGGCCTAGGCGCTCTGGGCTTCTCGCTCGTTGCCGCGGGCTTCTTCTTCCACGACGACAATCCGGAATTCACCCGCCTGCAGCGCAAAGCCGCCAAGCAGGCGCGCGAGGAGGAGGACGAGGAAGAGGACGTCACTGAGGACGAGGACGAAGAGGAAGAGCCCGAGGACGAGGAAGAGGAGGCCGAAGATCCGGCCGATCTGTTCGACTTTGAGGAAGAGCGCGGCTCCGGCGGCTTCGCCCCGGTCGGGCTGATCGTTCACTATTGGCTGGCGCTCAAAAGCGGCTTCCTGCGCATGCTGCGCGGCGGCGCCTTCATGCACACCGAACGCGATGCCGGCCGTGTCGGCATGCGCGATCTCCTGCGCCGCCTCGACGGACATGAACCCGATCCCGACGAGGACGAAGAGGAAGATCCCGAGGAAGACGAGGCTGAGGAAGAGGAAGAAGCGGAAGAAGCGCCGCGCCGCCGCCGCGTGCGCCGAGCGGAAGCTGCTCCCTACGATCCCGACACGTATGAGACGCCGCCGATCAATCTCCTCGCTGCCGTGCCGAAGCGCTCGGGCGCTGCGCTGTCGAAGAGCGAGCTCGAAGAGAATGCGCGCATGCTCGAAAGCGTGCTCGAGGATTATGGCGTCAAGGGCGAGATCATCGACGCGCGCCCGGGCCCCGTCGTCACGCTGTACGAACTTGAGCCCGCCGCCGGCATCAAGGCCTCGCGCGTCATCGGCCTTGCCGACGATATCGCCCGTTCGATGAGCGCGACCGCCGCCCGCGTCGCCGTCGTGCCCGGCCGCAATGTCATCGGCATCGAACTGCCGAACCCCAAGCGCGAAACCGTCTTCCTGCGCGAACTGCTCGCGGCCGACGAATTCGATTCCTCGCAGGCGCGCCTGCCGCTCTGTCTCGGCAAGACGATCGGCGGCGAGCCGGTCATCGCCGAACTCGCCCGCATGCCGCATCTGCTCATCGCCGGCACCACCGGCTCGGGCAAATCGGTCGCCATCAACACCATGATCCTGTCGCTCCTCTACCGGCTGACGCCGGAGGAATGCCGCCTGATCATGATCGATCCGAAAATGCTCGAACTGTCCGTCTATGACGGCATCCCGCATCTTCTCGCGCCGGTCGTCACCGATCCGAAGAAGGCCGTTGTCGCCCTCAAATGGGCGGTGCGCGAGATGGAAGAGCGCTACAAGAAGATGTCGAAGGTCGGCGTCCGCAATATCGACGGCTTCAATGCGCGCGTCGAAGAGGCGGCGGCGAAGGGCGAGGTCATCCATCGCACCGTGCAGACCGGCTTCGACAAGAAGACCGGCGAAGCTATCTACGAGCGCGAAGAGATGGAGCTCGACAAGCTTCCCTTCATCGTCGTCATCGTCGACGAAATGGCCGATCTGATGATGGTCGCCGGCAAGGAAATCGAAGGCGCGATCCAGCGTCTTGCCCAGATGGCCCGCGCCGCCGGCATTCACATCATCATGGCGACCCAGCGCCCGTCGGTCGACGTCATCACCGGCACGATCAAGGCGAACTTCCCGACCCGCATCTCCTTCCAGGTTACGTCGAAGATCGACAGCCGCACGATTTTGGGCGAGCAGGGCGCCGAACAGCTGCTCGGCCAGGGCGACATGCTCTACATGCAGGGCGGCGGGCGAATCGGCCGCGTGCACGGACCGTTCTGCTCCGACGCCGAAGTCGAAAAAGTCGTCCGTCATCTCAAGGCGCAGGGCGCGCCGTCTTATCTCGAAGCGGTCACCACCGCCGAAGACGAAGGCGAGGGCGAGGACGGCGCGGTGTTCGACAAGGGCGCGTTCGGCGCCGAGGGCTCGGACCTCTACGATCAGGCCGTGGCCGTCGTTCTGCGCGACAAGAAGTGCTCCACCTCCTACATTCAGCGCCGCCTGCAGATCGGCTATAACAGGGCCGCGTCCCTCGTCGAACGGATGGAGGAAGAAGGCGTGGTCAGCCCCGCAAACCACGCCGGCAAACGCGAAATTCTGTTGGAAGCGTAACACGCCGGGAAATATTGACGCGGCCTTCAGCCGGGTTACCGCTTTATCGCCACAGAGCGCGTTTATGCATCGGCGCGCTCGGGGGAATCGGATGCTCTTGCGTAAGTTCTTTTATATTTCCGTGACTTCGGCCCTGGCCGCCGGCTTTGCCGCGCCGGCCTCGGCGCAGGGCGTGCCGAATCCGCGGCCGCGCCCGCCGCATCTGAAGAGCAATCTTCCGCCACAGGTCCCGGCTCCCGTTGCCGGAATTCCGGCCGCTTTCACACCCTCGACGACGCCGTCCGCCACGCCTCCTGCGACACCCCCGGCCGCCCTGGCGCCGGCTCCGGTCGCGGCAGCTCCGGCCGCTCCCGAACCTGTCGTCGAAGCGCCGCCGCCTTCAGCTCAGGGAGCTGAAACGCCGCCCACGGCCGATCCCGGTGCGCCGCTCGATCTCGCAACGCCCGCCACCGACACTACGACCGTCGCCATCGCGACCCCGGCCGGCCCGCCGACGCAGGAGCAGACGCTCGCGAAGGTGAATGTCTATTTCAACGGCATCCGCACCCTGGTCGGCAATTTCACGCAGGTCGGTCCCGACGGCTCGAAGGCCGGCGGAAAATTCTTCCTGCAGAAGCCGGGCAAGATTCGCTTCTATTATCAGCGGCCCTCGACCACCGACATCATCGCCGACGGCAAATCGCTCGTCGTGCGCGACCGCAAGCTCGCGACGCAGGATGTCTATCCGCTGAACCAGACGCCGCTGAAATTCCTGCTCGACAACAATCTCGACCTGTCGCGCGATTCGAAGGTCGTTGCCGTCTATGAAGAGCCTGGGCTCGTCAGCGTCGCGCTTGAGGAAGACACGACCTTCGGCGGCAAAGCCCGCGTCCTCATCGTGTTCGGCACGCAGGATCAGAAGAATTTCGAGCTCAAGCAGTGGACGATCACCGATCCGCAGGGGCTCGACACGACGGTCGCCGTTTCCGAACTCGACACCGCGACACGTCCGGACGAAAAACTCTTCGCCGTCGACTACACGCGCGAGATTACCCGCAACTAAGCGTCGGTTTTTGCAGCGAAATTAGCCTCACGGCCTCGTGAACAGGGTTCGTGTTGAATAAGTACGCCGCACCCATATCTGAACCTTAAGCGACGCGCCCTTTTCCCCGTGGTGCCCCCGTCTCCACCCGGGCGCGATTGCACCCGCCGGTAAACCCTCCCGGCGGAACGCACAGAGTAGCGTTGGGCGCCCGGTCTCCCCCCAGACCGGGCGTTTCGCTTTTCAGGGCTTCGTTTTGCCGTCTGGCGCGATGCGCGCGAACCGCCTATCTGTCTGGCCTCTCATGCCGATCAAGCTCGCTTCCTGGAACATCAATTCGGTGCGCCTGCGCATCGATCTCGTAGCCCGCCTTCTCGACGAGACGGCGCCCGACGTCATCTGTCTGCAGGAGACGAAGTGCCTTGAGGGCCAGTTTCCGCTCTCGGCGTTCAATGCGCGCGGCTACACGCACGCGGCCATGACCTGCCAGAAGGGCTATCACGGCGTCGCCATCCTCTCGCGCCTGCCGTTCCGCCATGTCGACCGGTTCCGATTCGGCGGCAAGGAAGACGCCCGCCACATCGCCGTGACGTTCGGCGAGGGCAAGGCCGACGGCGTGCATCTGCATAATTTCTATGTGCCGGCGGGCGGCGATATTCCCGATCCCGCAGCGAATGAGAAGTTCGCGCACAAGCTTGCTTATCTCGATGAGATGCGGAGCTGGACCAAGGGCTCCGCGCACGAGAAGACGATTCTCGTCGGCGATCTGAATGTCGCGCCGCTGCCCGACGATGTGTGGAGCCACAAACAGATGCTCGGCGTCGTCTCGCACACGCCGGCCGAAACCGACCGCATGAACGCGATCATCGAAGAAGGCCGCTGGGTCGATGCGGTGCGCACAAAGAAGCCCGAGCCCGAACGCGTCTACACCTGGTGGAGCTACCGCGCGCAGGATTGGGAAAAATCCAATCGCGGCCGCAGGCTCGACCATATCTGGGTGTCGCAGGATCTGGGGCAGCGGATCGGCGAGATCGACATTCTGAAACCGGCGCGCAGCTGGGAGCGTCCGTCCGATCACGTGCCGCTGGTCGCAAGCTTCAAGTAGCTGGCCAAAGAACCGAAAAACCGATTAGCTCCGGCTCGCAGAGGAGAAGGCTCGATGCGCTTCAAATCACTGGTGCCGATGCTGCAGACACGCGAGATCGAGAAGACCCGCGCATGGTACGAGACCGTTCTCGGCTTCACGTGCGAAGAACAGGCCGAGGGCTGGTGCCGCCTGACCCGCGACGGCGCGACGATCATGTTCATGAACAACGATCATCTCGGCGAGCCGCACGCCACCGCGACGCAATATTTCTACGTCGATGACGCGCCATCCGTATGGGCCGCGCTCAAGGACAATTGCGAAGCCGAATGGGGGCCTGAGAAAATGCCCTACGGCATGACCGAATTCGCGATCAAGGATCCGAACGGCTATCTCTTGAGCTTCGGAAGCCCGACGGCCTAGTTCTCGGCCTTGGCGCCGGGAAGCCGGTCGATCTGGCTCTGAAGCCGCTCCAGCGCCGCATGCTCGGCGCGCAGCTTGCCGGACAGCCTATGCCTCATCTGCTTGGCGATGGCCGGAAATTCTTCGAGCACTTTGCGGAAGACCGGGCGCGGGATCGACAGAAGTTTCGTGTCTTCGATGGCGACCGCCTCGCAGGGTCGCTCGGTTTCGACGATCAAAGCCAGCTCGCCGATCAAAGCGCCGCGGCCGACGGTCTTGGCTTCGCCCTTGCCGGAATCGAGGCGGATGCGGCCGCGGATCACGCAATAGGCGCCGTCCGCCTCTTCGCCGTTCTCGAACAGAAGATCGCCGGAGCGCAGCTCGATCTCTTCCACCGAGAAGGCAAGAAGGCGCAGCGCATCGCGCCCAATATCGGCGAGAACCGGAGTGCGCGCCAAAGCGCGGATGTTGTCGTCCAGACTCATCGAGTCCCTGCGGTCCTTACGGCACCAGTTTGTAGCCGCCGGCTTCCGTCACAAGAAGGGCCGCGTTGGACGGGTCCTTCTCGATCTTCTGACGCAGCCGGTAGATATGCGTTTCGAGCGTATGCGTCGTGACCTCGGCATTGTAGCCCCAGACCTCCTGCAACAGCTCATCGCGGCCGATGACCTTGCCGCCAGCGCGGTAGAGATAGCGCAGGATCGAAGTTTCCTTTTCCGTCAGCCGCACTTTCGAGCCGCGATCGGTGGTCAGAAGTTTGGTCGCCGGACGGAAGGTGTAGGTGCCGATCGACAGCACGGCGTCTTCGCTGGCCTCGTGGCTGCGCAGCTGGGCGCGGATGCGGGCGAGAAGAACGGCGAACCGGAAGGGCTTCGCCACATAATCATTGGCGCCGGCCTCAAGGCCCTGGATCGTATCGGCTTCGCTATCATGGCCGGTCAGCATGATGACCGGGCCTTTATAGCCATTGGCGCGGATGATCTTCACCGCCTCGCGGCCGTCCATATCGGGCAGGCCGACATCCATCAGCACGAGATCCATATGGCTGGTCTTGAGAGTATCGACCGCCTCCGACGCGTTCGCCGCCGTGACCGGGGCAAATTCGTCTTCCAGGGCAATCTGTTCGGTCAGGGCCTCGCGCAGCTCCGCATCGTCCTCGACGACGAGAATCTTGCGCGCCGCTGCCATAGTATGTCTCCCTGCCGTCTGCCGGCCCGGTGGAGTTAAACACGGCGCCGCCCCGGCGCAACCCGTCGAACGTCTCACACGGAACTCTAAACTGTCCCGAATTCTTCGGCATATCCACGTTATCCCACGCGGCGGCCATCGCGGCCTTCTGGTTGCAGGCCCCTTGCGCCTGCCCGTTGCGCTCGGCCGTTCAGGCGTCGTCGGCCGGAACGCGAAGAAAGAGGGCGATGGCGGCACCCCGCGCGGGACCCTGCCGCTGCGCGGCCTCTGGTACCGCCCGGACAAAGTGAGGCCGCCGCGAACCCGCCTTCCGCACCGGGCGATCCGGCCTGACGATCTGTGGTGCGATGCCCCCGGCGACCGCAATTATAACCGCCCGGTCACCGCGCCTTACCCGGCCTCGCATGAAAAGCTGTGGCGGGATGACGATGTCTATGACTTCGTTGTCGAACTCGGCTGGAACGACCGGCCGCGATTTCAGGGCCGCGGCTCGGCCATCTTCATGCACCTGGCAAGATCAGATGGGCTGGCCGGCTTCAAACCGACCGAGGGCTGCGTCGCGCTCCGCCGCCAGGACATGGAAAAGCTGCTGCCGCTGCTCGGGCCCGAAACGGTGATGGTGGTGCGCTGAAGCTCAGAGCTTCCGGAGCGCGACTTCCTCGACGCGGTGGTCGGCGCCCTTGCGCAGGACGAGGCTCGCCCGCTGGCGGGTCGGCAGGATGTTGTCGCGCAGGTTCGGCAGGTTGATCTTGGCCCAGAGGCCTTCGGCCTTTTTGCGCGCATCTTCTTCCGGCAGCGAGGCATAGCGGTTGAAGAAGCTTTGCGGATCGCGGAAGGCGCTTTCGCGCAAATGCAGGAAGCGCTCGACATACCAGTCGTGGATCAGCTGCTCGTCGGCATCGATGAAGATCGAGAAATCGAAGAAGTCCGACACGAAGGGCGAGGCCTTGGCGCCTTTCGGCCGGCCGGCCTGCAGCACGTTAAGCCCTTCGAGGATCAGGATGTCCGGATGATCGACGACGACTTCGGCGCCCGGCATGACGTCATAAGTCAGATGCGAATAGACCGGCGCCGTGACGCGGCCTTTGCCGGCTTTGATATCCGACATAAATCGCAGGAGCGCCGCAAGATCGTAGCTTTCCGGAAAGCCCTTGCGCGCCATGAGGCCCTCGGCCTCGAGCACCGCATTGGGCAGAAGAAAGCCGTCGGTCGTGACCAGAGACACTTTGGGCATGTTCGGCCAGCGGTGCAGCAGCGCCTGCAACAGGCGCGAGGTCGTGGACTTGCCGACCGCGACCGAGCCGCCAATGCCGATAATGTAGGGGACCTTGGCGCCGTTCGAGCCGAGGAAGCTGCGCGTGGCGCGGAACAGGCCCTGAGTGGCTTCGACATAGAGAGCCAAAAGACGCGAGATCGGCAGATAGATCTGCTCGACCTCTTTCAGATCGACCGGATCGTCGAGCGAGCGCAGACGGGCAACATCGGCTTCCGACAAGGTCAGAGGCGTGTCGGCGCGCAAGGACGCCCATTCCTCGCGGGAAAACACCCGGTATGGAGATTCCGGTTTGGCGGCGAGAACGTCCACGATGTACCCCCTACCCACGTCGTGCCGCTTTTTCGGCAAGACCCGATTGGGCCTGGCGCGATTTCAGCTCGGCATAGACATCTGCAAGGGGAATGCCGCGCGCTTTGAGCACGACGAGCAGATGGAACAGCACATCGGCCGATTCCTTGGTGAGCCCCTCACGGTCGTCCATGACCGCCGCGAGAGCCGCCTCAACTGCCTCCTCGCCCAGCTTTTTTGCACACTTCTCTACCCCTGAGTCCAGAAGCTGGCGGGTATAGGATGACGCAGGATCGGCCGTGGCCCGCTCATTGACGAGGGCTTCCAGCGCGGAGAGATCGAAACCCATTTCCCACTTAGCCATGGCTATCCCCTTAGCTCCGGCCCGGATCGCGCCGGACGGCAAGGCCGGCTTTCGCCATATGGTCCTTCACATCCTGGACGGAAAAGGTGCCGAAATGGAAAACGCTGGCGGCCAGCACCGCCGAGGCGTGGCCCTCGCGGACGCCCGACACAAAATGATCCAGCGCACCGACCCCGCCGGAGGCAACGACCGGCACCGGGACCGCGTCCGCGACCGCCCGGGTCAGCGCGAGGTCATAACCATCCTTGGTGCCGTCGCGATCCATCGAGGTCAGAAGAATTTCGCCGGCGCCGAGCGCTGCAACTTCCCGTGCATACTCGATTGCGTCGAGCCCGGTGGGCCTGCGGCCGCCATGGGTGAAGATCTCCCATTTGCCGTCCGCGACCTTTTTGGCATCGACCGCGACGACGATGGCCTGGGCGCCGAATTTGTCCGCCGAACGGCCGACGATCGAACGGTCGGCGACAGCGGCCGAATTGATCGACACTTTGTCGGCGCCGGCGAGCATCAGATTGCGCACATCCTCGACCGTACGTACACCGCCGCCGACGGTGACGGGCATGAAGCAGTTCTCGGCGGTACGGGCGACGACATCGAGCAGGATCGCGCGCTCTTCATGGCTCGCGGTGATGTCGAGAAAGCAGAGCTCGTCGGCGCCCGCCGCATCATAGGCTTTCGCGCTTTCGACCGGATCTCCGGCGTCCACCAGGTCAAGAAATTGCACGCCTTTGACGACGCGGCCGTCTTTCACATCGAGGCACGGAATGATGCGGATTTTCAGGCTCATTGCGCGACACTCCGCGTCAACGCCACGGCCTCAAGCGGGTCGAGACGCCCATCATAAAGCGCGCGGCCGGTGATAGCGCCGGCAATGGCGCGGTTTTTCGGTTTCAGAAGTGTCTTTACATCTTCGATGCCGGCGAGGCCGCCCGAGGCGATGACGGGTATGGACACAGCTTCAGCAAGTGTTCGCGTACCGTCGAAATCGAGGCCCTTCAAGAGGCCGTCGCGGCCGATGTCCGTATAGATGATGGCGGCGATGCCGGCGTCTTCAAAGCGCTTCGCAAGATCGAGCGAGGCGAGATCGGAGACTTCCGCCCAGCCCTCGACGGCGACGCGTCCGCCTTTGGCGTCGATGCCGACGGCAACCTTGCCCGGAAATTCCTTTGCCGCGCGCTTGACGAAATCGGGATCGCGGACCGCGGCGGTGCCTAAAATGACGCGCGAGATGCCGCGCTTCAGCCAGCCTTCGACACCCTGCATGTTGCGAATGCCGCCGCCGAGCTGGACGGGGATGTTCACGCAATCGAGCACGGCTTCGACCGCCTGCAGATTGACGGTCTGGCCGGCAAAGGCGCCGTCGAGATCGACGACATGGATCCAGGCAAAGCCCGCATCCTGGAAGCCCTTGGCCGTGGCCGCGGGATCGGTGCCGTAGACGGTCGCCTGCGCCATGTCGCCCTGGCGCAGACGCACGACCTCGCCGCTTTTCAGATCGATCGCCGGATAAAGGATCATGGCGTCCATTTCAGGAAATTGGCGATCAGAGCAAGGCCGAGGCGCTGGCTCTTTTCGGGATGGAACTGCGTTCCGGCGATATTGCCGCGCGCGACCATGGCCGTGACGGGGCCGCCATAATCGGCGACCGCCAGCACATCGTCCTGGCTTTGCGGCACAAAATGAAAGGCGTGCAGGAAAAAGGCGTGCAAGCCCTGCGGCCCGAGCGGGATGCCGTCGAGCAGAGCATGGCTCTTCTGCGAGACGAGCGTGTTCCAGCCCATATGCGGGACCTTCAGCGCTTTGTCCTTCGGCGCGATGCGCACGACCTTGCCGGAAATCCAGTCGAGCCCTTTGGCGCCTTCATGCTCGAGGCCTTCGGTGGCCAGAAGCTGCATCCCTATGCAAATTCCGAAAAAGGGTTTGCCCTTTTTGCGCACGGCCTCCGTCAGCGCCTCATCGAGACCATCGACCGCGGCAAGTCCTCTGCGGCAATCGGGAAAGGCGCCGTCGCCGGGGAGAACAATTCTATCAGCCGCCAGCACACGCTCGGGATCGGAGGTGATCTCGACCTTGCCGCCCGCGACCTCAATGGCTTTCGCGGCCGAGCGGAGATTGCCGGCGCCGTAATCGACAAGAGCGACGCTCACGAGACGCCGCCAGATCTGGGGGAGGGCCTCGGGAAGAAACCGAGCGCGTCATCGCTGGCCGAGAAGTTTGTTCTGCGCGGCGGCGCGTGCACCACCGGCTCATCATCCGGCGCGCTGCGGCTGGCAAAGAAAATCTCTTCCGCCTCGGCCTGCGTCTTGGCGAGAACGCTGCCCGCCTGCGCATAGCCTTTCTTCAAAAGCTTGCGGCGGCGCATGTCGTTGCCGTCGAACCCGACCCAAAGATTGACGAGCAGCGACAGCAGCATGCCGGCATTGTCGCTGAGCGGCAGGAGCGAGCCGACGAGCGCGGCAGCCATGGCGAGCACGACGAAGACCGCCGCGCCGAGCCACAGCCTCTGGATCAGAAGCCAGAACAGCGAGAAGAAAAGGCCCGGCCAGGAAAAGCCGTCCTTGATGAAAAGCGTCTTGTCGGCGCGCTCTCCGGCATTTGCCGGATGGCGCGGCTCATAGACCGTCCACAAACGCATAGACCGGTTCAGCCGCCGAGGCTGCCTTTGGTGGAGGGCACACGATCCGCCGTACGGGGATCGACGGCAAGAGCCGTCCGCAGCACGCGGGCGAGACCCTTGAAACAGCTTTCAGCCACGTGATGGGCATTGGCGCCATATAGGGTTTCCACGTGCAGCGTCACCGCCGCATGGGTCGCAAAGCCCTGGAAGAATTCGCGCACGAGCTCGGTGTCGAACTCGCCGACCTTCTGCGCCGGGAACTCCGTCTTCCAGACCAGGAACGGCCGGCCCGACACGTCGATGGCGACGCGGGTCAGAGTCTCGTCCATGGGCAGGGCGCAATCGGCATAACGGGTGATGCCTTTCATGTCGCCCAGGGCCTGTTTGACGGCCTGGCCGAGCGCGATGCCGACATCCTCGGTCGTGTGATGGAAGTCGATATGGGTGTCGCCTTTGGCCTTCACCTCGAGATCGATCAGTGAATGGCGGGAGAGCAGCTCCAGCATGTGATCGAAAAAGCCGATACCGGTCGAGACCTTAGCCTGGCCTTGGCCGTCGAGGTTCACGGTTACCGATATGTCGGTCTCGCTCGTCTTGCGAGCGATGGTGGCGCGGCGGGTCATGTTACGCATTCCCTGAGGCGGTACAGCCCGCCTAAACAGCACGAAAAGATGAAAAACCCCTCAAATTGAGGAGATTGGCCGGGTCTTTAGCAGGGCGGGAGCTGGCATGCCAGATCGGAGGCGCACTCTTTGGCCCCTTGCGGCGCATCCCTGCCTCGCGGACACTCCCGCCCGCCGGGGAGGGTTGGGTCCGATGATTTCCGAAAAGGCGGTCACTGAGGCCCTGTCGCGGGGGATCATCACCCGGGTCCAGGCCGAGAGCCTCAAATCCATCGAGGCCGAGCTTGCGGCAAGCCGCCTCGACGCGCCGGACGAGGAGAAGCTGCGCTTCATCACCGGCTTCGGCGATGTGTTCGTCGCCATAGGCCTTGTGCTGTTCCTGTCAGCCATTCGCTATTTCGGAAACTTATTGGCCGAACCTTATGCCGGCGGCTGGATCGCCGTCGCGGCCGCGAGCTGGCTTCTGGCGGAATTCTTCACCCGCCGCCGCCGCATGGCACTGCCGAGCATCCTTCTTCTCCTTGCCTTTTGCGGAGCGATCTTCCTGGCGACGACATCCGTGATTGCGCCTCACACCGAAACATCGATGTTCGATCCCAGTACCGGCATCGCCTTCATCGCGGGCGGGGCTCTGACCGCCCTTGGAGCGCTTCTCCACTACGCACGCTTTCATGTGCCGATCACGATCGCGGCCGGCGCGGCCGGACTTGTTGCCATCTTCGCCGGCATACTCTTTGCGGTCGGAGACGGCTCTCTTGTCATTTTGCTGCAGCCGCTTCTGTTCCTATGCGGCGTTGCCATCTTCGCTGCGGCCATGCGCTTCGACATGGTCGATCCGCTGCGTCAGACACGGCGTACGGACATTGCTTTCTGGCTTCACCTCCTCGCCGCGCCCCTGATCGTGCACTCGGTCCTGTCGCGAATGATGAGCTCGGATACGCTTACATCCACGACGGCCTTTGCCATCCTCGCGGTCTTTATCGTGCTCGCGAGCGTCGCGGTTCTCGTCAACCGCCGCGCCATTCTTGTCGCCGGCCTTTCCTATACCGGTTTCGCGTTTGGCACGCTGATCCGCGAGGCCGGCTTTTCCAGCATTGCGGCGCCGCTGACTTTGCTGGCGCTCGGCGCGCTCGTATTGCTTCTCAGCGCCGGCTGGAATTTTCTGCGCAGCCGCATTCTGCGCGCGGTGCCGGAAGGATGGCGCACAAAACTGCCGCCCGACCTGTCTCCCGCCACATGACCGCAAACATACGCATCGCGCCGCGCTGGGCCCTCATCGCGCTCGGCGTCCTCGTCCTGCAGGCCGCAATCCTGTGGTGGATGGGCCGCGTGCCGATCTGCACCTGCGGCACGGTCAAGCTGTGGCACGGCGTTGTGAACTCATCGGAGAACTCACAGCACATTTCCGACTGGTACAGTTTCTCGCACATCATTCACGGATTCATTTTCTATGCGCTGCTGCGCTTTCTCTTCCCACGCATGCCGCTCGGGCCGCGGCTTGTTCTGGCGCTCGGCATCGAGGCCTCCTGGGAGATTCTCGAGAACACCGACATGATCATCAACCGCTACCGCGCGGCGACGATCTCGCTCGACCACTTTGGCGACAGCATTCTGAACTCGGTGTCGGATGCGCTGATGATGGCGCTCGGCTTCTTTATGGCGGCGCGATTGCCGGTCTGGTCGGTGATTGCGCTGGCCGTCATTTTTGAGATCGGCACGGCCTATATGATCCGCGACAACCTTGCGCTCAACATCGTCATGCTGCTCTGGCCGCTCGATGCGATCCGCGAATGGCAGTCCAATCTTTAACGGGGCGGTCTTTAGCGCTCGCGGCGCAAACGTACATACAATGCGCCCGCGCCTCCATGCGCCGATGAGGCCTGCGAGAAGCCGATGACGGTCTCGCGGAGATCCGGCTCCGCCAGCCACATCGGCACCATGCGGTTGAGAACGCCCGATTTGCCGGTGATGACGAGGACGACGCGGGCGCCGCGCGTCCGCTGACTCTTCAGAAACCACAGCAGCTTCGAATGCGCCTCGTCCTGCCGGTAGCCGTGCAGGTCGAACCTGGCATCGACCGCTCCGCCGCGCTTGAGATTGCGCGCGAGTTTCGGCTCGAGCGGCGCAAGAGGCGGGGCTTTCGGTTTGGGCGGCGGCGCGGCGATGGCCGGGCGGGCGGGCTTTGCGGCGGGCGGGGCCTTGGCCTTTTTCACCGGCGCCTCGACAGCCGGAGCTTCCGCCCGTTTCAGCTTCTTGCGTCCGGGCAGAGGGCTGATCGTCTCCGCAACCTTTTCCCAGAGCGTCCGCTCTTCGGGACTTAGCTCGCGTCGCCTTCTGCCGCTCATTGCGTCGGGCCGGCCTTCGGCACGAAGACGATGAAATGGCCGTTATGGCGCACACGCCCGGCGATCTTGCCGGCCTCGGGGCCCGAGCCGATATAAAGATCGGCGCGGCCCGCACCGCGGATGGCCGCCCCCGTATCCTGCGCAATCATCAATCTGCGCACGCGCGCCTCGCCTTTGCTCACCGGCAGAATGGCGTCGACCCAGACGGGAAGTCCATACGGCCATATCGAATCATCCACCGCTATGCTGCGCCCGGCCGTCAGCGGCACGCGCTGCGCGCCGATCGGGCCTTCGGCTTCGGGCCGCCCATTGTCGAAGCGGAAGAATATGTACGATTTGTTTTCCTGCATCATCTGCGGCGCGAGCTTCGGATTGTCCGTCAGCCAAGCGCGGATCGACTGCATGTTCGCCTGCTCGCGCGTCAGCAGCTTTTTTTCGACGAGCGCGCGGCCGACCGGCGTGAACGGATAGCCGTTGCGGCCGGCAAAGTTGACGCGGACCATGCTGCTGTCGGGAAGCCGGATGCGCGCCGAGCCCTGAATATGGGTGAAGAAGGCGTCGATCGGATCCATAAAGACAAGCTCAAGCCCGCGCCCCGCAAAAAGGCCCGCCTCGATGGCGGCGCGGTCGGGCGCCGGATCGGGCAGTTTGTCGGGCATTTTGAGAAGCGGCGTCGGAAAGCGTTCGCTCGGCGTCAACGCGCCGGAAAATTCAGGTTCGTAATAGCCGGTGAAGAACGAGCTTTTGTCCGGCGTGACCAAGGCCGGCGAGAACCAGGTCTCGAAGAATTTCCGCGCCGCTTTCTTGTCGGGCCGCTCGGGAAGGGCAAGCGCTGCACCGCAGGCCGCATCGAGGCCCGGCGATCCCGGCGCACCGGGCCGCTCCGCCGGAGATCGTGCGGCAAGCTGAACGCAGCTCAAGCGAAACGGGATGAAGGCGGCAGCATGATCTTCCGCCGCCCAGCCGCGCAAGGCGTCGAACATCAAGGGCTGCAGATCGGGCTGAGGCGGTGCGGCACGCGCCGGCATCGCGCTGATGAGCGCGATGAGTACGCTTGCGAGAAATTCTGTCTTCACGCGGCGTCGGTGCGGACGAGCTTCCAGTTCGGATCGCGCGAGGCCACGTCCCGGGCGAAGGTCCAGATATCGACCAGCTCGGTGACCTTGTCGGGATTGCCGTCGATGATCGCGCCGTCCTTGTCGCGCGTCACCGTCACGAGCTGGGAAGCAAAGCGCACTTCGATCTCCGAGGTGCCGCCGCGCAGCTCCGCGTCGCGGATCGTGGCGCGGTCGATGGCGACGAAGGTCGATTGCACCGTCTCGCCGCGGCGCTCGCGGTCGGCGATCGTCGCCGCAAAACTCTCATAGACTTCCTTGGCTAGAAGTCCCTTGAGCGTCTTGGTGTCGCCATTGGCAAAGGCGGAGACGATCATTTCATAGGCCGCCTTGGCGCCCTGAAGGAAAGCATTGGCATCGAAGCTCGGATCGACCGAGGCGATGGCGTCGAGGCCCTTTTCGGCATCGCTGCCCGCTTCGAACGTGCCCTTCCAGCGCTCGGCCGCCGGGACCGGCTGGTCGAAGGGGCTGTCGGTGCGCGGCGGCATGGCGACGACATTGTCGTTCGGCGCGGCTGGCGCCTCCTGGCGGCTATAGGGATCGATCGGCGGGCGCTCATGACCCGTCCGCGTGCCTAGCACGCTGCGCAGGCGCAGGAAGATAAACACCGCCAGAACCAGGAAAATGACGGTGTAGATGTCGAACACGTCGCTCATGACCACCCGAACTGAGAACTTGCCGCTTTGTGCCGCCTCAAAGCGGCAGATCATCTTATATGGGCGATTGTGTGCCTTGCGCCACCTGATTGCGACAAGGCCCAGGGCGCAAGGGTAAAGCATCGACCGCCTTCAGCCAACGGGGCCGCCAACCGGGCTCCGCTTGCGGGCGGCAAGCAGCCCGTGCTAGCCCGACGCCGCCGCGCCGCTGCGGCCGAGTGGGGAGTTCAGACCGATGGCAAAGACGGGCACGAATGGCGACGGCAAGCCGGCGGCAGCGCAGGCGGAGCCCGAAGTTCCGTCTCTCGGCGTCCTTGCCCAGTATGTGAAGGACTTCTCCTTCGAAAATCCGGGTGCGCCGAACTCCCTCGCGCAGGGCGGCAAGGCCCCGGACATCCAGATTTCGGTCAATGTGAACGCCCGCGGCCTCAACGATAACGATGTCGAGGTCGAGCTGAAGATCGAGGGCCAGGCCGGCGAGGGGCCGAAGACGCTGTTCCGCGTCGATATCGTCTATGCCGGCGTCTTCCGCATTGCCGGCGTTCCGCAGGAGCAGCGCGCACCGCTTATCCTGATCGAATGCCCGCGCCTGCTCTTCCCGTTCGCCCGCCATCTGATTTCGGATGCCGTGCGCAATGGCGGCTTCCCGCCGCTGATGATCGATCCGATCGATTTTGCGGCGCTCTACCGCCAGCGTCTGGCGCGCGAAAGCGGCCAGACCGCTTAATTTTGGGCCGCCTGATTATTCGGCCGGGGCGGTCTGCGGTTCGTAGGACCACCACAGGGCCGCTTCACCGAGATTGCCGATAAAGCTGCGATGCGCTTCGACATCTTCCGATGTCAGGCGCGGCGCCAACGGCTCGGGGCGGACGGCAATGGCAATCTCTTCGCCGCGGCGGGCGCGCGGCGCATCGGCAACGGCCAAGCCGAAGCTCGCCTGACGGCCGCCCATCAATTCCGCATAGACCTCGGCGAGAAGTTCGGCGTCGAGGAGAGCGCCGTGCTTGGTGCGGCGCGAATTGTCGATGCCGTAGCGGGCGCAGAGATCATCGAGCTTGTTCGACGCAAAGCCGTGACGGCGGCGGGCGAGAACGAGCGTGTCGATCAGGCGCTCGCGCGCGATAATGGGCTTGCCGCAACGGTCGAGCTCGGCGTTCAAAAAGCCGATATCGAATGTGCCGTTATGCGCCACGAGTTTTGAATCCTCGCCGATAAAAGCGACGAATTCATCGGCGATTTCCGCGAATTTCTTGTGCTGGGCAAGAAACTCCGCCGAGAGGCCATGCACACGGAACGCGCCTTCCGGCATGTCGCGTTCGGGATTGATGTAGACGTGGAAGGTGTTGCCGGTCGCGATGAGGTTGACCGTTTCGATGCAGCCGATCTCGACGACGCGGTCGCCGTTGAGCGGGTCGAGGCCCGTCGTTTCGGTGTCGAAAATGATCTCGCGCATGAATGTCCCGGTGATTCGCGTGGAACTTATCACGCAGCCGGAGGCGCTGTGAATCTGGCAATAATATCTTTCACCATCCGGCGCGTATCTTCGATCGGACCCGATGTGTCGATGACGATATCGGCGCGCGCACGCTTCTCCGCATCGGGAACCTGGCGCGCGAGAATGGCCTCGAATTTCTCTTCGCTCATATCGCCGCGGCGCATCACCCGTTCGCGCTGGATCTCCGGCGGGGCCGAGACGACCGCAACAAGATCGCAGCGCTGCTCGCCGCCATTTTCAAAAAGGAGCGGAATATCGAGCACGACGAGGGGCGCGCCGGCGGCGCGTGCCGCCTCGACAAAACTCGTCTCAATTTCGCGCACCAGGGGATGGACGATCTCTTCGAGTTTCTTCAGCGATTCGGGATCGCCGAACACCACGCGCGATAGAACGGCCCTGTCGACTTCGCCGTCGCGGGTCGTACCCGGAAACGCCGCTTCGATCAGCGGCACGGCCGCTCCTTTATAAAGAGCGTGCACCGCAGCATCGGCGTCGTAGACCGGAATGCCTTCATCGCTGAAGAGTTTCGAGGCCGTGGACTTGCCCATGCCGACAGAGCCCGTGAGGCCGAGGACGATCATGATGTCCTCGCAATATCGTCTTCGACGAGACGCCGCAGTTCCGGAGTGACCTTCGGCCGGACGCCGAACCATTTTTCGAAACCCGGCACCGCCTGATGCAGCAGCATGCCGAGACCATCGACGGTCTTATGGCCGCGCGCCTCCGCCGATTCGAGCAGCGGCGTTTTCAGCGGCACATAGACAAGATCGGTCACGAGCGCCTTGGGATTGAGGCCATCGAGCGAAATCTCGAGCGGCGGCTTGCCCTGCATGCCAAGGCTCGTGGCGTTCACCAAAAGCGTTGCGTCCGGCAAAAGTGCGCGCAATTCGCCGAAATGCGCCGCGCGGCTTTTTCCGCCGAGATCCTTCATCAGTTCTTCAGCACGCTCGAAACTGCGGTTCACAATTGCGATGTCGGCCGCGCCGCGCGAAATGAGCCCGAACACAACGGCCCGTGCCGCACCGCCGGCGCCGAGCACGACCGCCTTCAGCGGCGCGCGATCCCAGCCCGGCGC
Source organism: Terrihabitans soli (assembly GCF_014191545.1). Classification (GTDB taxonomy): domain Bacteria; phylum Pseudomonadota; class Alphaproteobacteria; order Rhizobiales; family Methylopilaceae; genus Flaviflagellibacter; species Flaviflagellibacter soli. Next base: position 55,348 of record NZ_AP023361.1, on the reverse strand, counting down.
CGCCTGGTCAAGGTTCGACAGAAAACCTTCGACATCGGTATTGGCGCCGTGGACGCCTTTTGCGTCCGCCCAGATTGTATTGACAGCACCGACAGCACGCGCGGTCTCATCGATATCGTCGACGAGTTCGAGCGCCTTTTCCTTGTGCGGGACGGTGACATTGCAGCCGGCGATCTCACGGCCGATTGCGGCAACGAAATCGTTCAGCCCGTCCGGCGCGATTTCGCGCTTGTCATATGCGCCGGCGAGCCCGTGCTGTTTCAACCAGTAATTATGGATGATCGGCGAGCGCGAATGTTTGATCGGCCAGCCTATGACGCAGGCGTGTTTCATTCGAGCAGCATTCCACGCGCCCGCAACGATGCAAGCACTTGCAGCAAGGGAAGTCCGAGCACGGTGAAATGATCGGCTTCAACGCGATTGAAAAGATGAACGCCCGCGCCTTCGAGCTGATAACCGCCGACGCTCGTCATCACCGCATCTCCAGCCTGGCCGAGATAGCGGTCGAGAAACTCTTCGGTGAAGGGGCGCATATAAAGCTTCGCCGCGCTGATGAAGGTTTCCAGCACGGCGCCATCGACAACAAGCGCCGCTGCGGACGTCAGAACATGCTCGCGGTCGCGCAGCTTCAGAAGTTGGGCGCGCGCATCAGCAAGACCGGACGGTTTGTGCAGCCGCTCCGAACCGACCGTCAAAGTCTGATCGGCGCCGAGCACGAGGCGATTGGGAAATCTTGCGCTGACTGCGACAGCCTTTGCCGCCGCAAGTTCCGCGGCGATCAGGCCGGCATCGTCTCCCAGCTCATCCTCGATAGCCCGCTCATCGATATCCGCGGGGGCAATCTCAAGCGGGATGCCGGCCGCGCGCAGCATGCCGGCGCGCGAAGAACTCGCCGAAGCGAGCACAAGCGGCCAGGGCTCTATCCAGAGCGGATGGGCAAGATCGGTCATGGCCGGGGCGGCGGGTTATACAAGGAGCTGTGAAGACCTGTGGACCGGTGAGCGAAACCCGACCGTCTGCTAGGCACTCTGGGGGTAAGCCCGAAATCGATCAACAGGCGATCGGCCCGGGACGGTTCCAGAGGACACTATGTGGAGAACGGGGATGGAGCGCTCTACGCTCTCTGGAACGAGGGGCGGATTTGTCCGCCCGCGCCGAGAGGCAATCTGTGGGCAGCTTGTGGCCGCCTGCGATCACCGCTAATGACCCCCCACACTAAAACAGAACCTAAAAGTAAACTTGGTTAATAGAGGGTTAACGAGCTGTCCTTCTCTTCCAAGCCTGTCCTTCGCGTCCTTGCCGGCGAGCGGCTTGCGAGCCCTCCGGTCTGGCTCATGCGCCAGGCCGGCCGCTACCTTCCCGAATACCGGGAGCTTCGCGCCAAAGCCGGGTCCTTCCTCGACCTCTGCTACACGCCGGACTTCGCCGCCGAGGTAACGCTGCAGCCCATCCGCCGGTTCGGCTTCGATGCGGCGATTTTGTTTTCGGACATCCTCATCATCCCGCATGCGCTCGGTCTGAAGCTCGACTTCCTCGAGGGCGAGGGCCCGAAGCTCGAGACCGTGACATCGGCCGCAGAGCTGCCGAAGCTCTCGGACCGTCTCGACACCGGGCGGACCGGCAAGGTCTATGAGGCGATCGGGAAGATCCGTGCGGCTCTCCCGAGCGAAACGACCTTGATCGGTTTTGTCGGCGGGCCGTGGACCGTCGCGACCTATGTGGTTGCCGGCGGCAGTTCTCCCGATCACGCTGAGGCGCGGATGTGGGCGCTGCGCGATCCCGACGGTTTCGGGCAGCTGATCGCCCGGCTTGTCGATGCCAGCGTCGAGCATCTCTCGGGGCAGATCTCTGCCGGCGCCGAGGCCGTGCAGGTTTTCGACAGCTGGGCGGGCGAGCTTCCCGATGCGCAATTCCAGCGCTGGTGCATCGCGCCGCTCAAGGAAATTGTTTCACGGCTGCACAAGCTTCATCCGGGTACGCCGGTCATCGTCTTTCCGCGGGCGGCAGGAACGAAGCTTGCGGCGGTCGCCAGGGCCATCCCCGAGGCCGCCATCGGTCTCGACACCGCGGAGAGCCCGGCGGGTGTCGATGCGCTACTGCCGAGCGGGCGGCCGGTCCAGGGCAATCTGGACCCGCTTGTGCTGATCGCGGGCGGCGCTGCGCTCGATGCCGAGATCGACCGGATCAGACAGGGCTTCGCGGGGCGGCCGCATATTTTCAATCTCGGCCACGGCATCAAGCCGGAGACGCCGATCGCCCATGTCGAACGGCTCGTGGCGCGGCTGAGGGAATCGGCCTAGAACGGTTCCATGCTGTTTCTGTGGCTCAAGGCCTTCCACATCATCGCCGTCGTCGCCTGGATGGCGGTGCTGTTCTACCTGCCGCGGCTGTTCGTCTATCACGCGGACGCGAAGGTCGGGTCCGAGACTTCCGAGACCTTCAAGGTCATGGAGAGGCGCCTGTATCGTGCGATCGGCGGACCGGCCTCGGGAGCCACATGGATTCTCGGTCTGTGGCTCGCTTATGAGCTGGATGCGTGGAGCCAGCCCTGGCTGCACGCCAAACTGCTCCTCGTCGTTCTGATGACCGGCTTTCACCATTTCTGCGGTGCCACGGTGAAAAGGTTCGCCGCGGACAAGAACACGCGCCCGGCCCGATTCTACCGGATCGTGAACGAGGTGCCGACAATCCTCCTGATCGGCATCGTCATTCTCGTGGTCGTGAAGCCCTTCTGATTGAAACCCCTTGCGGGGCGGCCTGCGAATCCGTAAAAGCTCAATTCTCTCCCCCGCAGGCGCCACGTACCAGCTTAACTGGAACAGCAAAGCGTCTAGCGAGTTGGGCCCGTAAAACGCGCCCCTTTCGCTCCGCCAGCCTGCGCACATTTCCCCTTTCATTCCCTTCGCCTCCGGGCGAACCCAATACGTAAAAGGCTCTCCCAATGGAGATCAGGCTCCAGGACCTGAAGAACAAGACGCCGCAGGAATTGCTGGCGCTGGCAGAAGAACTCGCGGTCGAAAACGCATCGACCCTGCGCAAGCAGGAACTTCTCTTCGCCATTCTGAAACAGCATGCGGCGCGCGATGTCGAAATCATCGGCGGCGGGGTGGTCGAAGTTCTGCAGGACGGCTTCGGCTTTCTGCGCTCTCCCGACGCCAACTATCTGCCGGGCCCCGACGACATCTACGTCTCGCCCTCGCAGATCCGCCGTTTCTCGCTGCGCACCGGCGATACGGTCGAAGGCCATATCCGCAGTCCGAAAGAGGGCGAGCGCTATTTCGCCCTTCTGAAGGTCAACACGCTGAACTTTGAAGACCCCGAGGCGGCGCGCCACAAGGTCCATTTCGACAATCTCACCCCGCTCTATCCCGATGAGCGGCTGCGCATGGAAATCGACGATCCGACGATCAAGGACACGTCGGGCCGCATCATCGATATCGTCTCGCCGATCGGCAAAGGCCAGCGCGGCCTCATCGTCGCGCCACCGCGCACCGGCAAAACCGTGCTGCTGCAGAACATCGCGCGGTCCATCACCGCGAACCATCCGGAATGCTATCTGATCGTTCTTCTCATCGACGAACGCCCGGAAGAAGTCACCGACATGCAGCGCACGGTGAAGGGCGAGGTCGTTTCCTCGACCTTCGACGAACCGGCGGTGCGCCACGTCCAGGTCGCTGAAATGGTGATCGAAAAGGCCAAGCGCCTGGTCGAACACGGACGCGATGTCGTCATCCTGCTCGACTCGATCACGCGTCTCGGCCGCGCCTACAACACGGTCGTGCCGTCGTCCGGCAAGGTTCTGACCGGCGGTGTCGACGCCAACGCCCTGCAGCGCCCCAAGCGCTTCTTCGGCGCCGCGCGCAACATCGAAGAAGGCGGCTCGCTGACGATCATCGCGACGGCCCTCATCGATACCGGCTCGCGCATGGACGAAGTCATCTTCGAAGAGTTCAAGGGCACGGGTAACTCCGAGCTCATTCTCGACCGCAAGGTCTCCGACAAGCGCGTCTTCCCGGCGATGGACATCACCCGCTCGGGTACGCGTAAGGAAGAGCTGCTGGTTGCGAACGACATCCTCAAGAAGATGTATGTGCTGCGCCGCATCCTCAATCCGATGGGCACGGTCGACGCCATCGAGTTCCTCATGGACAAGATGCGCCAGACCAAAACCAATTCGGACTTCTTCGACTCGATGAACACCTGATGCAGCGAGTCGTTCTTTCTGTTCTGGGTGTGATCGCGCTGATCGCAGTCTCCCAGGCCAGCGAAGGACGGGTGCTTTTCGGGTTGACGGTTCCCGAGACGGTCGGCGGCGCGACCTATGCCGGCGTTCAGGACTATGAGGTGAAAAGCCCGGGCCTCGGCTACGGGCTTTTCTATAAAAAGCCCGGCGCCAAGGTCACCGTCTATCTCTACGATCTCGGGCTGACATCCATTCCGCCCGGGCTGAAATCGAAAACCCTTCGCGAGAATTTCGAGCAGGCGCGGCAGGACATCTACAATGCCGGCTACGACAAGGTCGAAGCCGGGCGCGAGTTCACCGTCGCCGGAAAGTTTCTGTGCGCGAGCTATAAGATCACGGCGCCGTCGCGGCAGTTCTTCGGCGCGGACAGTCTTCTCTGCCTGGCCTCATGGAAGAACAAGTTCGTCAAATTCCGCATCAGCGCCGACCACACCGCAACGTCCCGGGCCGAGTCCGAACAGTTCGTCGCGGCCTGGACGAAAGTGCTTTGGCCCTAGGCCTGGGCCGTTCCGCGCCTGAGCGCATTCGCGCTGTCCGACAAAGCTTCCGGTGTAGTTACAGGAAGCCCGCAGACTTCTCCCGCACACACCAGAGCTTTCGCGCCAGAGCTCGCCGCGAGCGCTTTTGCCGGATGAGAATCGGGCAGGGCGCTCGCATCTTTGATCGAACGCACCGTGCGGGCGATGAAGGGCAGTTTTTTTGCCGCGGCGATCAGTTGTCCGTCGCCATCGCCCACGATTAGGACCTCCAGACCGGCCAGTCGCGTGTCCAGAGCGTTGAGCGCCGAGAGGTGTCCGAAGACGTTTTTGGCGGCCGCAACTGAAATCCGAGCCATGCTCACATCGGCTGTTTCACGATAAACGTCCTTGCCGGTCAGGGCGGCGAGGCGGAACTTGGTCTCGAGCGCGAGGCCTGTCGCCGAGGCCACCGCCTCGTCCTTGTCGGCGCCGGGGCGCACCGCGAGCGCCTCGCCATCCTTGGCGGTCAGGTAATAGGCGCCCTCGAGAGAATCATGATTTTCATCGAGCCCGGCGATCCAGGCTTCGGCCTTTGCGAGGTACCCGGCCTTACCGGTCCCCTCATAAAGAGCGGTCGCGGCGCGGGCCATCGAAGCAAGGTCGGAGGCAAAGCCGGGGAAGATGAGACGCCCGTCGCGGAAGGAGTGACCGAGCCGTCCGCCCCGCTCCATGTTCCCGATGATGAAGCCGAAGGCGCGCTCGGCGAGCGCCACCCAGTCCGGCTTTGAGAATGTGAGGCCGGCTCGGACGAGCGCCGCGATCATCAGTCCGTTCCAGTCGGCGAGGATTTTGTCGTCCAGTCCGGGGCGGATTCGGACCGCGCGGGCGGCCAAAAGCTTCGCCCGGAGAGCCGCCAAACGCGGCTCGTCCGCGTCGTTGATCGCGGCCGTCAGCCGGCTCGGGATCGATGTGCCCTCGAAATTTCCGTCCGGTGTGATGTCATAGGCGCGGGCGAAAAAAGCCCCGTCCTCGGCGCCGAGGGCCTTATCGACCTCGGCCTTTGTCCATACATAGAACTTGCCTTCATGGCCTTCCGAATCGGCGTCCAGGCTGGACGCAAATCCGCCGCCCGGGAGCACCATCTCCCGCTCCAGCCAGGCTACGGTTTCCGCGGCTCTGCGGCGGAAAAGATCACTGCCCGAGGTCTGGAAAGCGAGCGCCAGAAGCTCAAGAATCTGGGCGTTGTCGTAGAGCATTTTTTCGAAGTGCGGGACGAGCCAGAGCTCGTCGACGCTATAGCGCGCATAGCCGCCGCCGATATGGTCGTACATACCGCCCTGACTGATGCGGTCGAGCGTGTGCAGGAATATCTGCCGGAATTTCGGATCGCCCGTGCGGTCTCCGGCGCGCCAGAGAAATTCAAGCAGCGGCGTGTTCGGAAATTTCGGCGCGCCCTTCGGTCCGCCATGCACGGGATCCATCACGCCGGCGAGCTGGGCTGAGACGGAATCGAGGTCCCGGCGCGTCAGCTGGATCGTGCCTTCGATCGGCTGAGGGCGAATGCGAGCCTCAATCACATTCGCATTCGTCGCGACATCGCCCTCTCTTTCCCGGAAGGTCTGCGCGACGCCGCGCAGCACATCGACAAAGCTCGGGCGTCCGTATTGCGGCTTGTTCGGAAAATAGGTGCCGCCGAAGAAGGGTTTTCCATCCGGCGTCAGGAACATTGTAAGCGGCCAGCCGCCCTGCTGACCCATCGCGTGCAGCGCCGCCATGTTGACCTGATCGACATCGGGCCGCTCTTCGCGGTCGACCTTGATGTTCACATAGAGCTCGTTCATCACCTCCGCCGTCGCTTCGTCCTCGAAGCTTTCATGCGCCATCACATGGCACCAATGACAGGCGGCATAACCCACGGAGAGAAGGATCGGGCGGTTGCTGCGCTTGGCTTCTTCCAGCGCTTCCGGAGACCACGGCCACCAGTGCACGGGGTTGTCGGCGTGCTGGCGCAGATAAGGGCTGGTCTCTCCGGCCAGGCGGTTCTTAGTCATCATGTCCCCGAAAAATGCAGCGGCCTTTGTCTTTACCCGCTACATGGTTTCACGTGAAACAAATGCGAGCCGACGAGACAATTTTTGCGCTGTCGAGCGCGCCGGGCCGTGCCGGCGTTGCGGTCGTGCGCGTGTCCGGACCGCAGGCGATGGCGGCGCTGAAAGCGCTGACCGCGCGCGTGCCCGAACAGCGTAAAGCGGAACTCGCAGAGATCCGTCATCCGACGAGCGGCGAGCTGATCGACAAGGGTCTTGTTCTTCTTTTTGCAGCGCCGCGTTCGGTGACCGGCGAAGACATCGCCGAATTTCATATCCATGGCGGACGCGCCTCCGTTGCCGGACTTCTCGATGCGCTGGCGCGCGTGGCGGGCCTCAGGCTCGCGGAGCCTGGCGAGTTCACGCGCCGCGCTTTTGAGAACGGGAAACTGGATCTCGCCGAGACGGAAGCGCTCGCGGATTTGATTGATGCAGAGACCGCCGCACAAAGACGCCAGGCGCTGCGTGGTCTCGACGGCGGCATAGGCCGCGCCGCAGAAGAATGGCGCGGGCGTTTGATCGAAGCGCTGGCGCTGTCGGAAGCGGAGATCGATTTTCCGGACGAGGGCGATGTGCCTGCCGGACTGATTGCGCGCGCCGCACAGATCGCAGGTGCGCTCGCCGCGCAAATCGGAAACACCCTCGCGCAGCAATCGGGGGAGCGTCTGCGCGAAGGCGCGGTCATCGTCATCGCCGGTCCGCCGAATGCCGGCAAATCGAGCTTCCTCAATCGCGTTGCCAAACGCGATGTCGCGATCGTCTCGCCTCATGCCGGCACGACGCGCGACATGCTCGAAGTGCATCTCGATCTTTCCGGCTATCCGGCAACGCTCATCGATACGGCGGGCCTGCGCGCGACGGACGATCCAATAGAGCAGGAGGCCTTGCGCCGCGCGGAAGCGCGCGCGTCCAATGCCGATCTCGTTCTCTGGTTCGACGATGCGGCGGCTCCGGACGCTCCGCCGCACAACATCGCCGCGCCGGTCTGGCGGGTGCGCAACAAGATCGATGTCGCGCCTTCATCCGGCGCGGACTACGCGATCTCGGCGCTGACGGGCGAGGGTGTCGATCAGCTTTTGAAAGCGCTCGGCGACTGGCTCGCGCGCGAACTCGCGCCCGCAGAGTCGGCGCTCATCACCCGCGAGCGGCACCGGCTGTCCCTGGTCGATGCGCAGGCGCATCTGTCCCGCGCCGCCTCCGGCATCGCGCCGGAACTCATGGCCGAAGAACTCCGCTTGTCCGCGCGGGCTCTCGGACGTATTTCAGGGCGCGTCGACGTCGAGGATCTGCTCGACGCGATCTTCGGTTCCTTCTGTATCGGCAAGTGATCTGTTTCACGTGAAACACCAGTTCGACGTTATCGTTGTGGGAGGCGGGCACGCCGGCTGCGAAGCCGCGGCGGCGGCCGCGCGCGCCGGGGCGAAGACGGCGCTCGTCACGCACCGCAGGGATACGATCGGCGCCATGTCCTGCAATCCCGCCATTGGCGGTCTCGGCAAGGGCCACCTCGTCCGCGAGGTCGATGCTCTGGACGGGCTCATGGGCCGCGTGGCGGACCGGGGCGGAATTCAGTTCCGGGTTCTCAACCGCCGCAAGGGGCCGGCCGTCCGCGGGCCGCGCGCCCAGGCGGACCGGAAGCTCTATGCCGCCGCCATGCAGGAGGCGATCTCCCAGCAGCCCGGCCTTGAGGTCGTGGAGGGTGAGGTCGACGATCTCGAACTCGCTGCGGGGAAGGTCTCCGCGGTCGTCCTGAAGGACGGCAGAAGGCTGTCCTGCGGGGCTGTGGTGCTGACCACGGGCACGTTCCTGTCCGGGCTCATCCATATTGGCGAATTCAAAACGCCCGCCGGCCGGGTCGGGGAGGCCCCCGCGCTGGGTTTGTCGGCCACTTTGAAGGCGCAAGGGTTCGCCCTCGGACGCCTCAAGACCGGCACCCCGCCGCGCCTTGATGGCGCGACCATCGACTACGCCGCGCTCGAACCCCAGCCGGGCGACGATGTGCCCGAGCCGTTCTCGTCGCTGACCGCGAAGATCGAGAACCGCCAAGTCCTCTGCCACATCACGCGGACGACGGCCGAGACCCATAAAATCATCCAGGCGAACATTCACCGCTCGCCGATGTATTCGGGCCAGATCGACAGCCGCGGCCCGCGCTATTGCCCGTCCATCGAGGACAAGGTGGTGCGGTTCGGCGAGCGCGACAGCCATCAGATCTTCCTCGAGCCGGAAGGGCTCGACGACACGACCGTCTATCCGAACGGCATCTCGACCTCGCTGGCCGAAGAGGTGCAGCTCGCGCTTCTGGCGACGATCCCGGGGCTTGAGAAGGTCCGTGTCGTGCGGCCGGGCTATGCCATCGAATACGACTATGTCGATCCGCGCGAACTGAACCCGACGCTCGAAACCAAGCGCGTCGGCGGGCTGTTCTTCGCCGGGCAGATCAACGGCACGACGGGCTATGAGGAAGCGGCGGCTCAAGGCTTGCTCGCCGGTCTCAATGCGGCGCGCATTGCCGGCGGCGGGCAGGGCGCGACGTTCGACCGGTCCGAAGCCTATCTCGGCGTTCTCGTCGACGATCTCGTCACACGTGGAGTGTCCGAGCCCTATCGCATGTTCACCTCGCGCGCCGAATACCGGCTGTCGCTGCGCGCCGACAATGCCGATCAGCGACTCACCGAAAAAGGCATCTCGCTCGGTGTCGTCGGCTCCGAACGCAGCGCGGCCTGGCGCGCGAAAAGTGCTGCGCTCGATGCGGCGCGCGAACTTGCGCGCTCGGTTTCGCTGACGCCGAACGAAGCAAAAAATTTCGGGCTGCAGCTCAATCAGGACGGCGTGCGCCGCACGGCTTTCGAGCTTCTCTCGCGTCCCGAAATTTCCGTCACCGATCTCGCGCACATCTGGCCGCAGTTCTCTGAGCTCGCGCCGAACATCGCCGAACAGGTCGAAATCGATGCGACCTATGCCGTCTATCTCGACCGGCAGACGGCCGACATCGAGAATTTCCGCCGCGAAGAAAATCGCGCCGTGCCGGACACGCTCGACTACGCGTCCATCTCCGGCCTGTCATCGGAACTGCGTTTGAAGCTCGAAGCCGTCCGCCCGAAAACCATCGGCCAGGCAAGCCGCATCGAAGGCATGACGCCGGCGGCGTTGACGCTTCTCGTGGCGCATGCGCGCCGCGCCGCGTGACATGAGCGGAGCTCAAACAGATCGGGCAAAAGCGCAGGCGCTCTTCCCGAACGTTTCACGTGAAACATGGGCGCGGCTCGACGTGCTCGTGACCCATCTTCAGAAGTGGCAGAAGACCATCAATCTCGTGGCGCCGAAAACGCTCGACGAGGTCTGGGTCCGCCATATCGCCGACGGCCTTCAGATCCTCGACATCGCCCCGCGCTCGGCGCGGGTGTTTGTTGATCTCGGTTCGGGCGGCGGCTTCCCGGGGCTTGTCCTGGCGGCCGTTCTGGTCGAGCGCCAGGGCGCCCATGTCCATCTCGTCGAAAGCGATCAGAGGAAGTGCGCGTTCCTGCGCGAGGCCGCCCGCGCCATGAATGTCGAGGTGACGATCCATAATGCCAGGGTCGAGGCCGCGCTCGAAAGTTGGCCGCACGGGGCGGACGTCGTAACGGCCCGGGCGCTCGCGCCGCTGAAAAAACTTATCGCCCTGGCCTATCCGCTGTTGAAAGCGGGGACGGTCGGGATCTTTCCAAAAGGGCAAGATGTAGAGTCTGAATTGACGGAAGCTACTAAATGCTGGACGCTTTCGTTGGAGCTGGTGCCGAGTCGCACCGAGGGGGCGGCACGACTAGCCGTTGTTTCCGAGGTAACGCCGCGCTAACCATGCTCCTCAAGGGCGGATGAGGCACATGAACGACATAGTGAAGGCGCCGCGTATTCTGGCAATCGCCAACCAAAAGGGCGGCGTCGGCAAGACGACCACGGCCATCAATCTCGGAACGGCGCTCGCCGCCATCGGCGAGAAAGTGCTGATCGTCGATCTCGATCCGCAGGGCAATGCCTCGACCGGCATGGGCATCGACCGGAAAAGCCGAAAGCTCTCGACCTATCATGTGATGGTGGGCATGGCGCAGATCCGCGAGATCGCGATGCCGACGGCGGTGCCGCAGCTCGATGTGGCCCCCTCGACCATGGATCTTCTCGGCGTCGAAATGGAAATCGCCGGCGACAAGAACCGCGCCTATCGTTTGCGCGCGGCGCTGAAGGGTCTGGCCGAAGACGGCGGCGAGCCCTACACGTATGTACTTGTCGATTGCCCGCCTTCGTTCAATCTTCTGACCATCAATTCGCTGGCCGCGGCGCAGGCGATCCTCGTGCCGCTGCAGTGCGAGTTCTTCGCGCTGGAAGGCCTGTCGCAGCTGCTGCGCACCATCGAGCAGGTGCGCAACACGCTCAATCCGGATCTGACGATCCAGGGCGTCGTGCTGACCATGTTCGACGGCCGCAACAATCTGTCGGGCCAGGTCGTCGCTGACGTCCGCGAATATATGGGCGACAAGGTTTTCGAGACGATCATTCCTCGCAATGTGCGGGTGTCGGAAGCGCCGTCCCACGGCAAGCCGGTCCTGCTCTATGACCTCAATTGCTCGGGCAGCCAGGCCTATCTGAAACTGGCGTCCGAAATCATTCAGCGCGAGCGCAAGCTCCGCGCGGCGTGACGCGAAATTCGGGAGATGTGACGTGATGGCAGATGAGGCGGCCCGGCCGCGGCTTGGACGTGGGCTTGCGGCCCTGATCGGCGATGTCGGCGAAGATGAGCAGGTCTCACAATCGCCCAAGCAGGGTCAGAAGCGCGTCCCGATCGAGTTCCTGCGCGCCAATCTGAAGAACCCGCGCAAGACCTTCGGCGAGGACGATCTTCAGGAACTGTCCGCCTCGGTCAAAGAAAAGGGCGTGCTTCAGCCCATTCTCGTGCGTGCCGTTCAGGGCGCAAACAATGTGTTCGAGATCATCGCCGGCGAACGCCGCTGGCGCGCTGCGCAGCGCGCCGGTATTCACGATGTTCCGGTCGTCGTGCTCGATATCGACGACAAGGAAGCGCTCGAAGTTGCGATCGTCGAAAACGTTCAGCGCTCCGATCTTAACGCGGTGGAAGAAGCTGCGGGCTATCAGGCGCTGATTTCGGCCTACGGTCACACGCAGGATGCGCTGGCGAAAATCATCGGCAAAAGCCGCAGCCATATTGCCAACACGCTGCGCCTGTTGAAGCTGCCGGACGATGTGAAGGCCGCGGTTCTCGACGGCAAACTCTCGGCCGGCCATGCGCGTGCGCTGATCAACAATCCCGATCCTTCGGGCGCCGCGAAGCGCATTATCGATGGCGGTCTGTCGGTGCGCGATGCCGAAGCGCTCGGCCAGTCGAGCGGCACGGCGAAAGCCAAAAAGCCCGGCCGCAAGGATGAGGACACGACGGTTCTCGAAAAGATTCTCTCGGACGCGCTCGGCCTCAATGTCGAAGTCGCGCACAAAGGTCCGGGCGGCCAGGTCATCATCCGCTATTCGAGCCTCGAACAGCTCGACGAGATCGCCCGCCGTCTGAAACGCGCGCGGTAATTTCAGCGGAAAGAGCTAGCGCCGCTTGGCTTCGAGCGCGATCGAGGCGAGCGCGCGCCGGGCGATTGTTTCACCTAAAGCACCGCTGCGGCGTCCTTCCAGAACAGCCTGCGCCAGCCGCTGCACGGCGGCATCCATCCGCGCCGTCGAAAAGCGCGACAGCGCCATCTCGACAAGGCCCTTGCGCCTGAAATGCAGATGCGGCCAGGCGCGCTCGATCTCCTGGCCGGACGCTCTGACCTTGTGCAGCTGGATCGCGTGGCGCAGCGCCGCGAGAAGCGCAGCGGAAGCGGGAATGCCCGAGGCATCGAGGGCCGCAAGTCCGCGCTCGAGCCCATCGGTGTTTCCGGCAAAAGCCGCATCCACCGCATCGTCGAGCGCCACCGCCGAGACATCGGCGACGGCCGCATCGACATGGGCGAGTGTCACGCGCTCCTCGCCATGTGCGTACAAAGCCAGCTTGTCGATTTCCTGGCGCGTCGCCATCCGGTCGGCGCCGAGTAGCGCCAGAAGCGCCTGCCTGGCATTGGGGTCTATCTTCAGCCCGGCCTCGCCGAGCTCCTTGTCGATGAGTTTGGAGATGCCGGCTTCGTTGTCGGCAAAGCACGGGAGCGCTGCGGCCTTCGGGCTCTTTTCGCACATGGTGCGGAGCGGCGCGCCCTTGCCCAAGTTTCCGGCCTCGACGACGATCCGCGCATCCGGCGCGGGCCCGGCAAGAAGCTTTTCGACGGCGGCCTGGATCGGCCGCGATCCGGCGCGGATCCAGATGGCGCGTCTGCCGCCGAACAAAGCAACGGTGTGCGCTTCATCGAGAAGGCGTTCGGGATCGGAGGCGAGATCGTCGCCGTCGATGCGGACGAGCGAGAAGGCATCGTTCGGATCGTCGACCGCGGATTTGGCGAGATGCGCGGCGCGCTCGGCGACAAGGCCGGAATCGGGGCCGTAAACGAGAAAGCAGAAAACGTTCGGATCGGGCCGGGCTACAAAGGCGTCGGCGCCGGCCGCTTTGATCGCCACCATGAAATCAGATGCCCGCGGGTTTCACCGCGACGACGGGGGCGGGCGGAACGCCATGTCCCGAGAAATGGGCAAGCAGCTTGGCGCGGATCTGTTCGACCACGACCTTTGCGGCGCGGTCTTCCGCATCGCGCTGGGCGCGCGTCGAGGCAAAGCGCTGGCGGTTGCGGGTATAGGTGGCGCGGCCGATGGCATTGCCCGAGACGATCGGAATGCCCTTGTTGATTTCGACCAGCACATAGGACGCATCGACGCCGGCGGTCTGCAGCTGCGGACGGCTGGTGAACGGATCGACGATGGCGACCTGGGCGGCGATCACCTGGACGGTGATGTCGAGCCGGTAACGCGGCGCGGTCGGGACCCCGGCGCCCCCGGTCAGGGTGAAGATGAGGTCGTTGCGGATTTTCTGACCGACCCGACCGTCGATCGGCAGGATGTCGACCTGGGCCAGTCCTGCTTCCGGGCTGACGGCAATGGGAGCCCCCGGTCCGGTCGAGGCAACGACCGGGCCCTGGGCATACATGGGCTGGAGGCAGCCGCCGAGGCCGAGGGCAGCGAGAAGCAGAACCCCGATGCGGCCAAAGCGCTTGGTATCAGACCACGACATTGACGATCCTTTGCGGGACGACGATGACCTTTTTCAGCGGCTTCCCGTCACTAGCGCGTACAACAGAATCGAGCTTGCGGACAGCCTCTTCGACCTCTGCGGGGCTCGCCCCGGCAGGAACCGTGATCTCGTCGCGCTTCTTGCCGTTGATCTGCACCGGGAGCGTAACCGTATCCGAGACGAGAAGCGAGGCCTCCGCCTCCGGCCATTTCGCCTGTGCGACGAGGCCTTTGTGCCCGAGCGCCGTCCAGCACTCTTCGGCCAGATGCGGCATCATCGGGGCGATGAGCTGGATGAGGGTCCGGCCCGCTTCGCGCAGGGCCCAGCCCAAACTGTCGTCCGCCTGTTTCGTCCGCGCCACACCGATGGCGTTGGCCAGCTCATAGATCTTGGCGACGGCCACGTTGAAGCGGAGCCCCTCGATATTCTCGTCGACCGCGGCAATGGCCTGATGGGTTGCGCGGCGGAGCGTCAGCGCATCCTCCGAGAACGCGGCAGGCTTGGCGCCGTCCGCCACGGCGGCGATGTCGGTCACGATGCGCCACAGGCGCTGGACGAAACGGCCCGCGCCTTCGACGCCGGCTTCGGTCCAGATGACGTCGCGCTCCGGCGGACTATCGGACAGCATGAACCAGCGCGCCGTGTCGGCGCCGTAGCGGGCGATGATGTCGTCCGGATCGACGACATTCTTTTTCGACTTCGACATTTTTTCGATCGAGCCGATCTCGACCGCGCCGCCGGATTTGGTCTTGGCCGTGCGCGTTGCGCCCTCGCCGGTAATGACGATGTCGTCCGGCGACACCCATTCGCCGTTCGCCCGGTAGGTTTCGTGGACGACCATGCCTTGCGTGAAGAGGCCCGCAAAAGGCTCGTCGAGCGTCGTGTAGCCCGCCTTCTTCATCGCGCGGGTGAAGAAGCGCGAATAGAGCAGATGCAGGATCGCATGCTCGATGCCGCCGATATACTGGTTGACCGGCAGCCATTTGTCGGCGGTGGCTTTGTCGACGGGCTTGTTCAGATGCGGCGTGGTGAAGCGTGCGAAATACCACGACGAGTCCACAAACGTGTCCATCGTGTCCGTCTCGCGGCGCGAAGGCTCGCCGCAGACCGGGCAGGGCACATGCTTCCAGGTCGGATGATGATCGAGCGGATTGCCGGGACGATCGAAGGTGATGTCGTCGGGCAGGCGCACCGGCAGCTGATCGTCCGGCACCGGCACGGGGCCGTGCTTCTCGCAATGGATGATCGGGATCGGGCAGCCCCAATAGCGCTGGCGCGAAATGCCCCAATCGCGCAGGCGATAGTTCACCTGGCGCTTGCCGACGGGGCGGTTGCCGAGGCTTGCAGCTTCGAGCTTTGCCGCCACCGCATCCTTCGCCTGCTGTACGGACATTCCGTTGAGGAACTCCGAATTGATCAGCGTGCCGCCGTCTTCGGAATCGGCTTCCTTCAGCGGCAGGCTGTCCGTCTTCGGATCGCTTGAGACGACGCGGGTAATGGGCAGCCGGTATTTGGTGGCGAATTCGAAATCGCGCTGATCGTGCGCCGGGCAGCCGAAAATCGCGCCCGTGCCGTAATCCATCAGGATGAAGTTGGCGACATAGACCGGAACCTTGCGCGACGGATCGAGCGGATGCACCGCGGCAACGCCCGTGTCGTAGCCGTGCTTTTCCGCCGTCTCGATGGCGGCCGCCGACGTGCCGGTCTTGCGCGCTTCGTCGATGAAGGCGGCGAGTTTCTTGTCGGATTTCGCCACCGCCTGCGCAATCGGATGATCGGGCGCGACGGCCACAAACGCCGCGCCGAACAGAGTGTCGGGACGTGTGGTGTAAACTTCGACTTCCGAGAAACCGTCCGGCGCGCCTTCCAGCATGAAGCGGACGAGCAGGCCTTCCGACTTGCCGATCCAGTTCTTCTGCATCAGCCGGACTTTTTCCGGCCAGCGGTCGAGCGTGTCGAGCTTCTGCAGAAGGTCTTCGGAGAAGTCGGTGATCTTCAGGAACCACTGGGTCAGTTCGCGGATCTCGACCGGCGCGCCCGAGCGCCAGCCATGGCCGTCGATGACCTGCTCGTTTGCGAGCACGGTGTTGTCCACCGGGTCCCAGTTCACCTTGGACTGTTTGCGGTCGACGAGCCCGGCTTTGAGGAAGTCGATGAACAGCTTCTGCTGCTGGGCGTAATATTCGGGATCGCAGGTAGCGATCTCGCGCGACCAGTCGAGCGACAGGCCCATGCTTTTCAGCTGGCCACGCATGGTGGCGATGTTCGAATAGGTCCATTCGCGGGGATGGACCTTACGCTCGATGGCGGCGTTCTCGGCCGGCAGGCCGAAGGCGTCCCAGCCCATCGGGTGGAGAACATTGAAGCCCTTGGCCCGCTTCACCCGGGCGACGACATCGCCCATGGCGTAGTTGCGGACATGGCCCATATGGATGCGCCCCGACGGATAGGGGAACATCTCCAGCACATAATAATGCGGGCGCGGGTCGTCGTTTTTGGCCTTGAACGTCTCGGCCTCATCCCAGGCTTTCTGCCATTTGGGTTCGGCGCTGCGGGCGTCATAGCGCTCCGTCGTCATGATACTGTGAGCCTTCCGGAAAAGTTGCCGGAAATTGGCTCCTCAGAGCGGCGGGGTCAACCTCGATCCTCATCCTGAGGAGGGCCGAAGGCCCGTCTCGAAGGATGGGCCGCGAGTCCCGTTCCTGCCGCCCATGGTTCGAGACGCGATGCTTTCGCATCGCTCCTCACCATGAGGCCTTCGCAATCACCTCTCTTCGTGCTTTAGCGGTCGCATGACCACCCTCTCAAACCTCGCCGAGATCAGAGCCCGCATCGCCGCTGCCGAGAAGTCCGCCGGGCGTCCTGCGGGGTCGGTGAAGCTGGTCGCCGTGACCAAGACGTTTGGGCCCGAGGCCGTCGAGCCTGTCATCGGGGCGGGGCAGAGGATCTTTGGCGAAAACCGGGTCCAGGAGGCCGAGGGCAAATATCCGGCCCTGAAGGAAAAGCATCCCGGGATTGAGCTTCACCTCATCGGCTCGCTGCAATCCAACAAGGCGGAGGAAGCGGTCGCTCTGTTCGACGCCATCCATTCTGTCGACCGGCCGAAGATCGCCGGGGCGCTTGCCAAAGAGATTCAGAAGCAGGGCCGGGCGCCCAGGCTCCTTATTCAGGTCAATACCGGCGCCGAGCCGCAAAAGGCCGGCGTTCTGCCGGAAGCGACGGACGCCTTCGTCGCCGCCTGCAGGAGTGAGTATGGGCTGAACGTCACCGGCCTGATGTGCATCCCGCCGGCGGAGGAAAACCCGGCGCCGCATTTCGCGCTGTTGGAGAAGATCGCCAGGCGCAACGGCCTCACCGAACTCTCAATGGGCATGAGCTCGGATTTCGAAAGCGCCATTTCCTTCGGCGCGACCTATGTGCGGGTGGGTTCGGCGATTTTTGGGGTGCGGTGACCGCATGATATTTGCGCGAGTTCCTAAGCATTTGGCAAAAGCCGTGGCGAGCATGAGCCCCGAGATGCGCAAGCATAGATATCTCACGGCCGCAGGGTTTGTTATCGCGCAATACCTCCGGAAGAACTTTGCTGCGCAACGGCTGCAGAACTTTCTTGAGGCATATCGCGACCCCAGTGGCGGCATGAGCTATCAATACAGCACGAGCGTCACAATGATGGGTGAAACGATATTTCTTCTGAGAAGATCTCCCGGCTTCACCGAGTTCTGCCGCAGACTTAAGTCGCGCGATCTTAGGGCTGCGTTTCTCGAGGCGCTTGCCGCACGCCTCTTCATGCAGGGTGGCTGCATCATTCATGCAAGACCCGAGAGCATGAACAAGGGCGAAGACTTTGATTTTTCTGTTGTCCGAGGGGGCGAGGAAATAAATGTCGAAGTAACGTCATTGACGTCTCCCGTCTTTGCGGAATCTACGCTCGTGAATACCTTGGCTCGAAAGAAGGGTCAGCTACCGTCAGATAAGCCGGCGATCATTGTATGTATGTACCCCGCGGCCTGGTTTGCTGACGATCCAACGGCCGCCCTGTATGTTGTCGCAAATCGGTTCTTCGGCAAGTCTAGGCGAATAAATGCCATCGTTTTCTTGGCGGAACACTGGCTCAGCGACGAAGCATTGTTGAACGGCGGGCTGATCGTGTCCCGTCAGGAATTCTTCAATGGCAATCCGCGTCATCCGGCAGACTTAACATTCCTACGACAAGAGCTGCCGCCGGTTCCGACCTCCGTAGAGCAACTTTTGATTAATGCGGTGCCGGTCCAGCAGGAATCCGAGTTCTATCGTTGGGTCGACGCCTGTTTGGCCTAGCCCAAAAACCCGTTCTCCGCCGCAAAGCCGGCAAGGCTGCGCTGCGGACGCGCGCCCATGTGAGACAGGCATTCAGCCGCGGCGAGTGCGCCGAGGCGAAGTGAATCTTCCACCGTCAGATTGCGCGCAAGGCCCGTCAATACACCGGCCGCAAACAAGTCTCCCGCGCCGGTCGCATCGATGACGCGCTCGATGGGGAATGCCGGAACGGCGGTCGTGTTCGCCCTGTCGATGAAGATCGCGCCCTTCTCGCTGCGCGTCACAACGGCGGACGGAGCGTCCTTGCGCAGCGCGGCGACAGCCGTATCGAAATCAGATGTTTCGTACAGCGCCTTCGCTTCGTGCTCGTTGGCGAAGACGAGATCGACGCCGCCCGAGCGGATGAAATCGAGAAAATCCTGGCGGTGCCGGTCGACGCAGAAGCTGTCGGACAAAGTGATCGACACTTTGCGTCCCGCCTCATGGGCGATCTCGGCAGCTTTCAGGAACGCGCTGATCGCTTCCGGCGGATCGAACAGATAGCCTTCGAGATAGATCATGCCCGAGGCGCGGACGAGTTCCGCATCGACATCGGCCGTGCCGAGGCCCTGACTGGCGCCGAGAAACGTGTTCATCGTCCGCTCGCCGTCCGCCGTCACGAGAATGGTCGAGCTTGCGGTCGCGGCGCCTGACGTCGCCGCCGGGGTCGCGAAATGGACGCCTGCCGCGCGGATGTCATGGGCGAAGACGGTGCCGAGCTCGTCGTCCCGCACCTTGCCGATGAACGCGGCCTTGGCCCCGAGCGAGGCAACGCCGGCGCAGGTGTTCGCGCCCGAACCGCCTGAGACATAGATCGGGCTGCCGATCACATCGTACAGAGCCTTGGCCCGCGCCTCGTCGATCAGCGCCATCGAGCCCTTGGCCATGCCCTCCTTGACCAGAAGGTCGTCCTCCACCCGGGCCAGAACGTCGACAATGGCGTTACCGAGGCCGAGCACGTCATAGCGGGGGGAGGTCATGTGGGCGCTTTCAACAAGAGAAGATGGCGGTGCTTAGCGGGGCGCGGGGCCGAAGCCAAGGCCACCCACGTCCTCAATCCCTTCCTCAAGGAAAGTGAGCGGGGCTAAGCTCGCGCGGACGATCTTGGGGAGACGAATATCCAATGGCAAAAACGGCTAAGGTGCCCGCGAAGGCGGCGCGCAATGCGCGGCGTCTGATGAGCGCTCTTTATATCAACGGGATGGCGATCGCGGTGGCGGCCGTCGGCATCATCCCGGTGGTGATGGACGAAGATCCGACCCGATGGACCTGGAATCCGCGGAGCTGGCTCGACGCCGAAGACTTCGACAATCTGAAAATCCTGCTTTTCGCCTGCACGCTCAGCGCTGGGCTGCACTGGTTTGCCCGGCGCAGGGTGGCGGAAATGGAGGATTGAGGCAGGGCTTGCGCGGCCCCTCGGCCATTGCGATAAGGCGCGCCACTCCGGAATTCCCAAAATGACCACCACATTCCCGCCGCGCGTGTTCTCCGGCGTCCAGCCGACCGGCAATCTGCATCTCGGCAATTATCTCGGCGCGATCCAGAAATTCGTCGCGCTGCAGCATCAGCATGAGTGCCTCTATTGCGTGGTCGATCTCCACGCCATCACGGTGGCGCAGGATCCGAACGAGCTGACGCGCACCATCCGCGAAGTCGCCGCCGCCTTCATCGCGGCGGGCGTTGATCCGAAGAAGAACATCATCTTCAATCAGAGCCAGGTGTCGGCGCATGCCGAGCTCGCCTGGATTTTGGGCTGCACGGCGCGCATCGGCTGGCTGAACCGGATGACGCAGTTCAAGGAAAAGGCCGGCAAAGACCGCGAGAATGCGAGCGTTGGTCTGTACACCTATCCGGTGCTGATGGCCGCCGACATTCTGGCCTATCGCGCAACGCATGTGCCCGTCGGCGAAGATCAGAAGCAGCATCTGGAACTCGCGCGCGACATCGCGCAGAAATTCAACAATGATTTTTCCGCCAGCATTTCGGCAAAAGGTTATGGCGACGCGTTCTTCCCGCAGCCCGAGCCTTTGATCCAGGGCGCAGCCGCGCGCGTGATGAGCCTGCGCGATGGTTCGAAGAAAATGTCGAAATCCGATCCTTCCGATCAGTCGCGCATCAATCTCACCGACGATGCGGATGCGATTGCGTCAAAGGTCCGCAAGGCCAAGACGGACCCGGAGCCGCTGCCGTCGGAGAGCGCAGGTCTCGAAGGCCGTCCGGAAGCCGCAAATCTTGTGGGTATTTACGCGGCGCTCGCCGGCACAGAACAGGATGCGGTGCTGAAACAGTTCGGCGGCGGCCAGTTCTCGGCCTTCAAGAATGCGCTCGTGGACGTGGCCGTCGCAAAGCTCGGCCCCATCGGCGCCGAGATGAAGCGGCTTGTGTCCGATCCGGCCTCGATCGACGCGATCCTCAAGGACGGCGCCGAGCGGGCCCATGCCATCGCCGCGCCGAACATTGCCGCCGTAAAGGATATTGTCGGCTTCGTCCGCTGAGGCGACCCTTCCCTAATCGGGAACGAAAAGGCCCTGCCGGGGTTTGTCTCCCCACAATCGGGAGACAGAAATGAACCGCGGAATTCTTATCGGAGTGATCATCGTTCTGGCCGGCGCGGTCGCCATCTTTGCCTATCAGGCCCATGAGCGTGACGAAAACACGCTCGATATCAGCATCGGGTCGGGCGGCGTTAAGGTGAACTGACCCTTCTGCCGGGCCGTTTTGCATTCCGGGCGCAAGCTTCATATCTATAGGGCGAGCGCCCGGCCCCGCGCCTTGAACCCGGCGGCCTGACGGAAAAGAGATATGTTCATCCAGACCGAAGCCACGCCGAACCCGGCAACCCTGAAATTCCTGCCCGGCCGCGATGTGCTGCCCGGCGGCACGCTCGAAATCACATCGCTCGACGCGGCCAAGAAATCGCCCCTGGCCGAGCGGTTGTTCGCGGTGCCCGGCGTCGGCGGCGTCTTTTACGGTCAGGATTTCATCACCGTGACCAAGACGGGCAATGAGGACTGGCAGCATCTGAAGCCGGCCATTCTCGGCGCCATCATGGAGCATTACCTCAAGAATCAGCCGCTTCTGGCCGATGGCGTCTCCGCCACCGGCTCGGTCGAAGACGGCGAATTCTTCGAGGAGGACGATGCGGCCCTCGTCGGCACGATCAAGGAGCTGATCGAGACGCGCGTCCGCCCGGCCGTCGCCCAGGACGGCGGCGACATCACCTTCAAGGGCTATCGCGAAGGCGTCGTGTTCCTGAACATGAAGGGCTCCTGCGCTGGCTGCCCGTCTTCGACGGCCACGCTGAAGCAGGGCATCGAAAATCTCCTGCGCCATTTCGTGCCGGAAGTGCAGGAAGTGCGTCCCGTCTGAGGGAAAGCCCCTCGCGCGCTATCGCCTTTCCACGGCCGCAGTGTAAATAACCTTCAGTTGAGGCTGGGACAGATCGCGTGCGCGTGCTCGCCATCGATACGGCGCTTGCGGCCTGTTCCGTGGCGCTCATCGACACATCTCCGGACCGCGTGATCGCCAGGGCCAGCCTGCCGATGGAGCGCGGCCATGCGGAAGCGCTCCTGCCGATGATCGATCAGGTCGTCGGCGGCTCCGCGGGTCTGAACGGCATCGACCGTCTCGCTGTCACCACAGGTCCCGGAAGTTTCACCGGAATTCGCGTCGGGCTGTCTGCGGCGCGCGGCCTGTCGCTCGCCACCCGCAAGCCTCTCGTCGGCGTCACGACCTTGATTGCGCTGGTCGCGCCGGCTCTGGCGCTGACGGATGGACGCGCCGTCGCCGCGGCGATCGATGCGCGGCATGGCCGCGTCTTCTTCCAGATCTTTGCGCCCTCCGGCCTGGGACTCGTGCCGGCGCGTGTCCTGACGGCGAAGGAAGCGGCGCGCATGGCCGGCGAAGGCTCGGTACGGCTTGTCGGATCGGGTGCCGCCATCGTTCAGGAAGCCTCGAAGATCAAACACGAAATAGTCCCCGACAGTTTTGCGCCCGATCCGGTCTGGCTGGCGCGCCTCGGCGCATCCGCGCCGGTGCCCGAGCGTCTGCCGCGGCCGGTCTATCTGCGCCCCGCCGATGCGACGCCGCCGGCCTCCGGCCAGATCCCAAGGGTCTGACGCCGATGGGGCTGTTCGACTTCTTTCGCAAAGTGGAGTGGCGGGTCGATCCCGCCCAGCCGAAGCACGCAGCGCAGATCGCCGAACTGCATGCGGCCAGCTTTGCCCGCGGCTGGTCGGTCGCCGAGATCGAGCGGCTGATGGCGGATCGAAATACCGTCACCGATATTTTGCGGGCGAAGGCGCGCAGCCAGACGATCGACGGCTTTTCCCTGTCGCGGATTGCGGTTGACGAGGCGGAGCTGCTGTCGATCGCGGTGTCATCCAAGCGTCGCGGAAAGGGTGGAAGTTCGCCGCTTCTCGCGCGGCATCTCGCCCGGCTTCAGGCCGCCGGCGCGCGCCGTGTGGTCCTCGAAGTCGACGAACAGAATGTCCCTGCCCTTCGCCTCTATGCCCGGTTCGGCTTTTCCGAAATCGGCACGCGCCCTGCTTACTATGCAAGGCCGGACGGAACGCGCGGCCAAGCGCGTGTTCTCGCCCGCGCCCTGGGCTGATATAGAGGTCGCCGTGGATCACAACTCAATCGAAGATCAATGCGCCGCCAAAGGCATGCGCATGACCGAGCAGCGCCGGGTGATCGCCCGCGTGCTCGAAGCCGCGACCGATCATCCCGATGTCGAGGAGCTGCACCGCCGTGCCGCAAAGATCGACAACCGCATTTCGATTGCGACGGTCTATAGGACCGTCAAGCTGTTCGAGGATGCGGGCATCGTCGCAAAACACGATTTCCGCGACGGCCGCTCGCGTTACGAGCCGGTGCCGGACGAGCACCACGATCATCTGATCGATCTTCGCACCGGCAAGGTCGTCGAATTCCGCGACGAGGAAATCGAGCGTCTGCAGGCCGAGATCGCGCGTCGTTTAGGTTTCAAGCTCGTGGATCACCGCATGGAGCTTTATGCGGTGCCCCTGAAAGATCAGAAGGACGACACCAAGTGATGGCGCCCGTCACGGCATCCGCCGTGATCGCGCTCACTTTGTTTCTTCTGCCTTTTCAATATGCCGTGCTCAAACTTGCGCCGCACCGCGGCGGCGCGATCCCGCATTTCTATCACCGCGCCGCCTGCTTCATTCTCGGCATTCGCCGCGTGGATGTCGGCGCGCTCGCGACGCAGCGTCCCCTTCTTCTTCTCGCCAATCACGTCTCCTGGCTCGACATCGTCGTGCTGTCGGCGGCGATGCCGGTGAGTTTTGTTGCAAAAAGCGAAGTCGGCGCCTGGCCGGGCATAGGCTTTCTCGCCCGCCTGCAGCGGACGATCTTCGTCGACCGCGCCCGCCGGACGGCAACCCGCGGCACCGCCAGGGATATTGCCGCCCGGCTGAATGCCGGCGATGCCATGGTTCTGTTCGCCGAAGGCACGTCGAGCGACCATAACCGGGTGCTGCCTTTCCGTTCGGCCCTGATCGGCGCCGCCCGCGAGGCCCTTTCTCTAGAGGGGGCCGAGGGCGGCTCGGCGGAGGTTTTCGTCCAGCCGGTCTCCATCGCCTATCCCCGCCGCCATGGTCTTCCCGTGCTGCGCCGGGAGCGTCCTGACATTGCCTGGTATGGCGGCATGACCCTGCCTAACCATCTGTGGAACATCATGAAATTTGGCGGCCCGGAGGCGGTGGTGTCGTTCGGCCGGCCGATGGCCGTGACCGCCGAGACCGACCGCAAGGACATCGCCCGGCGGGCCGAGGCCGAGGTCCGGGCCATGACCCTGCGGGCCCTCCGCGGCGAGGCCCCTTCCGCTCCGGCGGAGCCCTCCGGCGAGCTGGCTATTCTCTTGGAGGCCCAAACCGGCTAAAACCGGGGTCCGGCTTTTGCATTGCAGGACGAAAGGGACAGGCGCGTACTCCGCGCCGGAGCGGCATTCCGACTTTGATGAATTCACATCCAAAGAAGCTCTTCGTCCGGTCCTATGGCTGTCAGATGAACGTCTACGACGCCCAGCGCATGGCGGACGCGCTGGCTCCTGAAGGCTATGTCGAGACGCAAACCGCCGAAGACGCCGATCTCGTCATCCTCAACACCTGCCATATCCGCGAGAAGGCGGCCGAGAAGGTTTATTCGGAACTCGGGCGCATGCGCGAAATGCGCGCCGAGCGAAAGGCCGCTGATGGCAGCGATGTGATGATCGCGGTGGCGGGCTGCGTGGCCCAGGCCGAAGGCGCCGAGATTCTAAAGCGCGCGCGGGGCGTCGATCTTGTCGTCGGCCCGCAGAACTATCACCGCCTGCCCGATCTTCTAGCGCGTGCGAAAAGCGGCCGCGTCGTCGACACCGAATTTGCGGTCGAAGATAAATTTGCGCATCTGCCCGCCGCGAGCGCCGCGAAAACTCTGGCGCGCGGCCCGGCAGCGTTTCTCACCGTGCAGGAAGGCTGCGATAAATTCTGCACCTTCTGCGTCGTGCCTTATACGCGCGGCGCGGAAATATCGCGGCAGGTGTCGCAGATCATCACCGAGGCTGAGCGTCTCGCGGACCATGGCGTGCGCGAGCTCACTCTGCTCGGCCAGAACGTCAATGCATTTCACGGCGAAGGCCCGGACGGAAAAATCTGGAGCCTCGGCCGCCTGTTGCGCCGCATCGCTGAAATCCCGGGTATTGCGCGCCTGCGCTACACCACAAGCCATCCGCGCGATATGGACGATGAGCTCATCGCTGCGCATCGCGATTTGAAACAGCTGATGCCGTATCTGCATCTTCCCGTGCAGTCGGGCTCGGATCGCATTCTCGATGCGATGAACCGCGGCCATACGGCGAAAGATTATCTGAAGCTCATCGACCGCATCCGCGACGCTCAGCCCGATCTTGCGCTGTCGTCCGATTTCATCACCGGCTTCCCCGGCGAAACGGATGAAGATTTCCAGGCGACGATGCGGCTGGCGCGCGACGTCACATTCGCTTCGACCTTCTCGTTCAAATATTCGCCGCGCCCCGGCACGCCCGCCGCCGATATGGATCAGGTGCCGGAAGAGGTGCGCTCGGCGCGCCTTCTTGAATTGCAGGCGCTGCTCGAAGAGCAGCGGCAGGATTTCAACCGCTCCAGTGTCGGCCGCGTGATGAGCGTTCTGTTCGACCGCGCCGGCCGTCATCCCGGGCAAATCGCCGGGCGTTCGCCCTATCTGCAGCCGGTGCAGATCGAATCGGATACAGTTTCAATCGGCGACGTTCTTCCGGTGAAAATCGTGTCGAACGGCCGCAACAGTCTGTTTGGTATTGTGGAAGCTCAGCCGCAGAATGCGGAAATGGAGGCGGTGGCGTGACAAGTCCGGTCCCTGCTCCGAAAACATCCGAAATCGTCCTGACTTTTGACGACAATCGTCTGGCGTCCGGAATCTTCGGCAGCCACGATCAGAATCTTGCTTTTCTCGAGCGGCGCCTTGGTGTCGAAGTCACGCCGAGCGGCAATCATGTCGCGATCCGCGGCAAGCCCGACGCTGTGGCGCAGGCCAAGCGCGTGTTTGAAACTCTGCTGGCGCGCGTCAAGCGCGGCGAAGATGTCGGCCTCGGCGATGTCGACGGCGCCATCCGCATGACCGGCGATCAGGCAAATCTGTTCGGCTCGGGCGGCGGCCCGCGTCCGGGCATGACGCATATCTCGACGCGCAAGAAAACCGTCGTTGCGCGCACGCCCGCGCAGGACGCCTATATGCGCGCGCTCGGACAACATGAGCTCGTTTTCGGCATCGGTCCGGCCGGCACCGGCAAAACCTATCTCGCGGTCGCGCATGCTGTGTCCATGCTCGAGCGCGGCGAAGTCGATCGCATCGTTCTGTCGCGTCCCGCCGTCGAAGCCGGCGAGCGTCTCGGCTTTCTGCCGGGTGATATGCGCGAAAAGGTCGATCCCTATCTGCGCCCGCTTTACGATGCTCTCTACGACATGCTGCCGCCGGAGCGCGTCGAGCGCGGGCTGGAATCCGGCGTCATCGAAATCGCGCCGCTGGCCTTCATGCGTGGCCGCACGCTGTTCAACTCCGTCATCATTCTCGACGAAGCGCAGAACGCGACCGCGATGCAGATGAAAATGTTTCTGACGCGTCTTGGCGAAAATTCGCGCATGATCGTCTGCGGCGATGCCACCCAGATCGATCTGCCCTCCGGGCAGATGTCGGGCCTCATTGAAGCAACGCGCCTGCTCGCCGATGTCGAAGGCATTTCCGTGTGCCGCTTCGGCGAAGCCGATGTCGTGCGCCACGAACTCGTCGGACGCATTGTCCGCGCCTATGAGGCTTCCGATCGCGCGAAGCTTCCCGGGGGCGGAAAGTGAGCCCCGTTGTCGATGTGGTGGCGGAAAGCCCGCTCTGGAGCGCGCGCGCCGGTCTCGAAGAGATCGCCAGGCGCGCGGTCGATGCGGCGTTGGCCGAAGCGCGCCGTCCCTACATGGAAGATGCCGAGCTCGCGGTCATCCTCGCCGACAATGCGAAACTGAAAGATCTGAACCGCGATTGGCGCGACAAGGATCAGCCGACCAATGTTCTGTCCTTTCCGGCGGCCGAAGGCGAAGAGATCGCCACCGCGCCGCTGCTCGGCGATCTTGTTCTGGCCTTCGAGACCGTGGCCGATGAGGCCGCGCGTGAAGGCAAAAGCTTCGATGCGCATTTTGCCCATCTTGTCGTTCACGGCACCCTTCACCTCTTCGGCTTCGATCATATGAATGATGAAGACGCCGAAGAGATGGAAAACCTCGAGCGCGCGGCTTTGGCCCGCCTCGGCATAGACGATCCCTATCTGGAGACCGAGCCCCGCTAGGGCATTCCCATGGCCAACGACGATTCCAGCCGAAGTAGTACGGCGTCTGAAGATCGCGGTCTTCTCGACCGCCTGAAAATCATGCTCGGCCTGAAGCAGGCGCCGACCCTGCGCGACGAAATCGAGGATGCTCTTGCTGAAGATGCCGGCGAAGATGCGCCGGACTTTTCGCCCGAGGAGCGGGCGATGCTCAAAAACATCCTCGGCCTGCGCGAACAGCATGTCAGCGACGCCATGGTTCAGCGGCCCGATATCGTGGCGGTCGCGGGCGAGACCTCGCTCGACGAACTTCTGATCAAGTTCGAGGAAGCCGGTCATTCGCGCCTGCCCGTCTATGGCGAGACGATCGACGACCTGAAGGGCATGGTCCATATCAAGGACGTTCTGTCCTATCTGACCAAGCGCTCGCGCACGCGCTCCAAGGCCAAGCGCCTGGATCTCGGCAAGCCTGATCTCGACGTGTCGATCATCGATGCCGATCTCGTGCGCGAAACACTGTATGTACCGCCGAGCATGCCGGCGAGCGATCTTCTCGCCAAGATGCAGGCCAACCATATTCACATGGCGCTCGTCATCGACGAGCACGGCGGCACGGACGGTCTCGTGACGATCGAAAATCTCGTCGAAATGGTCGTCGGCGATATCGAAGACGAGCACGACGAAGCGGAAGGGCCGATGATCCGCCGCGGCCGCGACAACACTCTTATCGCGCAGGGCCGCGCGCCGGTCGAAGATCTCGTTGCGAAATTGCCGGACATCGACCTGTCGGATCTTGCCGACGAGGTCGATACGATCGGCGGGCTGCTTGTGATGCTGGCCGGCCGTGTGCCGGTGCGCGGCGAAATTCTCGCCGGTCCCGGCGATCTCGATTTCGAAGTGCTCGATGCCGATCCGCGCCGCGTCAAGCGCGTGCGCATCCGCCGCCGTCCGGAAGCCGCATCCGAGCCGGCGCCATCGAAAGCCGGCGCAACATCCTCACCCAGCGAGACGGAAGCGGGATAGACGCTTGCGGCTTGCTTTGCCCGTCCACCTTCTGGTCCTTCTCGACGGCAAAGCGCGCGTTCTCGTGGCGGCAGTCGTCGGCGCGGTCTCGGCGTTGGCCATGCCGCCTTACGATCTTTGGCCGGTTCTTTTTCTGACATTTCCCGCGGCTGTGCTGATCCTCGACGGCACCGGCGGCGGCCGCGCCGGTCTGCGCGATGCAGCCATTGCCGGCTTTTCCTTCGGTTTCGGCTATTTCCTTGCGGGTCTGTGGTGGATCGGCATGGCGTTCTTCGTGCCGGGCGACAGCTATCAATGGATGATGCCGTTTGCGGTTCTCGGCCTGCCGCTGCTTCTTGCTCTCTTCACCGGGTTTGGTTTTGCGCTGGCCCGTGCGTTCTGGTCGAACGGTCCGGGCCGCATCCTCGCTTTCGCGTTCGGTCTCTCGGCGTCCGAATGGCTGCGCGGTCATCTCCTCACCGGCTTTCCGTGGAACGAGTTCGGCTATGCGCTCGCCAATACGTCCTGGATGGGGCAATCGGCGAGCGTCTTCGGCGTCGAGGGCCTGACGATCATAGCGGTGGCGGTTTTTGCGGCGCCGGCAACGCTCAACGACGAGACGGGAATCTGGCGCTTCCGGCCGCCGGCGATTGCGCTCGGCGCCCTCGCGGCGCTCGCGCTCTTTGGCTTGGCGCGTCTTTACATCAGCGGCGAGACGCAGTTCACGGACACCAAAGTCCGCATCATGCAGCCGAACATCCCGCAGGACGACAAATTCCGCGCCTCCGCCAAACCCGAGATCATGGCGCGCTATCTTTCGCTCTCGCAGCAGAAGACATCCGAGAACGGCACGCTGGATGAGGCCGATATTCTGGTCTGGCCGGAATCGGCCTTCCCCTTCTTCCTCGCCCGGACGCCCGACGCCCTGGCGCAGATCGGCGGACTCCTGTCCGACGGCCAAATCCTTCTGACCGGGGCGGCGCGGCTCGACGAGGACGGCGTGCCGGGCAAAAGGCGCGTCTTCAATTCCATTCACGCCCTCGGCAGCGACGGGTCGATCCTTGCGACCTATGACAAGGTACATCTCGTCCCGGGCGGTGAGTTCCTGCCGTTTCAGAGTGTCCTCGAAGCCATCGGCTTCCGGCAGCTGACGCGGCTGCCCGGCGGTTTCACGCCCGGCGAGGCGCCGCACAACATCACGCTGCCCTCCGGCCTGAAGCTCGGGCCGCTGATCTGTTACGAGGCGATCTTCCCGACCGGCGTTTATGACGAGGAGCGGCCCGATGCCCTTCTCAATGTCACCAATGACGGCTGGTTCGGCGACACGCCGGGCCCCCATCAGCACTTCGCTCAGGCCCGCGTCCGGGCCCTCGAACAGGGCCTTCCTTTGATCCGCGCGGCGAACACCGGGATCTCCGGAGTAGTGGATGCTCTTGGTAGAACCTTAGTCTCGCTGCCGCTTGCAGGCGAGGGCATTCTGGACACAAATTTACCTGTGGCTTCAAGGACTACGGTGTATTCTGCCTATGGACTTTGGCTGCTCGTAATAATGTATTTTACAACTATTGTAGGGGCCGTCCTGACCCCCGGTGGGTTTGACTTTACTCCTGCAGGCAACCATTCTGCCGCGCGTGTGGGCGGCGCACATAACAATCTCTGGGGCATGTCCCCTTCCCAACCGGCTTTTCCACGAACGTCGGTAACAACGACCGCGGCGCTTGCCGAGGCAGGAGCTCATTTCATGATGGCGACCAAGGCCCCCAATCCGATCGACAAACATGTCGGTGCGCGTGTCCGCATGCGCCGGCTACTGATCGGGATGAGCCAGGAGAAGCTTGGTACCGCACTCGGCATCACCTTCCAGCAGATCCAGAAATACGAGAAAGGCGCCAACCGGATCGGCGCCTCGCGCCTCCAGCAGATGTCGGAAGTTCTCGGCGTTCCGGTGTCTTACTTCTTTGAAGATGCCCAGGGTGAGGCTCTGCCCCCCGGCTTCAGCGACAAGAAGGGCGATTATGTCGCCGACTTCCTCGCCACGTCCGAAGGCCTCCAGCTCACCAAGAGCTTCATGAAGGTCAAGGATCCGAAGGTTCGCCGCCGGATCGTCGACCTCGTTTCGTCCCTCGCCGACGGCGATTAAGGACGCAGCGCAGGCGAGCTTGACCGCTCTCCTGTGGCTTGCGAGAAGACCGGGCGCCTCCCAAAGCGCCCGCAATCTTCCCTCCGGAGCAAGCCGTGGCCCGTAAGTCCTATCTGTTCACCAGCGAATCCGTTTCCGAAGGCCATCCCGATAAAGTCGCGGATCGCATCTCCGATACGGTGCTCGACGCCTATCTGACGGCTCATCCGGAATCGCGCGTCGGCTGCGAAACCTTCGTGACCACCCAGCGCGTCGTCATCGGCGGCGAAGTCCGCGGACCCGAAAGCGTCACCAAGGATTACATCGAAGAGCTCGCGCGCGCCGCGATCAAGGATATCGGCTACGAGCAGGAAGGCTTCCACTGGAAGACCGCTCAGGTCGACGTTCTCCTGCACGCGCAGTCCGTCGACATCGCCCAGGGCGTCGACTCGGCCGGCAACAAAGACGAAGGCGCCGGCGACCAGGGCATCATGTTCGGTTATGCCTGCACCGAAACGCCGGAGCTGATGCCGGCGCCGATCCACTATTCGCACCTCGTCCTGCGCAAGCTGTCGGAAGCGCGCCACGCCAAACAGGGTGATGCCGCCAAGCTCGGCCCCGATCAGAAGAGCCAGATCACGCTTCGCTACGACAACGGCAAGCCGGTCGAGGCGACCTCGATCGTGCTCTCGGCGCAGCATCTCGATGAGAACCTGACGTCCGATGACGTCCGCGCCATCGTCGAGCCCTATATCCGCAAATCGCTGCCGGATGGCTGGATCAACGGCAACACCGAATGGCACGTCAATCCGACGGGCAAATTCGTCATCGGCGGTCCCGACGGCGATGCCGGCCTGACCGGCCGCAAGATCATCGTCGACACTTACGGTGGCGCAGCTCCGCATGGCGGCGGCGCCTTCTCCGGCAAGGACCCGACCAAGGTCGACCGCTCGGCTGCTTATGCGGCGCGTTACCTCGCGAAGAATGTCGTTGCAGCCGGTCTTGCCGACCGCGCCTGCATACAGCTCGCTTACGCCATCGGCGTGTCCAAGCCTTTGTCGATCTATATCGACACCTACGGCACGGCGAAGGTCGATGAAGCTGCGATCGAAAAGGCGCTCGGCGAGGTGATGGATCTGTCGCCGCGCGGCATCCGCAAGCATCTTGCGATGAACAAGCCGATCTATGCACGTACATCCGCTTACGGCCATTTCGGCCGCACGCCGGACAAGGATGGCGGCTTCTCCTGGGAGAAGACCGATCTCGTCGACGCGCTTAAATCGGCGGTCAACTAATTCACTTCTCCCCGCAAGCGGGGAGAAGTCGAGCGGCGAAGCCGCCGGATGAGGGGCGCATTCTTGCCCCTCACCCCGACCCTCTCCCCGCAGGCGGGGAGAGGGAGAGAGCCCTCTCTGTTCTCCCCGTTTTGGAATAGAGACCAGCAATGTCCGATATCGATCAGGAACACCGCAGGCGCGGCGCTCTTTATGGGCGCCGCAAAGGCAAGCCGCTGCGCGCCGGTCAGGCGGAGCGGTTCGACACTTTGCTGCCGCGCCTTAAGATCGATCTGACAACTCCGGCGCCGGACGATCTGCGCACTCTGTTCGGCGCGCCGGTCGATGAGTTCAGGCTGGAGATCGGCTTCGGCGGCGGCGAGCATCTCCTGCACGAAGCCGAGCAAAATCCGAAAACCGGTTTCATCGGCGTTGAGCCGTTTTTGAACGGCATGGCGAAAGCGCTGGCAGGGATCGACGAGCGGAAGATTCCGAACATCCGTCTGTTCGACAATGACGCGGCGCTTTTGCTCGACTGGCTGCCGCCCGGATGCCTTTCGCGCGTCGATCTTCTCTATCCCGATCCCTGGCCGAAAAAGCGCCAGTTCAAACGCCGCTTCGTCTCGCCGGAGAATCTCAAAAAGATTGTTCGTGCGCTGAAGAGTGGCGGCGAGTTCCGCTTCGCCAGCGATATTGAAAGCTATGTCGAATGGACGCTCGCCCATGTCAGGGCGCAGCCCGCTTTGCAGTGGACGGCGGAAAAGGCCGATGACTGGCGTGTGGCCTGGGCCGGTTGGCCGGGCACGCGCTATGAGGCGAAAGCGATCCGCGAAACCCGCACGCCGGCCTATCTGATCTTCAGGAAAATCTGACGCTCGGGACGACTAGCGGACGAGACGGCTTTCGCCGGGAACGACATTGCCGCTCGCATCGAATTTCAGAACGACCGTCCAATTGTGCACGCCCTTCGGCCAGCCGCCGCCCGGCAGGAAGGATGAGGGATTGCCGCCGAGCGCCGAGATCAGTTGCGGCATCTCTTCGCGGCGCCAGGCGATCAGCGTCGTTTTGCCCGCGCCGGCATTCGACAGATAGCGCGCGACGCCATTGGGATTTTCATCGTTGAAGCCGGCATTGACCGGAATGCCGATGGCGCGGCTCAAAGGCAGAAGCGTCAGGCGCGGGCGCTGGCTTTTTTTGGAATCGGAAGCCGCGATGAGAAGGCTCGGCCGTCCGCCCGGCCAGCCACGGCCGGCATAAGATTGCGCACGCGCTTGTCCTGCCGCGCTGATTCCAGGTCCGCTGTCCGCGTCCTCGGCATGGCGGATGATCATGACCGTCGCGTTTTTCGGCCCGGCTTCGGCTGCTACGGACGCGAGAAGGAGGGCGGCGAGCGCCGCGCTGAGCGTTGAAAGTGCGCGCATGGTCTAGGGATGTCCCTTCGAAATGCCGTCGTCAATTTCTTCGACGGGTGAGCGAGACTTGCCGAAGCGCAGTTCGCTGACGATGACACCGGCGAGAATGAGCGCCGCGCCGAACAGGGCCGGCGCCGGCAGCCGGTCTCCGGCGATGCGTCCGACAATACCCGCCCAGACGGGCTCGCCTGCATAGATCAAAGTCGCACGCGTCGGCGAGACGGATTTCTGCGCCCAGTTCATCGCAAACTGGATTCCCGCGCTGGCAAGGCCAAGTCCAAGCGCGCTGGCCGCCAGGAACCAGGAAAATTCCGGAACCGGCTCGCCCGCGACCGGCATCAGCGCAAAGGAAAACAGACCGGCTGCAAGAAGCTGAACCGCGGTGACGCGGCGGCTGTCGACCCGTCCGGCAAAATGGCTGATGAGGATAATTTCCCCGGCAACGGCGACGGCGCAGAGAACGGTCGCGATCTCGCCGGCTTCGAAGGCGATCGGCCCCGCGTCGGGACCGGCGAGAAGCACAAGCCCGGTAAAAGCGAGCGCAATGCCGATCCAGCTGAAGAGGCCCGGCGGACGGCGCAGCACCAGCCATTGCAGGAGCGGCACAAGCGGCACGTAAAGTGCGGTGATGAAAGCCGATTTCGAGCTCGAAATGGTTTGAAGGCCGTAAGTCTGGAGGAAATAGCCGAGGAAGAGGCTGGCGCCGATGGCGATGCCGCCGAAAAGCTCGGTCCGCGTCAGCCCGCGCATCAGGGGCGCAAAGACCGCCATCAAAAGAAGCCCGGCAAAGGTGAAGCGCACCCCGACGAAGAAAAACGGGCCGGAGACCTGCATGGCCAGTTGGACGGTAAGAAAGGTCGCGCCCCAGATCATGGTGATCAGGACGAGAACGAGTTCCTGCCGGCTGAGGACCGGCATGCGCCAGCGGGAGAGCATGAAGATGGGGGACGGGGAATGAGGAAAGGGGCCGGGAACCTAGCCGCCCGGCGGGCAGGATACTAGTTTCCGGGGTGGGGAGCAGGAATGCCCAAATGCCCAGGAAGAGGAAAAAGCCATGAAAATCAGCGCCAGAAACCAGATCAAGGGCACGGTGACCGAGGTCATCAAAGGAGCGACGACCTCTCATGTGCGGATCGATATCGGCGGCGGCCAGATGGTTACCGCATCCATCACAAATGAAGCGGTCGATGAGCTGGGACTCAAAAAAGGTCAGAAAGCGGTAGCCATCATCAAGGCTTCCGATGTCATGGTCGGGGTCGACTAGACCCCGCGCCTTGCCTCTTCAGGGCGGTTTCTCTATATAGAACTCAACTTCCATCTCATGACTGTCTTCATGAGAGTGGGTTCCTCCGGGGGCCCGCTCTTTTCGCATTTGGTGCCTATGGCGAATGAAACCGCAGCCGACGACCGCCTGATCCGGGAAACCGGTGTGGCCGCGCGCGTCGCTCATATCGTCGAGCCGATCCTCGGCGATCTCGGTTATCGCCTGGTGCGGGTCAAGGTGACGTCGCAGAACGGCTGCACGGTCCAGATCATGGCCGAGCGTCCGGACGGCACGATGAATGTCGAGGACTGCGAAGAGTGCTCCAAGGCGATCTCGCCGGTGCTCGATGTCGAGGACCCAATCGAGCGCGCCTACTATCTCGAAATGTCCTCACCCGGCATCGACCGGCCGCTGGTGCGGCTCGAAGACTTCACGCGCTGGGCAGGCCATGTCGCCAAGATCGAAATGGAAACGCTGATTTACAACCGCAAGAAATTCCGCGGCACGCTGCTCGGCATCGAAGGTGAAAACGCTAAGCTTGAGCGCGACGATGTGAAAGAGGGCGAGGAAAAGACCGTGCTTCTGCCGGTGGCCGATATGGCCGAGGCGCGGCTCGTTCTGACCGATGCATTGATCGAAGAGACGCTGAAGCGCGGCAAGGCTGCCGGACGCGAAGCGGCTCAGGATGGACTTGAAATGGACGTGGACGCGCTCGAGGAGCCGGTCCAACGCAAGGGACGGAGATAGAACATGGCCGTTAGCGCCAATCGTCTGGAGCTTCTGCAGATCGCCGATGCGGTTGCGCGGGAAAAAGTGATCGACCGGCAGATCGTGCTGGCCGCTATGGAGGACGCGATCGCCAAAGCCGCGCGCGCCCGCTACGGCGCCGAGACGGAAGTGCGCGCCGAGATCCACCCGAAGACCGGCGAAATCCGCCTGTCGCGCCTTCTGCATGTCGTCGAAAAGGTCGAGAACACCTCGACCGACATCGCGCTCGAAGAGGCCCGCCAGCGCAATCCCGCGGCACAGCCCGGCGATTACATTTCCGAGACGCTGCCGCCGTTCGATTTCGGCCGCATCGCCGCGCAGTCGGCGAAACAGGTCATCGTGCAGAAAGTGCGCGAAGCCGAACGCGAGCGTATGTACCTCGAATACAAGGACCGCATCGGCGATATCGTCAACGGCGTCGTCAAGCGCGTCGAATACGGCAATGTGATCGTCGATCTCGGCCGCGGCGAAGCGATTGTCCGCCGCGACGAACTTCTGCCGCGCGAAATGTTCCGCCCCGGCGACCGCATCCGCGCTTATGTCTACGATGTGCGCTCGGAGCCGCGCGGCCCGCAGATTTTCCTGTCGCGCACGCATCCGCAGTTCATGGCGAAGCTGTTCGCTCAGGAAGTGCCGGAAATCTACGACGGCATCATCGAAGTGAAGGCGGTTGCCCGCGATCCGGGTTCGCGCGCCAAGATCGGCGTTATCTCGCGTGACTCATCGATCGATCCCGTCGGCGCCTGCGTCGGTATGCGCGGTTCGCGCGTGCAGGCCGTGGTGAACGAATTGCAGGGCGAAAAGATCGACATCATTCCGTGGTCGCAGGACGAGGCGACGTTCATCGTCAACGCGCTGCAGCCGGCGGAAGTCGTCAAGGTCGTGCTCGATGAGGATTCGGGCAAGATCGAAGTCGTCGTTCCGGATGACCAGCTGTCGCTGGCCATCGGCCGCCGCGGCCAGAATGTGCGTCTGGCTTCGCAGCTCACCGGCTGGGATATCGACATCCTGACGGAAGCCGAAGAATCCGAGCGCCGCCAGAAAGAATTCAACGAACGCACTCAGCGCTTCATGGAAGCGCTCGATGTCGACGAGGTTGTCGGTCAGCTGCTCGCGGCTGAGGGCTTCGGCACGGTCGAGGAAATCGCCTTTGTCGATATCGGCGAAATCGCGTCCATACAGGGCTTCGACGAAGACACCGCGACGGAAATCCAGAACCGCGCGCGCGAGACGCTGGCCCGCCTCGAAGCGGAGCAGGACGATCGCCGCAAGGAACTCGGCGTCGCCGACGAGCTGAAGGACATTCCGGGCGTCACGACCGCGATGCTGGTTGCTTTTGGCGAAAACGACATCAAATCGGTGGAAGACCTCGCGGGCTCCGCGACGGACGACCTTCTCGGCTGGACCGAGCGCCAGGACAACGAAACCAAGCGTTTCCCCGGCGCCCTCGAAGGCTTCTCGGTCTCCAAGGAAGAAGCCGAGGCTCTCATCATGCAGGCGCGCCTCAAGGCCGGCTGGATCGACGAGCTGCCTCAGGCGGAAACTGAAGAGCCCGTCGAGGAGGAGGCTTCGGCCTGAGCGAGGACGAGAAGGACGACCGGCGGGCCGCGTCCCGCAGCTGTGCGGTAAGCCGTAAGGTCCATCCGGTCGAGGAGCTTATCCGCTTTGTCCGGGCGCCGGACGGGGCGGTGGTTCCCGATCTGAAGCGGCGGCTGCCGGGCCGCGGCGTCTGGGTCGAGGCCCGGGCCGGGTCTGTCGGCGCGGCTGTGGCGAAAAAGGTTTTTGCCCGCGGCTTCAAGGCGGAGAGCCGGGTTTCGGCGGATCTTGCCGCCGAGGTCGAGGCCCTTCTCGAGCGCTCGGCGCTCGACATGCTTTCCCTGGCCAATAAGGCCGGGCGGGTCGTGACCGGGTTCGGCAAGGTTGAGACGGCGCTCGACCGGAATGAGGCGGCTCTGGTGCTCCATGCGGGCGATGCCGCCGAGGACGGAAAGCGCAAACTGGCCCAGGCGGCCAGGCGCGGCACGGGCGGCGGCGAGGTGAGGGTCTTGAGCCTTTTTTCCTCGCGGCAATTGGATTTGGCCTTGGGCCGCGAGAATGTGGTACATGCAGCGCTGCTCGCGGACCCCGTGAGCGACGCTTTTATCGCGCGGGCGCTTCAGCTTGCGCGCTATAGGGACGGCGATACGGGGCAACCCGCAGAAACGGATCAGGAATGA
This sequence comes from Terrihabitans soli, assembly GCF_014191545.1. Lineage (GTDB taxonomy): Bacteria > Pseudomonadota > Alphaproteobacteria > Rhizobiales > Methylopilaceae > Flaviflagellibacter > Flaviflagellibacter soli. Next base: position 18,148 of record NZ_AP023361.1, on the reverse strand, counting down.
CGGATACGAAAAACCCGGGCGATAAACCTCTCGGCCTGGGCAAGACATTGACGCTGAAACGGCCGGTCGAGCAGGGCACGGTGAAGCAGAGCTTCAGCCATGGCCGCTCGAAATCGGTCGTCGTGGAAAAGGTGAAGCGCCGCGTGATCGGCCCCGGCGATAAGCCGGAGGCCGCTGCTCCGCAGGCCGCTCCCGCTGCGCGCAAGCCCGCCGCGCCGTCCGCACCGCCGGCTGCAGCTCCTGCGCCCGCAGCTCCTTCGAAAGCGCCATCCGCACCGCGCACGCCGGGCGTTGTGCTGCGCACGCTGACCACCGACGAAATTGAAGCGCGCGACCGCGCTCTTGCCGACAGCCGTCTTCGCGAAGCCGACGATCGCGTCAAGGCCGAGGCCGACGCGACACGCCGCGCCGCCGAAGATGCGCGCCGCCTTGCCGACCGCGAAGCCGCCGAAGCGCGCAAGCGCGACGAGGAAACGCGCCGCACGCAGGAAGAAGAATCGCGCAAGAAGGCGGAAGAGTCCGCCAAGAAGCGCCTCGGCGACGAGACGCCGGCAGCAGGTGTTGCGCGCGGACGCGTTGCCACCGCTGAAGACGAGGATGAGACGCGCCGCGCGCCGATCCGCCGTCCGGGCATGCCCGCGCGTCCGGTGGTTCCGCCGAAGCCTGAGCGCACCAAAGCCGGCCAGGAAAAGCAGCGCACGCGTCTGACGTTGACGACGGCGTTTGAATCGGAAGAAGAGCGCGCCCGTTCGGTTGCCTCGTTCCGCCGCCGCGTGCAGCGCATGACCGGCAAGGTTTCGGCCGAGCCCAAGGAAAAGCTCGCGCGCGAAGTCGTCATTCCGGAAACGATCACGATCCAGGAGCTCGCCAACCGCATGGCCGAGCGTGCGGTCGATGTCATCCGCCTGCTGATGAAGCAGGGCGAGATGAAGAAGATCAACGACGTCATCGACGCCGATACGGCGCAGCTGATTGCCGAAGAAATGGGCCACACCGTCCGCCGCGTTGCGGAATCGGACGTCGAAGAAGGCCTGTTCGATGCGGCCGACGAGGAAGGCGCAGCCGTTCCGCGTCCGCCGGTCGTCACGATCATGGGCCATGTCGACCACGGCAAGACCTCGCTGCTCGACGCCATCCGCCAGACGAATGTCGTCTCCGGCGAAGCCGGCGGCATCACGCAGCATATCGGCGCCTATCAGGTGAAGACGCCGGCAGGCAGCCTTGTCACCTTCATCGACACGCCCGGCCACGAAGCCTTTACCGCCATGCGTCAGCGCGGCGCGAAAGCGACCGACATCGTCGTGCTCGTTGTCGCCGCCGATGACGGCGTCATGCCGCAGACGGCCGAAGCCATCAATCACGCGAAGGCCGCGGGCGTTCCGATCATCGTTGCGATCAACAAGATCGACAAGCAAGGGGCAAAGCCCGAGCGCGTACGTACCGAGCTTCTGCAGCATGAGCTGCAGGTCGAAAGCCTCGGCGGTGAAATTCTCGAAGTCGAAGTTTCGGCGACGAAGAAACTGAACCTCGACAAGCTGCTCGAGCTTATCGCCCTGCAGGCCGAACTTCTCGATCTGAAGGCAAATCCCGATCGTCCGGCCGAAGGCATCGTCATCGAAGCCAAGCTCGACAAGGGCCGCGGCCCGGTTGCGACTGTGCTCGTGCAGCGCGGCACGCTGAAGGGCGGCGACATTGTTGTGGCCGGTTCCGAATGGGGCCGCGTCCGCGCGCTCATCGACGATCAGGGCAAAGCGGTGTCCGAAGCCGGTCCGTCGCTGCCGGTCGAAATCCTGGGTTTCCAGGGCGCGCCGGAAGCCGGCGACCGTCTTGCGGTCGTCGAGAACGAAGCGCGTGCCCGCGAAGTCACCGAATACCGTCAGCGCCAGCGGCGCGATCTCGCAGCGGCCCGTTCGGGCCGTGGCGGTGGCGGCTCGATCGAACAGATGATGTCGAACCTGAAGACCGCGGCGGGACGCCAGGAGTTCCCGCTCGTCATCAAGGGCGACGTGCAGGGTTCTGTCGAAGCGATCATTCAGGCGCTGGCCAAGCTCGGCAATGACGAAGTTGCGGCGCGCGTTCTGCACGCGGGCGTCGGCGGCATCACCGAGTCGGACATCACGCTTGCAAGCGCCTCGGGCGCCGCGGTGCTCGGCTTCAACGTCCGTGCGCTGAAGGAAGCGCGCGAGGCGGGCGATCGCACCGGCACCGAGATCCGCTACTACAACATCATCTACGATCTCGTGGACGATATCCGCAAAGCGATGTCGGGCCTTCTGGCGCCGGAGCGCCGCGAAGAATTCCTCGGCAATGCCGAAATCCTCGAAGTGTTCAACATTTCGAAGGTCGGCAAGGTCGCGGGCTGCAAGGTCACCGAAGGCCGCGTCGAACGCGGTGCGGGCGTGCGCCTGATCCGCGACAACGTTGTCGTCCACGAAGGCAAGCTCTCGACGCTCAAGCGCTTCAAGGACGAAGTGAAGGAAGTCCAGGCCGGTCAGGAATGCGGCATGGCCTTCGAGAACTATCAGGATATGCGCGCCGGCGACGTCATCGAATGCTATTCGGTGACCGAGGTGACCCGCTCTCTGTGATGTGACGAACGAGGGCGTCGCGGTCCAATTCCGCGGCGTCCATACGGTTCGAGGTTAGAAAAACATGATCAAGAAAGCTCAGCCCGCGGGCCCGTCCCAGCGGCAATTGCGCGTCGGCGAACTCGTGCGCCATGCGCTCGCTGAAATTCTGCAGCGCGGCGAGATTCCGGACCCCGCGCTCGGCAAGGCCGTCATTACGATCCCCGAAGTGAAGATGTCGCCGGACCTGAAGCTTGCGACGGCCTATGTCATGCCGCTCGGAGGCAAGGATGCCGACAAGATCGTGAAAGCGCTCGCCAAGAACAAAGCATTCCTGCGCGGCGCGCTCGGCAAACGGGTCGAGCTGCGTTCGGTGCCCGATCTGCGCTTCATGGTCGATACCAGCTTCGATATCGGCGCCAAGATGGATGCGCTGCTCGACCGGCCGGAAGTGCGCCGCGATGTCGAGAGCAAGAGGGAGGGCGAGGAATGAACGCGCCCGCACAGTCTCCGGCTCAGCCCAAGCGCAAGAAGATCGACGTCCATGGCTGGCTTGTCCTCGACAAGCCGACCGGCATGACCTCGACCCATGCTCTGGCACGGGTCAAACGCGCGTTTGGCGCCAAGAAGGCCGGCCATGCCGGCACCCTCGATCCGCTGGCGACGGGCTGCCTGCCGATTGCTTTCGGGGAGGCCACCAAGACCGTCCCCTTCGCCATGGACGGACGGAAAATCTACCGGTTCACCGTGGCCTGGGGCATCGAGACCGATACCGACGACAGCGAGGGCCACCCCGGAGAGACCTCCCCCCAGCGGCCCTCCGAGGCCGAAATCCGGGCCGTTCTGCCCGGTTTCACGGGAAACATCCTCCAGACCCCGCCCCGCTTCTCGGCCATCAAGATCGACGGCGAGCGGGCCTATGACCTTGCCCGCGAGGGTGAAGAGGTCAATCTCGAGGCGCGCGAGATCGCGGTCCATCGCCTTGAACTTGTTGAGAAAACTGACGATTTCGCCACCTTCGAAACCGAAACCGGCAAGGGGGCCTATGTCCGCGCCCTGGCCCGCGATATGGGCCGGGCGCTCGGCTGTTTCGGCCATGTCTCGGCGCTCCGGCGCGTCCAGGTCGGCCCCTTTGAGGAAGCTGATCTTATTTCGCTGGACGAAATCGAGCGCCTGGGGTTATGTCCCCCCGGCGAGGGCAACCTTGCAGACCACCTCCTTCCCGTTGAGACCGCGCTGGACGACATCCCGGCGCTGGCCGTGAACGGGTCGGATGCGGCCCGCCTCAGACGAGGTCAGGCCGTTTTGTTGCGCGGACGCGATGCGCCGCTGCTTTCAGGCACTTGTTACGTGACCGCCCAGGGTGCGCTTGTCGCTCTGGCGGAGGCTGAAGGCGGCGAAGTTCATCCCAAACGCGTGTTCCATCTTCCGGGCTGAGCCTGGGACACCAACCGCTGCCGGCTGACGCCGGTCGCCAAGAAAGGATACCCGATGTCGATTGCTGCAGAGCGCAAACAGGCGCTCGTGAAGGAATATGCCACCAAAGCCGGCGACACGGGTTCGCCGGAGGTGCAGGTCGCGATCCTGACGGAACGCATCAACAATCTCACTGAGCACTTCAAGGGACACGCGAAGGACAATCATTCGCGTCGCGGCCTTCTGAAGCTCGTGAGCCAGCGCCGCTCGCTGCTCGACTATGTGAAGTCGAAGGATACGAGCCGCTACGAAGAGCTCATCAAGCGGCTGAATATCCGCCGCTGATTTATGTACGGCGCGCCCCCGCGGCGCGCCGTTTTGCATGGTGCGGCCTCATGAGGATGCCGCGCTCAATCCGAGGTGATGCGGAGCCAATCGAGTTCGCGGGCAGGATCGCCGGACGCTTCCATTGAGGAGCTTCTCGCCATTCTGCTCGTGGTCCGGCCCGCATCGCCGCAGACCGTGAGAAGACACATATGTTCGATATTCATCGTGAAGTTTTTGAATGGGGTGGGCACGAGCTCATCCTCGAAACGGGCCGCGTTGCCCGCCAGGCGCATGGCGCCGTTCTCGCCACCTATGGCGACACCACAGTTCTCGCCACCGTCGTCGCCGCCAAGGCGCCGAAGCCCGGTGTCGATTTCATGCCCCTGACCGTCAATTATCAGGAGCGCTTTTACGCCGCGGGCCGCATTCCCGGCGGCTTCTTCAAGCGTGAAGGCCGTCCGACCGAAAAGGAAACGCTGGTTTCCCGCCTGATCGACCGTCCGGTCCGTCCGCTCTTCGTCGACGGCTGGCGCTGCGATACGCAGGTCGTCGTCACCGTTCTCTCGCACGATCTCGAAAACGATCCGGACATCGTCGGCATGGTTGCGGCGTCCGCGGCTCTGACGATCTCGGGCGTGCCGTTCATGGGCCCGATCGGTGGCGCCCGCGTCGGCTATATCAATGGCGAGTACGTGCTCAACCCGACGGTCGACAAGATCAAGGAATCGGAACTCGATCTCGTTGTTGCCGGTACGCAGGACGCGGTGCTGATGGTCGAGTCGGAAGCCAAAGAGCTCTCCGAAGAGGTCATGCTCGGCGCCGTGATGTTCGGTCACAAAGGCTTCCAGCCGGTGATCGACGCGATCGTCCGTCTCGCTGAAAAGGCGGCGAAGGAGCCGCGCGATATCGAAGCGGTCGACAATTCGGCACTTGAGGCCGATATCCGCAAGATCGCCGAAAAGGATCTGCGCGAAGCCTACAAGATCCAGAAGAAGACGGACCGCTATACGGCGGTCGGCAAAATTCGCGAAGCGGTGATCGCCAAGCTCTCGCCGGAAGGCGACGAGAAGGCCCCGCCGGCCACCAAAGTCGGTTCGGTGTTCCACGATCTCGAAGCCAAGATCGTGCGCTGGAACATTCTCGACGACGGCATCCGCATCGACGGCCGCGACGTGAAAACCGTCCGTCCGATCCTGTCGGAAGTCGGCGTTCTGCCGCGTACGCACGGCTCCTCGCTCTTCACCCGCGGTGAAACCCAGGCGCTCGTTGTCGCGACGCTCGGCACCGGCGAAGACGAGCAGTTCATCGACGCGCTCGAAGGCACGTATAAAGAAGCCTTCATGCTGCACTATAATTTCCCGCCCTATTCGGTCGGTGAAACCGGCCGCATGGGTTCGCCCGGCCGCCGCGAAATCGGCCACGGCAAGCTCGCCTGGCGCGCCATCCATCCGATGCTGCCGGCGAACCACGAGTTCCCGTACACGCTGCGCGTTGTCTCCGAGATCACCGAGTCGAACGGCTCGTCCTCGATGGCGACGGTCTGCGGTACCTCGCTCGCGGCCATGGATGCGGGCGTTCCGCTGAAGCGTCCGGTCGCGGGTATTGCGATGGGCCTCATTCTCGAAGGCGAACGCTTTGCGGTTCTGTCGGATATTCTCGGCGACGAGGATCATCTCGGCGATATGGACTTCAAGGTCGCCGGCACCACCGAGGGCATCACTGCCCTGCAGATGGACATCAAGATCGCCGGCATCACCGAGAACATCATGAAGGTCGCCCTCGCGCAGGCGAAGGACGGCCGCAATCACATTCTCGGCGAAATGGGCAAGGCCCTCACGGCAGCCCGTCCGGAACTCGGCGAATTCGCGCCGCGCATCGAAGTGATCAAGATTCCGGTCGACAAGATCCGCGACGTGATCGGTTCGGGCGGCAAGGTCATTCGTGAAATCGTCGAAAAGACCGGCGCGAAGATCAATGTCGAAGACGACGGCACGGTGAAGGTGGCGTCCGCCGACGGCAAGGCCATCAAGGCCGCGCTCAACTGGATCCACTCGATCGTTGCCGAACCTGAAGTCGGCACGATCTATGAGGGCACGGTCGTCAAGGTCGTCGATTTCGGCGCCTTCGTGAACTTCTTCGGCGCGCGCGATGGTCTCGTCCACGTGTCGCAGATCGCTCCGCGCCGCATCGAGAAGGTCTCGGACGTTCTCAAGGAAGGCGACAAGGTCAAGGTCAAGCTGCTCGGCTTCGACGATCGCGGCAAGACGCGTCTGTCGATGAAGGTCGTCGATCAGGAAACCGGCGAAGACCTCGAAAAGAAGCAGAACGCGGAAGCCGTTCCGGCCGCCGAATAATCTTCTTAAAAGTTCGGAATCGAAAGGGCGGCCGAGGGGCCGCCCTTTTTCGTTTCAACGTTGGAAAGCTTTATTCCGCCGCGTGCGGCGGAGCTTTCTCGGCGGCTTCTTCCGCCGCATCGACGAGCTTCAGCGATTCCGGCTGCGGCATCGAGATGATGTTGTAGCCGCTGTCGACATAATGGATTTCGCCGGTGACGCCCGAGCCGAGATCGGACAGCAGATAGAGCGCCGCGCCCCCGACTTCATCGATCGTCACCGTGCGGCGCAGCGGCGCGTGGCGGGTCTGGAAATTGAACATCAGCCGCGCATCGGCAATGCCGGCGCCGGCAAGCGTCCGGACGGGTCCGGCCGAAATCGCGTTGACGCGGATATTGTTCGGGCCGAAATCGGAGGCGAGGTAGCGCACGCTCGCTTCGAGAGCGGCTTTGGCAACGCCCATGACGTTATAATTCGGCATCACGCGCACCGAGCCGCCATAGGTCAGCGTGATCATTGAGCCGCCATTCGTCATCAGCTCGGCCGCCTGACGGGCGACTTCGGTGAAGGAGAAGCAGGAGATCACCATGGTGCGGGAGAAATTGGCGCGCGTCGTATCGGCGTAGCGGCCCTTGAGTTCCGATTTGTCGGAGAAGGCGATCGCGTGAACGAGAATGTCGAGCGAACCCCATTTCTCCTTCAGCGCGGCGAAAACCGATTTGACGGAGGCTTCGTCCTCGACATCGCAGGGCAGAAGAATGTCCGAGCCGATGCTGGCGGCCAGCGGGCCGACGCGCTTTTTCAGGCTGTCGCCCTGATAGGTGAAGGCGATTTCGGCGCCGGCCTCGGCAAGCTTGCGGGCGATGCCCCAGGCGATCGAGTGATCGTTCGCAACGCCCATCACGAGCGCGCGCTTGCCGGAGAGGAGTCCTGCGACCATTACGCGTCGAGCCGTTTGAAGACGAGGGTGGCGTTGGTGCCGCCGAAGCCGAAGGAGTTCGACAGCACGGTGCCGACCTGCACATCCTTGCGCTCGCGCAGGATCGGCATATCGGCAAATTGCGGATCGATCTCTTCGATATGGGCGCTTTCGGCGAGGAAGCCGTTGTTCAGCATCAGCAGCGAATAGATCGCTTCCTGAACGCCGGCCGCGCCGAGCGAATGGCCTGTCAGGCTCTTTGTGGCGGAAATCGGCGGGCAATCCTTGCCGAAGACTTCGCGCAGCGCTTCGATCTCCTTGGCGTCGCCGACCGGCGTCGCCGTGGCGTGCGGATTGATGTAATCGATTTTTGTCTTCACGGTCGACAGCGCCTGGCGCATGCATCGGACCGCGCCCTCGCCGGACGGTGCCACCATATCATGACCGTCCGATGTCGCGCCGTAGCCGGCAAGCTCGCCGTAAATACGGGCGCCGCGCGCTTTCGCATGTTCGAGTTCTTCGAGAACGACAACGCCCGCGCCGCCGGCAATCACGAAACCGTCGCGGTTTTTGTCATAGGCGCGCGAGGCCGTCGCCGGCGTGTCGTTATAGGAAGACGACATCGCACCCATGGCGTCGAACAGGTTCGACAGCGACCAATCGAGATCTTCGCAGCCGCCGGCAAACATCACGTCCTGCTTGCCGAGCTGGATCTGCTCCGCCGAATTGCCGATGCAATGGCTGGAGGTCGCGCAGGCGGACGAGATCGAATAGTTCACGCCCTTGATCTTGAACCAGGTGGCGAGCGTGGCCGACGCCGTCGAGCACATGGCCTTCGGCACGGCGAATGGGCCGATGCGCTTGGGGCTGTTGTTTTTGCGGGTGATGTCGGCGGCTTCGACGATGGCGCGGGTCGACGGACCGCCCGAGCCCATGATGATGCCGGTGCGGTCGTTTGAGATGTCATTGGCCTCGAGGCCGGAATCGCGGATCGCCTGATCCATGGCGACATGGTTCCAGGCGGTGCCGCCGCCGTGGAAGCGCATCGCACGCCGGTCGACGAGGTCCTCGACATTGATGTCGGGCGCGCCATGCACCTGGCAGCGGAAGCCGAGATTGACGTAATCCTCGGCGCGGCTGATGCCGGATTTGGCCTCGCGCAGACTGGCGGTGACTTCCTGGGTGGAATTGCCGATCGAGGAGACAATGCCCATGCCGGTGACGACGACGCGTCTCATGCTTTTCTCCCGCCGCGGGGCGCAAAGGCCCCGGCTCCTTCTTGTTGGGTAACTTTAAGCCTGTTGCCGGTCAGGTCGTGAACAGGCCAACCTTCAGATCGCTTGCCCGATAGATAACCTCTCCATCGGCTTCCAGCCAGCCATCGGCGACGCCCAGAACGAGTTTGGAGCGCATCACGCGCTTGAAGTCGACACCGTAGACGACCTTCTTGACGCTGGGCAGAACCTGGCCGGTGAATTTGATCTCTCCGGCACCGAGCGCCCGTCCGCGGCCCGGCGAGCCGAGCCAGCCGAGATAAAAGCCGACCATCTGCCAGAGGGCGTCGAGGCCAAGGCAGCCCGGCATGACCGGATCGCCGATGAAATGGCAGTCGAAGAACCAGAGATCGGGCCGCACATCGAGCTCGGCGCGCACGAAACCCTTGCCGTTCGGGCCGCCCTCTTCCGAAATTTCGGTGATCCGGTCGAACATCAGCATGGGCGGAACCGGCAGCTGGGCATTGCCCGGGCCGAACATTTCGCCCCGCCCGCAGGTCAGGAGCTCTTCATAGGTAAAGCTGGATTTGCGGGAGGTCATTCCGGTTCTTGGCCTTTTTAGTGGAGGTCGCCGCCGCGCGGCGGGGTTCCTCTAACACAGAGGTTCCCCGGCTCCAAACTAGGTAATATCCGGTTGCGGGGCCTCGCCGACCACACGCCCGGGTCGGCGCGGCGCGGTCAGCGGGCCGGGCCGCGGAGCGTTGCCCAGCATCAGATCCTGTCCGGCATAAATACCGCCGGCGACTTGCAAATCCAGCCTTTCGTCGTCGCGGCGGCGGACCTCGCGGCAGATCTCGTGCGCCTCCTCTTCCGGCACTCCGAGCCCCTCCAGCACCCGGCGGCCCATCGTGAGTGCCGATTCGAAAGTGTCGCGAATTTGAAAATCCACATTGCGGTGGATGAGGTGGATTGCATGGCCGCGATCCCAGGCGCGGACATAGAGCTTGGTCAGCGGGAATTCGGACTGCATCAGCTCGACGATCCGGTTTGAGGCCTCACGATTGTCGACACAGACGAGAACGGCATCGGCGCGCCCGGCGCCCGAGGCGTGGAGAATGTCGAGCCGCGTGCCGTCGCCGTAATGAACGAGGAAGCCGAAATCGGAAGCGGCGCGGATCATCTCGACATCGATCTCGATGATGGAGATATCGAACCCGCGAGACAAAAGGCCCTGCGACGCCACCTGGCCGAAACGGCCGAAGCCAATGATCAGGACATGCGCATTCAGTTCGTCCGGCGTCTCAAGTCCGTCGAGCGAGGGCGCTTCCGGCGGCATCATGCGGCGGACGATGAGGGCCGACAGAGGCGCAACCGCCATCGAGATGATGACGGCGGCGTTGAGGATCGCGGCGCGTTCCGGGGCGAAAATGCCGGCGGTGAGCGCCGCGCCATACAACACGAAGGCGAACTCGCCGCCCTGCGCGAACATCGTGGTCCGGACAAGAGCGGCGCGGTGCGGCGTCTTGAAAATGCGCGCAACCGCGTAGGTGCCGATCCCGGACATTGCGATGAAGACGAGCGTGATGGCGAGAATGAGCGGCCAGGCGCGCGCGACGACGGCAAGATCGAGCGACATGCCGACGGCGAGGAAAAACAGGCCGAGCAGCAGACCGCGGAAGGGCTCGATATCGGCTTCGAGCTGATGCCGGAAGGAACTCTCAGACAGCAGCACCCCGGCAAGGAATGCGCCCATCGCCATGGACATGCCGCCGACATCCATCACGAGAGCCGCACCGAGCACCACAAGAAGGGCGGCCGCCGTCATCACTTCGCGGGCGCGAGCCGCGGCGAGAAGCTGGAACATCGGATTGAGCAGGAAACGCCCGGCGATGACGATGCCGACAATGGCCGCAACTGCGTAGCCCGCTTGCGCCAGCTGGCTAGCGGCGTTCGCATCGGGTGCGCGCGGCGCCATGAACGCGACGAGCGCGAGCAGCGGCACGATGGCAAGGTCTTCGAGGAGAAGAATAGCGAAGGCCTTCTGGCCCTCGGGCGCCGCAAGTTCGCCGCGCTCTTCCAGCATTTGCGTGACGGCAGCGGTCGAGGACAGAACGAAACCCGCACCGGCAACGAAGGCCGCACGTGCATCGAAGTCGAATATGTACATGCCGGCCAGCATCAGCAGGACGGCGCAGGCGGCGACATGAGCGATGCCGAGACCGAAAATCTGTCCGCGCAGCGACCACAGCCGCGACGGCTGCATCTCGAGGCCGATGATGAACAGCAGCATGATGACGCCGAACTCGGCGACATGGAGGATGTTTTCGGGATCGGTGAAGAGGCCGAGGCCGAACGGGCCGATGACAAGGCCCGCCGCGAAATAGCCGAGCACCGAACCGAGGCCGAGGCGCCGGAAGATCGGCACCGCGACAACGCCCGCACCGAGCAGGGCAACGATCTGGACGAGCTGTGCGCCCTGCGCTTCGGCGGCCATGATTTTCTCCTTGAGCCTTCTATGCGGCCCATGGCGCCGGGCGGCAAGCTGGCCGAAAGGGCAGTTTGTGCCCGGCAGAACTTTCCGCCAGACGCGTTTTGCCTGCAAGCGGCCTTTGATTTTGTTCGAGAATTTCCGGCATGGAACTTGGTTCTCGTGGGGTGCCCACGAGAACGAGGCTTAAAGACATGTCCATTTCAGGTATCGGCGGAGGCTTCCAGCTTCCGAACATTTTCTCCGGCAATGCGTCGGGCAGCGCTGAGAAGCTCAACAAATCGCCGGTCGATGAATTCCTGGAGATCGCCCGTCAGTCACCGGCCGAGCGCATCCGCGCCGCGATCCTGGATGAAATGGGCATCTCCGAGGAAGAGCTCGAGGCCATGCCCGACGAGGCGCGCGAGGCGGCGGAAAAACAGATCGCCGAACGCATCAAGGACAAGCTGCTCGAAAAGGCGCAGGAAAAGACCGGAACGCTTATCGACGTGACGGTTTAGGCGTCGACGCTGGCCGTCAGGGCGTTCTGCTGGATGAAATCGCGGCGCGGCGGGACCTCGTCGCCCATCAGCTGGCTGAACGTCGTGTCGGCGTCATCGCCTTCCTTCACCCGGACCTGCAGCAGCGAGCGGACGTTCACATCGAGCGTCGTCTCCCAGAGCTGATCGGGGTTCATTTCGCCAAGGCCTTTATAGCGCTGCAAAGTGAGACCCTTGCGGCCGGTCGCCAGCATGGCTTCGACAAGGCCGATCGGCCCGTGTACCGGCATCAGCTCTTCGCGGCGCTGCAGGCCGGCCGCCTTCTGATAGATGTCCTGCAAATGCCGCGCATGCTCATCGAGCTTGCGCGCATCCGCCGAGCCGAGCAGAGCGATATCGAGCTTGGCGACTTCGAGCACGCCGCGGACGGTGCGCTTGAATGTGAAGCCAGTGGCATCCGCATCGCCTTCCCAGCCGCGCTCGGTTTCATCCGAGATCGCGTCGAGGCGGTGGGCGATATATTCCGCCGCCTGATCGGCCTGAACCTCGTTTTTCAAAATTTCGAGATTGAGCACGCCGGCGATCGCCGCCTGTTCGACCACCGCGCGGTTATAGCGTGAATGCAGGCCCAGAAGAGTCGTGCGCACGGCGCGCGCCGTGTCGATGATCGACATCAGATCCTGGCCGCCGCGTTCTTCGCCGGTCGCAAGCTTAAGCACCGTGCCTTCCGAGCCGGTCGAGACGAGATAGTCTTCGAGCGCGGTTTCGTTCTTGAGATATTGCTCGGACTTGCCGCGCGCGACTTTGTAGAGCGGCGGCTGCGCGATGTAGATATGGCCGCGCGCCAGAAGCTCCGGCATCTGGCGGAAGAAGAAGGTCAGCAGCAATGTGCGGATATGCGAGCCGTCGACATCGGCGTCCGTCATGATGATGATCTTGTGATAGCGCAGCTTGTCGGCGTTGAACTCGTCCTTACCGATGCCGGTGCCGAGCGCGGTGATCAGCGTGCCGATTTCCTGGCTGCCGAGCATGCGGTCGAAGCGCGCGCGCTCGACGTTGAGAATCTTGCCGCGCAGCGGCAGCACCGCCTGAAAACCGCGATCGCGGCCCTGTTTTGCCGAGCCGCCGGCCGAGTCGCCCTCGACGAGGAAGAGTTCGGATTTCGCCGGATCGCGCTCCTGGCAGTCGGCAAGCTTGCCGGGCAGGGAGTTCATATCGAGCGCGCCCTTGCGGCGCGTCAGCTCGCGCGCCTTGCGGGCGGCTTCGCGCGCGGCGGCCGCTTCGACGACTTTGCCGACAATGGTGCGCGCATCGGCAGGATGCTCCTCGAACCATTCGGCAAGCTTCTCATTAATGGCGTTCTCGACGGCCGGACGCACTTCCGACGAGACGAGCTTGTCTTTCGTCTGCGACGAGAATTTCGGATCGGGCACTTTGACCGACAGAACGCAGGTCATGCCTTCGCGACAATCATCGCCGGTGACGGCGATCTTTTCCTTTTTCGAAATGCCGGATTTGTCGGCATAGCCGACGACCTGACGCGTCAGCGCGGCGCGGAAGCCGGCGAGATGGGTGCCGCCGTCGCGCTGCGGAATATTGTTGGTGAAGCAGAGGACGTTTTCGTAATAGCTGTCGTTCCACCACAGCGAAGCTTCGACGGTGATGCCGTCACGCTCGGCGCGCACGGTGATCGGCTTGTCGACGAGCGGCTTTTTGGTGCGGTCAAGATAGCGGACGAACGCTTCGATGCCGCCTTCATACATCAGCTCTTCGCGCTTTTCCTCGACACCGCGCCTGTCGGTGAGAACGATGCGTACGCCGGAATTGAGGAAAGCGAGTTCGCGCAGACGGTGCTCGAGCGTCGCGTAATCATATTCGACGCTGGTGAAGGTTTGCGTCGAAGCCAGGAAGGTGACTTCGGTTCCCTTGCGGCCATTGGCGGGACCGACGACGGCGAGCGGTGCATCGGCATCGCCATGGGTGAAGGTCATTACGTGTTCTTTGTCTTCGCGCCAGATGCGCAGCGTCAGCTTCGACGACAGCGCATTGACGACCGAGACGCCGACGCCGTGCAGGCCGCCGGAAACTTTGTAGGAGTTCTGGTCGAATTTTCCGCCGGCATGCAGCTGGGTCATGATGACCTCGGCGGCGGAGATGCCTTCGTCCTTGTGAATGTCGGTCGGAATGCCGCGGCCGTTGTCGGACACCGTGACCGAGCCGTCGGCGTTCAGCGTCACCGTCACGAGGTCGGCGTGGCCGGCAAGGCTTTCGTCGATCGCGTTGTCGACGACCTCATAGACCATGTGGTGCAGGCCCGAGCCGTCATCGGTGTCGCCGATATACATTCCGGGGCGTTTGCGGACGGCGTCGAGGCCCTTCAGAACCTTGATCGAGTCCGCACCATATTCGCTCGCGGATGTGGCAGCTCCCGAGGCAGGGGTCATGAGCTAAAATTCCTTGAAAAATGCGGGCTTTCCGACGCGATTCGCCGCTCCCGGAATATAGGCTTTCCGGGCGGAAAATTCACGTCTTTTGGCACCGATTCCGGGGCTAATTTCGGCTTTTATTCCAGTCTTTCGGCGTGCCCTGAAGACACACGGAAAAGCACCGATTCCGCGCCCAATTCGGCAAAGGCTGCGGGGTCGGCGCCGGTCAGCCAGACCTGGGCGCCAAGGTCCGAAAGCACCGCATAAAGGGCAGCTCTGCGGTCGGGGTCGAGATGGGCCGCGACCTCGTCGAGAAGAACGAGGGGTGTCGTCCCTGACAAGCGCGCCACAAGCCGCGCATGGGCCAGAACGAGGCCGAGCAGGAGGGCCTTCTGCTCGCCGGTCGAACACAGTTCGGCGGGCATCTGTTTGGGCCCGTGGCGGACGGAGAGGTCGGAGGCGTGCGGGCCCTCGGTCGTGCGGCCCGCCGTCCGGTCGCGGCCCCTCAGATCGCGCAAGCGGGCGCGGTAGAGATCTTCGGCATCGGCGGCGCTGCCGGAGGCGATGTTTTCCTCCATCCAGCCGCCCAGCGCGATTTCGGCATAGGGAAAGACCGCACTAGGGGTGCGGGTCTCGGCGATAAGGCCGGCGAGTCGCGAAACGGTGTCGATGCGCGCGGCGGCCACGGCGATCGCAAGCTCGGCCGTCTCGTGTTCGATGGCGTCCAGCCAGCGCGGATCGGCGCCGCCCTCCTCCAGCAGTTTGTTGCGGCTTCTCAGCGCCCGCTCAAAGGCGGAGACGCGGGCGCCGTGTTCGGGATCGACGGCAAGAACCAGGCGATCGAGAAAACGCCTGCGGTCGCCGGCCGGGCCGGTGAAGAGCCCGTCCATCGACGGCGTCAGCCAGACGATCCGCAGATGATCGGCAAAGGCGCCGGGGCCCGAGACATTGGCGCCGTTGATGCGGCAGCGGCGGCCGCCATTCTCCTCGGCGACATCGGTGCCGGTGCCGATCGCGGCTTCTCCCAAAGCGCCGTCGAGTTCGGCGAACACCGTCCACGAGCCGTCGCCGTCGGCCTGGGCGAGATCGGAGAACGCCGCGCGGCGCAGCCCGCGTCCTGGCGTCAGCAGCGAGACGGCTTCGAGAATATTCGTCTTGCCGGCGCCGTTCGGGCCGGTGAGCGCAACATTCTTGGCCCCGGTCTCAAGAGTGAGGCCAGGATGATTGCGGAAATGGGTGAGGCGGAGCCGCGTCAGCGCGACCCGTTTGGCGGCGGTGTTCGTTGCGATCACACCCGCATCGGCATCAGGACATAGAGAGCCGACGAGCCTTCCTTGTCCTGGATCACCGTCGGCGAGCCCGGATCGGCGAGTTTCAGCAGCGCCGTTTCGGTATCGATCTGCGCCGCGATGTCGAGGAGGTAGCGCGAGTTGAAGCCGATATCGAGCGCGTCCGCGCCGTAATCGACTTCGATCTCTTCCGTCGCCGAACCGGAGTCGGGGTTTGTGACCGAGAGGGTCAGCTTGCCGTCGTTCAGCGCAAGCTTCACCGCACGGCCGCGTTCGCTCGAAATCGTCGAGACACGGTCGACCGCGGCAACGAACTCGACCTTGTCGACGGTCAGCTTCTTGTCGTTGCCGACCGGAATGACGCGCGCATAGTCGGGGAAGGTGCCGTCGATCAGCTTCGACGTCAGTACGACATCGCCGAGCGTAAACCGCATTTTCGTCGGCGAAAGTTCAATCGCGACGGAGCCGGCCGGATCCTCGACAAGGCGCTGCACTTCCGCGACGGTTTTACGCGGCACGATGACGCCCGGCATTTTCTCCGAGCCTTTCGGAGCCGGAAGCTCGACGCGGGCGAGGCGGTGACCGTCGGTTGCGACCGCGCGCAGCATCGGGACGCCGTCGACTTCCATCGCATGCAGATAGATGCCGTTGAGGTAATAGCGGGTCTCTTCGGTCGAGATCGCAAACTGCGTCTTGTCGATGAGGCGCTTCAGATCTGACGCGGCGAGCTCGAATTTGACGGGCATGTCGCCGGCGGCAAGATCGGGAAAATCGGCTTCGGCCAGCGTCTGCAGCGCAAAGCGCGAGCGGCCCGAGCGGATCGTCAGCGTACCGGTATCGCCGCTCTGTTCGAGCGAAACCTGCGAGCCTTCCGGCAGTTTGCGGACGATATCGTAGAACGTATGGGCAGGAACGGTCGTCGAGCCGGCTTTGCCGACATCGGCGCCGGTGGTTTCAACCACTTCGAGATCGAGATCGGTCGCCTGCAGGCGCAGCCCGTCCTTTTCCGCTTTCAGGAGAACGTTGGAGAGGATCGGGATCGTGGTCCGGCGCTCCACCACCCGGTGGACATGGCTTAGGGACCTGAGCAGCGCGGCCCGTTCAAGGGTCACTTTCATTGGAAGTCTTCCGTTCCATGGGACGTTTCGGCCCGGCGCAGAGGCCGGGCCGTCCCCGGCGCATCCGAGCGCCGGGCCGGGGAGATTGACTGCTCCCCAGCCATTTCGCAAGCAAAATGCCTTGGTTGGTTACTCCGAGAGCATGCGCTTCAGGAGGTCCACGTCTTCGGCCAGGGCGTTGTCGCTGTGCAGGAGGCCGTCGATCTTGCGGACGGCATGCAGCACCGTGGTGTGGTCGCGGCCACCGAACCGGCGGCCGATTTCCGGCAGCGAGCGCAGAGTCAGGACCTTCGACAGATACATGGCGATCTGACGCGGGCGGACCACGGTCGCGGTGCGGCGGGCGGAGAGGATATCGGCGCGCGAGACGTTGTAGTGACGGGCGACGATGCGCTGGATGTCTTCGATCTTGACGCGCTTGGGTTCGCGGTTGCGGATCAGATCGCGCAGCGCTTCCTCGGCCATCTCCAGCGTCACGGCAGCGCCGGTCAGCGTGTTGTGGGCGAGAAGGCGGTTTACCGCGCCGTCGAGATCACGGCCGTTCGCCGTCACGGTGCGCGCCACGTAAGCGAGAACCGAAGGCGGCACGTCAAAGCCGAGATTGGCTTCGCGGGCGACGGTGACACGGCTTTTGAGGATCGACAGGCGAAGGTCTTCGTCGAGCGAGGCCATCTCGACGGCAAGGCCGCCGGCAAGGCGCGAGCGCAGGCGATCGTCGAGGCTTTCCAGCTCCGTCGGCGGACGGTCGGCGGCGACGACGACCTGGCGGCCGGCATCGATCAGCGCGTTCAGCGTATGGCCGAATTCGGCGGAGACCGTTTTTCCCTGCAGGAACTGCACGTCGTCGATCACGAGCATATCGATGCCGCGCAGCGTTTCCTTGAACGCCAGAGCGGTCTGCGCCCGCAGCGCCGAGACGAAGCCGAACATGAAGCGCTCGGCGGTGAGATAGAGAACGCGGCGGCCGCCGGTTTCCGCGGCGCCGGCAATGGCGTGCAGAAGATGCGTTTTGCCAAGGCCGACAGCGGCGTGAACGTAAAGCGGATTGTAGCGGATCGCCTCACCGGCACGCGCCTTCGCCACTTCCTGCGCGGCGGCGTGCGCCAGTGCATTGGAGCGTCCGACAAGGAAGCTGTCGAAGCCCATGCGACGGTCGAGCGGGGAGCCGACAAGTCCGCCACCGGCGGCGTTGTCTGCGCCGTTGATCTGCGGAGCGGGCTGAGCCGTGCCGGTGCGCGGCGCCGTCGCGGCATTTGCTGCCGGAGCGCGGGCTGCAGCCGGCGCACGGCCGCCAGCGGTGCGCAGCGACAGTTCGATGCGCTGCACGTCGGAATTCTCTTCCTGGAAGGCGCGCAGGATGCGGTCGGCGTAATGCGACAGAATCCAGCTCTTCAGGAAGCGCGTCGGAACGGAGAGATTGGCCGCGCCGGAGGTATCGACGGATTCCAGCTCGATGCGGGCAAACCAGGACAGATAGATGTCCTCGCCAAGCTCGGCTCGGAGACGTCGCTGTGTCCGCTGCCAGGCTGCCCCGTGATCGCCGGACGAAGGGGAATGAGCAGGCGCGGACAT